>QIFG01000037.1 GCA_003228735.1 Zetaproteobacteria bacterium
GCCGGTGCATAAGGGGCCGCCGAAGTAGACCTCTTCACCCTGAACCGCATCCTGTGCATCGAACAGCCGGGGAGAATCCATGCGGACGATGGCCAGCGGATGGTTTATCGCCAATGCTGCCGGGCGGCGGAAATGGTTGATGCCGCCGGCGCAGACCACCTGTTTTTTGCCGCGTGATTCCTTGATGTCCAGAATCTCGGTACAGAACCAGCCGGAATCGGCAGCGAGATATCGCCCCAGTTCGAGAAAGAAGGTGCGTCCAGCGAAGCCGTAATCATTGATCAGCTTCCTCAGGCCATCAGCATAAGCCTGTGGATCGAAATCGTGGCCTGTTTCAAGATAGTCGATGCCGAAGCCGCCGCCAAAGTCGATGATGTCGCAGATTATCCCTTCATGCTGCGTCTCGATCTTTTTGCCCAGGCCGAAGACCAGTTCGCAGTTCTTCAGGAGATCGGCCACATCGAGCACGCCGCTGGCGGCATAGACATGCAGCCCGCGGAAGTTCAGGCAGTCGAGCGCCAGAAGCTGCGGCAGCACATCGTCGAGCTTTTCCTCATCCACACCGAATTTCTTGGAGCCGCCGGAGAAGGTGGTTTGTGCTTCATGGATGTCGAAATCGGCGTTGATGCGCAGCAGTACATCCTGCGTCTTTCCCTGCTCGGCGCAGATGGCGTTCAGCCTGTGCGCTTCCACAAGGGATTCGACATGCACCGTGTGCACACCATTTGCGGCACTCCAGCACAGCTCTTCCTCTGTCTTACCGGGGCCGGTGTAGATCAACTGCTCTGGCCTGAATCCCGCAGCAACAGCCTTCTCGGCTTCGCCCAGTGATGCGATTTCGATGCCTTGGGCGCCGGCCGTAAGGGCTGCGTCCAGAAAGGCCGGATGCGGATTGGTCTTCATCGCATAGAAGATTTCCACGCCTGCCGGCATGATGGATTGCAGCAGGGCGATCTTGTCGCGCATGGCTTTCGTGTCGTAGATATAACAATTCAGCGTGCCGCCTGCCGTGGACAGCTCTCTGACCTTCTGTTCGATATGTGCCGGAATCCGCATGGCCTAAGCTTTGACCGCTTTCAGCCTGCGGGCAAGCTCGGCAGCTTTTTCAGGGCCATCCACCAGGGCAACCCGCACGTAACCCGACCCGGGATTATAACTCTGATCATTGGTGGCGCCGAGGTAGTTTCCCGGCAGAATGGTCACGGCCTGTTGTTCGTAAGCTGCGACAGCAAAGGCTTCATCGTTTTCGACTGGCAGCCAGCAGAAGAAGCTGCCGGAAGGAATGTTTTCCGTGCCGTATTCGTCAAAAAAGGCTCTCAGGCTGGCGCGGTAGCCTGTAAGATGCTGCTGCACATGCTCCTCATCCTGCCAGGCTTGTATGGCGACATGTTGTAATGGCAGAGGCGTGGCCGAGCCCGTGTAGCTTCTGAGCTTGGCAAAGCGCTCAATCAGCTCTGCATCTCCGGCAATGAGTCCCGAACGCATGCCCGGCAGGGCGGAGCGTTTGGACAGCGAATTGAAAACCAGACAACGCTCGAAGTCACTCCTGCCGAGCCCGGCTGCAACCTCCAGCAGGCCGGCCGGCGGGGTTTGCCAGTAAATCTCCGAATAGCACTCATCGGACAGCACATAAAAATCATGTTCGTCGGCGAGCTTCAGCAGGTGTTCAAAGTAGGCGGCTTCCGCCACCCAGCCGGTCGGGTTTGAAGGCGAGCAGACATAGACCAGCGCTGTGCGCCGCCAGACATCTTCCGGCACTGTCTCCAGCCTGGGCTCAAAGCCGTTTTCCGCCTCACATGGCAGCAAGTACGGGATGCCACCCGCTGTTACGGCTGCACCCAGGTAGATTTGGTACATCGGGTTGGGCATCAGTACATACGGTTTTTCGTCCGCCTCGGGATTGATGAGGGCGTGGGCTGCGGCAAACAGCGCTTCCCGCGTCCCATTGGCTGTAAGTACATTCCGGTTTGGATCGATGCCATTTAGATTGTACCGGCGCTCAAGCCATCGGGCGATGGCCTGGCGAAGGCCGATGTCGCCGCGTGTGCTCGGATAGCGCGAGAAGCCGCCGATATGCTCGTCCAGCGTGGGCTGCACGAATGCAGGCAGCGGTAGCCTCGGCTCCCCTGCTCCGGCATCGATCGGCTCAAGCTGCGAATTTTGGGAAGGCCCTGAAAACAGGGCGCTCAGACGTTCAAACGGATAGGGCCCAAGCTGTTGCAGCCGGGTTTGAGCCAGCTTCAATCGAGCATTACCTCGGCCTGGGCGAAGATGGGCTTGCTCCACGGACTGAGCCGGCCGAGGCCGTCTACCGCGCGGAGGCGAAAATAAAATGCTCTCTTATGAGTTTGCAGATTGAACATCTGCACGATCGGCTTGCCAGCGCGATCCGTTTCCGGCGGCAGTTCATAATACCGCCGCCAGAAGCTCGGGCATTTGCAGTCCGGATCCTGCTCGGTTCGGTCCACCTGGTAACCGATGCCATCCGCACCGCCTGCAAGGCGCAGGTCCAGCTTCAGGCTGTTGCCTGAAATGATGTGTTCGAGGCTCGCGATGTGCGGCTCCTGCCGTTCATCGGTTATCTGTGGTGGCTCCTTACGGCCACAGCCGGCAAGCACAAGGCCGAGGCAGACAATAAGGATGAGATGCTGAAACCTGTGCATGATTTACTCCAGTCGTTGGCGCCAGGATGTTACCTGACATTTTACCTGTTCGGGGGATGTGCCGCCGAAATGATTGCGGGCAGCCACGCTGGCTTCCACCGAAAGATCGCGCACCATATCTTTTGCAAGTCTTGCGTCAATGGACGCGCAATCATCGTCAGTCAGATCGGCCAGCCCCTTGCTTTCCTGAAGGCAGAGGGCCACGGCTTTGCCGGTGATCTTGTGCGCTTCCCTGAATGGCACGCCACCACGCACCAGCCGGTCAGCAAGATCGGTGGCGGTTGAAAAGCCGCCTGCCGCGGCTTGTTGCATGGCCTGCTTGTTGATTGTGGTGCCGGGCAGCATTTCTGCGAACACGCGCAGTGATCCTTCGAGATCATCGAGTGCGGAAAAGATGGCTCTCTTGTCTTCCTGCATGTCCTTGTTGTAGGCCAGCGGCAGCCCCTTCATCGTCGTCAGCGTGGCGACAAGTCCGCCGATGATGCCGCCTGTCTTGCCGCGCACGAGTTCGGGCATGTCGGGATTTTTCTTCTGCGGCATGATTGAGGAGCCGGTGCAGTAGGCGTCAGGCAGCTCGATAAAGGCGAACTGGGCGCTTGACCACAGGATCAACTCTTCGGCCAGCCGCGAGAGGTGAACGGCCGCAATCGCGGCAGCCCCCAACAATTCGAGAATGAAGTCGCGGTCGGAGACGGCATCAAGCGAATTGGCGCAGGGGCCGTCAAATCCGAGCTCCTCAGCAGTCATGTCGCGGTCGATGGCAAAGCCTGTACCGGCCAGCGCGGCTGCACCGAGCGGACATTGATTCATGCGCGCCGCCGCATCGTCAACGCGGCCTTTGTCGCGCTCCAGCATTTCCACATAGGCCAGCAGATGATGGCCGAGCGTCACCGGCTGGGCCGTTTGCAGATGCGTGAAGCCGGGCATGATGGTATCGGCATGCGCCTCGGCCAGATCGACCAGCACCTGCTGCAGGGCGACAAGCCTTTGTCGGACATCTTCACTCCTGCGTCGCAGGAACAGGCGCGTATCGGTGGTGACCTGGTCGTTGCGGCTTCTGGCCGTGTGCAGCTTCTTGCCGGCCTCGCCGATGCGTTCGGTCAAGCGGCGTTCGATGTTCATATGCACGTCTTCGAGTTCGGTCAGGAAAGCGAACTCGCCGCGCTCGATTTCTTCCTGGATTTCATCCAGGCCCTTGAGAATGGCGGCAAGCTCGTCATTACTGAGCATGCCCTGCTTGTTTAGCATGCGGGCATGGGCCCTGGAGCCGGCAATGTCCTCGGCGTACATGCGCCGATCCACATCAACGGATGCGTTGAATTCCTCTACAAATTGATCCATTGGGGTGCTGAAGCGGCCTCCCCAGGGTTTGTCGGACATGGATGCGCTCCTTTTAGCCCACTTTATTCATAAATATACTCGCGTCATCGCTTGATCTTGAATTCGCAAAGGCGTTTGTTCTCAGTTGGCCGTAACCGCTGGTGCGGTACGCCCTCGAAAAACCTCTTTGCGAATCCAATCTCCGCGCGATCATCACGGTAATTCATGAATAAAGCGGGCTAGCTGGCAGCAACTATAGCCGCCAATGCCTTAATCGGGAATGCGGATTTGATATCTGTTTGTTTTACAAGTTTTTCAGAAGCTAATCCAGCCAGTCGGCTACGATGGATGCGACTTTGGGGTGGATCAGGTAGCCCGCGCCGTGATGCGGGTTTGAGTTACCCTCTCTGACAGACAGGTTGTATATGCGATGATCGGAAATCGATTCAACGAGCTTCAGGCGTTCCATGTTCCGGTAGTCGTTAGCAATCTTTTCATCGTGGGCAATATAGTCATCTTCCGCTGCAATATTGATCCAGCGCTTGATATTGTGCGGGTAACGCTTGGCTCTGGTTGCAGACGCCCCTTTTAAATGACGCTTTGATGTCTCATCCCCCAGAGGGCTGCCAATGGTCACAAAGAGCGAAAGTTTTTTGGCGCGAATCTTCACATGCTCACCGTAATGGGAAAGTTTCCACAGAACATCGTAAGCAATGAGCGAGCCAAGGCTATGTGCGATCAGAAGGACGTCTTTATTTTCGTCCAAAGCCTTGAATAAAGGATCAGTCAGCCGTGAGCGAAGATTGCTGCCGAAGTCGGTTTCCGAATCCCAGTATGCGGCCATATCAGGAACCACCAAAGAAATAACAGGTTTTCCTAGGTGGAAAAACTCTAGAAGCTCACCGAGTGTATCGGCTAAGGCCTCCTTCCAGGCGTTGCAGCCCGGAAGGTCTTGATACGTCTTCTTACTGAGAAAGTCCTCTTCGGAGTAAGCTTCCAACTGTGTAAGTGCAAGCTGGCGGTCATGGACATCTGCTTCCATGTCATATTCCCGACCTGAGGCTCTAAGGAATTCATTCGACAAATCACCAAAATAAGCCATTTCTTTTGTTGCCGCATCAAACTGGTTGGCCTTCTCGTCTCCATGGTCGCGGGCAATGCCGTAACGAAGTGCCTTAGTCCAGTTGGGCTCAAGCTGACCCTTGTCAGGCTTGAAGTTTCGCCCATGAACCATGATGAGATGCTTGGGCATGTCTCCCTCCGGCAGGTCAAATATGTATGAAATGTAATAGCCTAATTTTTGGGGCTGTCAATCAGAGTCTGTGCATGGCCTGCTTATATATGGCTGATTTTTTCGCCATTGGAGAATTTTTCGATGCGGGCGGGCTGCTCCAGGCCCTCGATCGGTAGGGCCTGCTCATAGGTGGCCACCTTGGCTTTACTGGCGTGGGTTTCAGGATGTTTGGCGATCAGGTACGAGCAGATATCGCAGTATTCCTCGGTCGAAATGTCGTAGCTGCCGATTTTGCGTCCAAGCTCGATGATCTCTTCCTTGTCGAAGGCGATCAGTGGCGAAAGCAGCGGGAGATCGCAGACATCGTAGATGGCGCTAATGTTGCCGAGTGTCTGGCTGGCCACCTGGCCGAGCGAATCGCCGGTGACGATGGCTTCGGCCTTTTCCTTTTCAGCTATTTGAGCTGCGGCGCGAATCATCTGGCGCTTATAGATAATCATGCGGTACTTGGCCGGCACATGCGCAATCGTATGTCGCTGGAATTCCTCCAGATCAATCATGTACAGGCGGATGCGCGGCTGGTAGCGCGAAAGCTGAGTCGCCAACGCCTCGATCTTGGTGAAGTCGCGGTTGATCGAGCTGTTGTACAGGTGTACGAGCACGACCTCCAGGCCGCGCTTCATCATCGTGTAGGCGGCGACAGGTGAGTCGATGCCGCCGGAGAGCAGCACCACGCCTTTTCCTGATGAGCCGACCGGCAGGCCGCCGATGCCCCTGTGCTTACGGGTCGAGATATAGGCTGCGTGTTTGCACACCTCGATATGCACCGGCAGTTCCGGCGCATCGAGGTTCACGCGCATGCCGAGCCGTTGCCGCAGATGGGTTCCGACCTCGCGGGACAGTTCGGGAGAGGTCAGCGGAAAGCGCTTGTCCGAACGCTGGGCGCTGACGCCGAAGCTCAGGCCCTTAGTCTTTCCATTTGTTGCCGCAACCACGGCCTGTTCAGCGACATTGGCAATGTCTTCAACCTCGGTCTTGGCGGTGTGGATTAGTGCGAAGTGTCGGATGCCGGGGATCAGCGCCATGCGCTCAAGCAAGGCATCGTCCACGGTCTCGAATCCGAACAGCATGCGTCCGAATTGGCGCTCGACCGTTTTGGGCAAAAGCAGTCGCCGGACGTTCTGAGCAAGCTTCTGCTCAAAGTATGTGCGGTTCTTTCCCTTGAGGGCGAGTTCGCCGTAATGAACAAGGATTTGCTGCATGCGCGAAAGCTAACACCAGCAGGAGAATATGCAGTGGTTTGACTTCGCATGTCCCCCGGCGCAATTTATTGCCATAGGGGGAGAAAGAAGGCTACAGGAGGGGGCTATGAACAGAGTTGTACAGGCTGCGGCAATCATGATTCTTATGGTGTTAGCCGCGTGTGGGTCGACCATCAGCATTACTGACGTTGACCCTTGTATTCAGAAGGTCAAGGTCACAGCAAAACAGGGTTCAACGACTTTCGAGAAGGAAGTCGACAATAAGGGTGGAACGGTTTCAGGGGAAGTTCAGTCGGCATTTGATCTGAAAAAAGACATAGAGGTTGTGCTGAAGATCGTAAAACTGAAGCAGACCGATGACTGTCTGAAGAAGTTTCCGAAAGGAACGGAGTATCGCTTTTCCTATCGTGGAAAGACTGACACAAAAAACTCAATCAGCCTGAAGAAATTCACTCGTTCATACGGTGTCGATGTTCCAAAGCGCGGACGCGTACGAATTGGGGGCATTGATAAGCCGAAAAACCGGTTTCTGATCTGGATTGAGCCTAAGGCGGGAAGCCTCTGCAAGAAGACATGCTGGGAACAATGGGCAAAGGCCAGTATGTACTATATCAGCGCCGCTGGTACGCAGGAGATCATGAAAGGCACACCTTGGCAGGATCACTTCGGAAACGGGCAGGCGTATGGGGCGTGGGGCCGGGACAAGCCTTTGCCAGGCACAAATTGTTTCCGGGATGACCCGATTCCCAACGAGTCTCCACACGAGGGCGTCGTTGATGCACCAGGGCATCCGCCGACTGTGGTTTTTGCCCAGAAAATCTATCGGGCTACGAAGGCTCGCTTCCCTGGGCAGAAATATTTTACGGTCAGATACGTATTCGACATGCGTTCGATTCTCATTTGCCTTGATCCGATACCCAAGGCAGTTCTGGGTTACGTCACGTGGAAGGTGGTGCAGGAATTTCACTATTACGACAAGGCAGGGAAACTTGCGTTCGATGTTAAATATCGGGGGGAGGCATTCGAATGGAAGGATGGAGCCGGGGGGCTTGAGCCGCAAATGATACCCTGAGCCAAGAGTATGTTGTTAACTTCTGGATTGCCCCAGCTTTCCCAGATACTTGGCTGCCTTGGCGATCTGCTTCTCGTTGAATACGCGGATGCCGTTCTGGCGCAGCAGGCATGTGGTAATCCCCTGCCCTGCCGTTTTTCGCCCGGAGAAGCTGCCGTCGTTGATCTGGCGGCTGCCGCAGGCCGGGCTGCCCTCCTTCAGGATGGCCAACTGGATGTCGTGCTCTACGGCCAGCGCCAATGCCTGCCGGGCGCCATCCAGAAAAAAGCTGGAAACATTGTCGCCTTGTTTGGTGCGAACCTCGTTGATGCCCCGCATTACGCCCTCGGTGTCGGCTTTGATGATCTCCGCTGGCGGGCGCGGCGCGGGCAGGCCACCGGCCATTTCGGGGCAGATGGGTATCAGCCGATCCTCGGTGTCCCAGCGATTCAATATGGGATTCGAGACTGTGGATGTACCGCCGTCGTAGCGGACAAATTGTCCGAGCAGGCAGGCGCTGATGAGTATCTTTTCCTTTTCCATGTCTATTGCTCGCTTAACAGTGCGTCCACATCGCTCAAAGACGGAATGCCGTTTCTGGCCCCGAGCCTGGTGCAGCACAGAGCCGCCGCCGCCGAGGCGAAGCGCAACAACCTATCCCATATCATGTCTTGCGCGATGCCCAGTGCAAAGGCGCCGTGGAAGGCATCACCTGCACCAGTTGAATCCACCACCGGAACGTCAAAGGCAGCAAGCTCACCACGCGTTTCGCCCTGCGCCCAGATCAGGCCATCCTCTCCAAGCGTGATGACAGCATTCGGGGCTATATTAGCCAGCTTTTCCAAGGCTGCATGAGGGTTGTTTTCGCCGGTGAAGTCCAACGCGAATTTTTTTGAGGCCACGAGATAATCCATGAGCGGCACCAGTTCACGGCTGCCGCGATGCGCTGAGCCTGCATCCAGAATCAGGGGAATATTTTTTTGCTTGGCCTGTTCGGCCAGCGGTAGCGAGATCAGCGGTTCATGGCCATCAAACAGGATGGCTTTGGGTTTGAGTTCAGATAAATCGACATGGTCAGGCGTTAGCCACGGCGTGTCCTGCTTGTGGTTGACGACGGTACGTGCGCTATCCGGTTTGGCGAGGATGGTGGACACGGGCGAGGCGGCGTCTCCGCGCACCACAAGCCGCGTATCCACGCTTTCGGCCTGCAATTCGTCCAGATGTGATTGTCCGAAGGCATCGGAACTCAGGAATCCGGCGAAGGCGCTCCTGCCTCCAAGGCGGGCAACTGCGACCGTAGCATTGGCGGCCGGGCCTCCGCCGCCGCAGGTCATTGCACGGGCGCTGATTTTTTCATCCGGGCCGGGGTGATGCTCCACGGCCATCGTGATGTCGTAGGAGGCGTGGCCGACGCACAGGACATCCGGTTCAGTCACGGTGCAGCCAATCCGGAGCTGTACTGATTAACTGATATCCCGATTTGGAATGATGGTGATCTCCACCCGGCGGTTAAGCTGTTGGCCGGCCTCGGTGTCGTTGCTGACGCGTGGCTCATGTTCGCCGCGACCTTCGGTCTGGATGCGCCGGGAGCTGACGCCCTGCTGTTGCAGATACGTTGAGACAGACTGCGCCCTGGCCTCCGACAGCTGCTGGTTATAATCGGCAGGTCCCGTGCTGTCCGTATGGCCGACCACGGTGATGGTTGTCCGGTAATAGCGGCTGACGATATCTCCAACCTTGTTCAGGGCAGGCTCGAAGGCCGGGTTGATGGTCGCCGAATCAAAATCGAAAGAAGCCTCGCTGACCATGGTGATTTTCAGGTTCTCGTTTTTCAGTCGCTCGATTTCAATCTGATGCGCGGCGCGCTCTTTTTCGAGCTCGCGCTCGAACTCCTGCTGTTGCTTATCCATGTAGGCACCGACCCCGGCACCCAGTGCCGCGCCACCGGCAGCGCCGATGAGGGCACCCTTCAGCGCTCCACCTGTGCGATCTATCTGATGACCGATGATCGCCCCCGCAACTGCGCCCAGAAGCGCTCCTGCGCCTGCGCCCTGTTTGGTCTTTTCCTGTGTGCCTGTGTCGGTGGTTGCACATCCGGCCAAAGCGATGGCTGTAAGTATGACAAGGTGTTTCCGCATCTGTTGTCTCCTGCGCAGTTAAATCTTTTTGCAAGTGGATTTATGCCACATCCGGGCCGGTTTATAAATGGCCAAGATGAAGTTTTGGTGAATGTGAAAGGTTGGGAATACCAGGACTAACGCAAAAGAGGAAGTGATATTGAGTCACTTCCTCTTTCTTGTTGGTGCCGGAGACTGGACTCGAACCAGCACGAGCAAGCTCACCACCCCCTCAAGATGGCGTGTCTACCAATTTCACCACTCCGGCGTGTGTTTTATTTTGCTCCAGGCAACTGATTCTCAGCGCCCTCATCGAGAAGGCTGCTCGGATCAAATTCATCAGGTGCTGTTACAGGTAAGGATTCTTCCTGTACGGGTTGAACTGGTGCCAATTGCCTTTCCACCACCGAGCCACCCTGCTGTTGGGAGAAAAAGGCCAGCGTCAGCGAGGTGATCATGAACACCCCGGCCAATGCGCCGGTCAGCTTGCCGAGAAAGGAGCCGGAGCCGCGGCTGCCGAACAGCGTTTGTGCGCCGCCGCCGCCGAAGGTGGCGCCGATATCCGCGCCTTGGCCGCGCTGGATCAGCACGACGCCGATCAGCACGATGGCGACAATGATATGCAGGGTAACGATAAGTGTTGTCATAATATTATACTCTGTTGGCCACGTTGGCTGCGGCCTGAATAATTGCAGTGAATGAGTCGGCATCCAGGCTGGCGCCGCCAACCAGCGCACCTTCCACGCCCGGGCAGGCCATCAACTCTTCAGCATTGCCGGGATTGACGCTGCCGCCGTACAGTACACGGCAGTCCATGCCCAGCCGGGTTAGCTCTTCGTGTATATAGGCATGCGTTTCGGTGACCTGTTCCGCGGTTGCCGTCTTGCCGGTGCCGATGGCCCAGACCGGCTCGTAGGCCACGGTAATTGGCGCACCCTCGGGAGCGCCCTCAAGCACCACCAGTTGCGAACGCAGCACGGCATTGGTTTCGCCGTTTTCGCGCTCGTCCAGATGTTCGCCGATACACAGCACCGGCTCCAGACCGCTTTCCCAGGCGGCATGCAGCTTGGCGCGAATCTGTTCATTGGTTTCACCCATGATATCGCGGCGCTCGGAATGGCCGATGATGACATAATGGCAGCCGGCATCCCTGAGCATCAGCGGGGAAATGGAGCCGGTGAATGCGCCCTGCGGTTCGAAGTACACATTCTGCGCACCCAGGCGGATATTTCTTTCTCCCAGGAGGTCAGCCAGTGGATGCAGTAGCGTATATGGCGGCATCAGGGCAACCTCGACATGATCCTCCGCTGGATTTTCACCCAGATGCGTTACAAGATCTTTTGCCTCGCTCAGAAGCTCGTTCATTTTCCAGTTGCCGGCGATTAGATGGCGCTTATGACTGGTGAAACCCATGGATTATCCTCCTGCATGGCATGCCTTAAAAAGGGGCGGGAATACTAGATTCCCCTTCGGCCAAAGCAAGAGGGAATCTCATGATGGTTGTTTGCCGTTCTCCGTTGCCATGCCAAGCATAGGCAATCTTTGCTAGCGTCCCTGCCCATGCTGGACGGAATCAAAACATATTCAGGCGGAAGGGCGCAGGCCAAAAAATCGCTCGGCCAGCACTTTCTCAGGGATGTCCAGGCCATTCGCCGGATGGTCGAGCTTCTGCCTGCTGGAGCGAGCGTGCTGGAGATTGGCCCCGGTACGGGCGCGTTGACCAAAGACCTGATTGGGCGAGCCGGCCGGCTGACCCTCATTGAGGCGGATGACAGGTTTGCGGCGTATTGGGCGGAGCAGGCTGAGAAGTATTCGCAGCTTTCAGTCGTGCATGCCGATGTGCTCAAGGTTTTGGAAGATGCGGTTGGCCGATGCGCTCCCGAGTGGATTGTCGGCAACCTGCCTTATAATATCAGTGGCCCACTCACCGCCCGCTTGGTTGCGCTACAGGTTTCCGGCGGCATGATCCTGATGTACCAGAAGGAGGTGGCCGAGCGCCTGCGTGCCGGGCCCGGCAGCAGGGTTTACGGGGGCTTGAGCGTGCTCGTGCGTCACCACTATGAAATCTCGAAACTGTTGAGCCTGCCGCCGGGCGCTTTTTCGCCGTCGCCCAAGGTGCATTCACAGGTGGTGGTCTTGACGCCGCACGGCAGAAGCTCCGTGTGCAGTTTTGAGGCCTTGCAGCGTACGGTGCGGCAGGGGTTTGCGCATCGGCGCAAGACGTTGAACAATAATTTCAGGGGTGTGTTAAGTGCGGATGACTGGCAACGGCTCTGCATTGATGCGGCAAAAAGGCCAGAGCAACTGGGCTATGACGCATGGGCCGCCATTGCCGCTTATTTGAAATCCTGATCGCTGGATACACGATAGATCGGCGCCACATCCGAAGGCGATGACCGGGTGATATCGAGATTGTGCAGCAGACCATCCTTGAGGTCGTAAATCCAGCCATGCACATACAGTTCCTGACCGCGCTCCCAGGCATTCTGCACGATGCGCGTATGGCTTAGATTCGCCACCTGATGCGCAACATTGAATTCGCACAGCTTATCCATCTTCTCGTGCTCACTGCACTCGATTATTTCGTCTTCATGCTTGATATAGATGTCGCGGATGACGCGAATCCAGTTGTCGACAATGCCATGATGTTGTTTCTCTAATGCGGCGTTCACGGCTCCGCAGTCGTGATGTCCTGCAACGATGATGTGTTTGACGCCGAGCACATCAACGGCGTACTGCACGGCCGACAGGCAGTTCAGGTCGTTATGGGCGACAATATTGCCGACATTGCGGTGCACGAATACCTCGCCCGGTTGCAGGCCGATAATTTCATTGGCTGGCACGCGGCTGTCCGAACAGCCGATCCACAGGTATTTCGGTTTGTGCTGGCTCGATAACCGTTTGAAGAAATCCGGATCCTCGCTGAGGCGGGATTTGGCCCAGCGGCGGTTGTTTTCGAGAAGCCCGTTCAGTTCATCCATTTTGTGTCCTGTAAGGGGGTCTAGTGGCCTGATGCCGGCGAGGAACTGGCCGAACCCTGCAGCCAGTCATCCAGTTCGCCCTTACGATCCAGGGCATGCAGTTCATCGTAGCCGCCGACATGGCGATCGTTGATGAAGATTTGCGGAATGCTGCGGCCGCCGTCGGTGCGTTTCACCATTTCTGCGCGCTTGTCCTGATCGGCATATACGTCGTACTCGGTATAATCCAGGCCCTTTTTCTTCAACAGCGCCTTGGCCCGCATGCAGTAGCCGCAGAACGGCCCGGAATAGATTTCGATCTTACTCATAGCGGCCGCAGCCTAGCCCGGATATTTCACGAGATCACGGAAAAATGGCGCAGAGCAAGTGCGGCAGGCGTGGCTTTTCGGTGAGAAAGCATAGCAGTTGCTATGCTTTAAGCTGAAAAGCCATGATCCGGCGCGGTTGAGCAAGCCAGATTCCGTGAATGGCAAAGCGTCATTGAAGGAAATATTCATCCAAATTGTTTGCTCTTGTGAAACATCCGGGCTAACCACCGCGCAGTGTACGTGCCAGTGTAAAGGCGTGGATGGGCTGTTTCATGGGCCTGAGCGCCCGGCAGGCGGTGCGCAGGGTGGTGCCGGTGGTGAGAATATCGTCGATGACCCAGATGCGTCCCTGTACGCCTTTGTTCTGCCATGCGTCTTTATTCAGGCTGAAGGCGCGGCCCAGATTTCTGCGCCGCTTGCTTCCGGCCAGTGAGGATTGCCGGGGTTGCTCGCCGGTTCGTCTCAGCAGCCGCCACTCAACGCGGCTGCCGGTAATGTTGGCAATGTGCCCGCACAGATCGGCGGCATGGTGCTGGCCGGTCTTGCGCATGCGATTCAACGGCATTGGCACGGGCAGCAGAATATCTTCGGGCGCAAAAACCTGTTGCAGCCGCTTCTCTGCTATCTCCAGCAGCCATAACAGGCCGGCATCACGGCCTTGCAGCTTCCAGTTAAGGATCGCCTCGCGTACAGGGCCATCATAACCATACAGGCTGACGGTCTGTGCCTGAGGAGGTGATTTTCGCAGGCAGCCACCGCAGGGCCCCGGCGCCAGATCGGCAGGCAATGGCTTGCCGCAACGACCGCAGCGGTGCGGACCCAGCACCCGAATCTGCTCCGTGCAACCCTCGCAGCAGGCATGCCGCCGGGCCATATGCGTCCGGCAAAAAATGCAACGAGGCGGAAAAAGGGGCCGCAGTATGCGGTCAACCCAGGTATGCGATCCGGTTGACACCATAGCCATGGCATCCAGCATGCCGCGCATGTCCGATAGCCGCAATTGGTTTGAATCCTTGCCTGAGTCGCGCCGGCGGTGCCTGCCGAATTGTACACACGATGGCATCTATCTGCATGTGGACGGCAGACGGCTGGTCAATTTTGCCTCGAACGATTATCTGGGCCTGAGCACACATTCCGATATCTGCCGGGCCGCGGCAGAAAGCATTGAGAGAAGTGGCTTCGGCAGCGGCGCCTCAAGGCTGATTTCCGGTGATTGTCCGGAGTTGCATGAGTTGGAAAAAGAACTGGCCGGCTGGAAGGAATATGAGGCGGCACTCGTTGTCGGTTCCGGCATGCTGGCCAATCTCGGCCTGCTCGATGCCCTGGCCGACCGGCATACGCATCTGTTTTGCGACCGGCTGAACCATGCCTCGCTGGTTGACGGTGCGCGGCTCTGCCGGGGCCACGTGCACCGTTTTCCGCATCTTGATTCTGCCAGTCTGGAAAAGCTACTCGGTCACCTTGAGGCAGCGCAGAAGATCATCGTCAGCGATGGCGTCTTCAGCATGGATGGCGACACAGCAGATGTGTTCGCCCTGCTCAAGTTAGCTGAGACATACGATGCATTGATGGTCATTGATGATGCGCATGGCACCGGCGTCATTGGCCCGCAAGGCCGCGGTCTTATGGCTGAGATTGGAGCCTGTGGCCATCCGCGCGTTATCGAGGTTGGCACCTTCGGCAAGGCCCTGGGCGGCTATGGCGCCTTTATTCTGGGCACGAAAGAGATGATCGAGGGGCTCAGACAGCGGCTGCGCACGATGATCTATTCCACAGCCCTGCCGCCGTCTATGCCAGCCGCCGCTCTGGCTGCCCTGCGCCTCGTACAGGAAGGCGAGTTGCTGGCTCGGTTGCAGGACAATCTTTCCAACTTTTTTCATTTGGCAGAGCAGGTCGACATTGAGCTTCTGGAATCGCGCACGCCGATCCAGCCGATGTTAATCGGGGATGATGCGGCAGCATTACGCGCCTCGCAGGATTTGCGCGAGGCAGGCTTCTTCGTACCGGCCATCCGTCCGCCGACCGTGCCCGAGGGTACGGCCAGGCTGCGCATCACGATTTCCGCCGCGCACAATGAAGAACAGATCACGTCACTGGTAGAAGCCCTGTCCAAGGTAAAGCCATGATGCCGCTGACGTTTATCCATGGCTGGGGCCAGTCGGCCCAGGTCTGGCATGCCCAGCGGGAGTGTTTCAGGACGGACTGGCCGGTCAGCATGCCCAATCTTCCCGGTCATGGTGGAGTGGTGGATGCGCCTGCTTCTGAATGGGCGGATATTCTGTTGGCCGGGATGCCGGAGGAGCCATCTGTACTCATCGGCTGGTCGCTGGGCGGCATGCTGGCCATGCAGATGGCAATGGCATTCCCGCAGAGGATTGCCGGGCTGGTGCTGGTATCGACAACGCCATGCTTTCGTAACAAGTCCGGGTGGGAGCATGGCTGCCCGGATGCGGTGTTTCATGATTTTGAGTCGGGCGTGCAGGAAAACTCGCTGAAGGCCATGAGCCGGTTTTTCGCCCTGATGTTGCATGGCGATGATTTGACAAGGCCTGAATACAACGAGATTGCGAGGGCTGCCGTGGATCGCAGTAACCCGGCCAGTACGGATGGCCTGCGGCAGGGATTGTCGCTGCTGGGGGAGCTGGACTTGCGGGATATGCTGATTGACATCGACCTGCCCTGTCTGGTGATGCATGGCGATCAGGATGCCGTGGCGCCGGTTGCTGCCGGCGAGTATCTTGCCGGCCATATTTCCGGAGCAGCGTTTGAATGCCTTGAGGGATGCGGCCACGCACCGTTTTTGACGCAGCCCGGGAAATTCAATCAGCGACTGGAGGACTGGTGCCGGAACATCATCTAAACAGCGCGCGGGTCAGGGATGCATTTTCCAGAGCCGTAGACAGCTACGACGAGCATGCCGTGCTGCAGCGCGAGATTGCCGATCGGCTTGTGAACCATCTGGAGTTTGCGAAGATCAAGCCGGGCCGCATTCTTGATATCGGTTGTGGCACTGGCTATTGCACACGCCTTCTGCGTGAGCGCTTCAAGCGCGCCGACATCCACGGCCTTGATGTGTCCGCTGCCATGCTTGCGAAGGCGCATCAGTCCACGCCACGCGGCATGCCATGGCATGGCCGCTGCCGCTTCCAGCAAGCCGATGCCATGCATCTGCCATACCGGGACGGCAGCTTCGATCTTGTCTGCTCGAACCTGACCATGCAGTGGGTTGCCGAGCCTGAGCTGATGCTGGCCGAGATGCGGCGGGTGTTGGCGCCGGGTGGCCTGCTGATATTCTCGACCTTTGGCCGCCGTACGCTTTCCGAACTGCGCCAGTCGCTGGCGGGTATCGCGCATGAAAAGGCTGGCCTGGTGCTGCCGTTTCCGGACGTGATGACCCTTGGTGATGCACTGATGAAGCTGCCGCTTGAACTGCCGGTGACCGACTCGGATATCTTCACGCTGACCTACCCGGATACGATGGCGCTGGTGCGAGAGTTGAAGCGTCTAGGCGCCTCTTCATCCGCCATCGCCAACCGGCCGGACGGCCTGTATGGAAGGGGGCTGCTGAAGAAGCTGGATCATATCTACGGGGAGTCCCACCGCATGGAGGACGGGCGCATCCGCGCCACCTTCGAGGCGCTTTATGCCCAGGCCTGGTATGCCGAGGAGCCTTTCAAGCCCCAGGGCGAAATCATTCCGATCGAGCTGGAACATGGTGCGTAGGATATTTATCACCGCCACCGACACCGGCGCCGGTAAAACATATGTAACGGCTTCATTGCTGCGCGCCCTGAAGGAAGCAGGGAAAGAGGTGGTTGGCCTGAAGCCTGTTGCCGCTGGCTGCGAGGGGGCAAAGGTCAATCCGGATGTTTCTGCGCTGCTCGAAGCCCAAGGGCTGCCGGAATCCGATGCCGCGAACATCAACCTATATAGTTTCGATGCCGCACTGGCTCCATCCCAAGCTGCTGCCGAGGAAGGTAGACTCATCGACCCCCAAGAGCTGGTTGGCTGGTGTAAGGAGAAATCCGGTAGCCATGACATCAGCCTGATCGAAGGCGTCGGCGGCCTGATGGCGCCACTGACGGAGGATTACCTCGTGTCCGACTGGTTGGATGACATGCCGGACTGCGAGGTGATGCTTGTTGTCCGCGCCCGCCTCGGCGGCATCAACCACGCCTTACTCACACTGGATAAACTGAATTACATGGGTCGTCCGCCTCGATGGGTCGTCATCAATGATACCGACAATGTAGGAAAAGAAATGATTGAAGCTCATGCGCAGGCTCTTACCAGTAGAACTTCAACTGGACCTATTACTTGCCTTTCTTACTCTGCCGAAATTGACGCATTCGACTGGAGTATTGTTGTTCCATAGGTATGGGCTGACTCTCCCTTTAGAAGCCCAGCTTCCTTGGAAGGCGTTCTTTTGATGAACTGAATTTCACCAATTCTTCCCAGATGATTTCTCCGTTAGTGCAAAAGTGTTCCATGAATAGCTGTGTAAACTGATTAATGACTTTCGCATATTGTTTGTCGAAAGATTCATTTTTTTCTTTGGCCTTATGTCCAAGAGGCTCAATGATTTCGGTATACATGTCTGGGTCTCCGGAAACAAACTCCCAAAAGTGCTGCCCACAATATTTGAAATAGTCTCCTTTGTCAGGGCGTGAATCACGTCCGTAGCAACAACCATTCACAGCGTTAACATGAACGCTAGAATTGCTTGTTCGGAGAACACGGGCTGCTCTTTTGAAGTCTTCTCTCATTTTCGTAATTTGCCTGCTGTTTCCCCAATTAGGGCCAGACTTGATAGATACAATGTAGCGGATGCCATCATTATCAAATTCGAGATCAATTCCTTCCGTAGCTGACTTTCTTCCGCTATAAATATCTGCATTAATAAAAATGGCAAGGTCTTCAAGAAAGTCGCCGAACAGGGTCTCTTCTTGGGAAGACAGGTGTGCATCCAAAAGGGTTTTAACAAGGTCTTGCGCAGTCAGAATATTTTTAGCTTTGAAAAGATAGGGGTTTTTCCGCTTGAGAACCCTGCTTAATTTGAGTTCACAAAGGCTTTCCAAGCGTTTGCTGTGAAAATCGCCAATATGATTGGCGACATAGCCGTTAGCCTTTTGAATGATTGTTTGCGGCATATGTTTTTTCCTCTTCACACAGAAAAGCCTGCTTGGGGTGCGTAGCTTCGTACACCATTGAGTAGTAGTCGTGGTTAATATCTATGCCTATAGCATGTCGCTGAATACGTTGAGCTACGTATATCGAAGTGCCTGAGCCCATAAAAGGGTCTAGCACAGTGTCTCCTTCCTCAGTGAATAGATTAATAAACCACTCTGGCAGCCTTTCTGGAAAAGCAGCGCTGTGGTTGCGGTTGCCACACTCGGTTGCCATGTGTAACACATTAGTCGGGTAGGCCATTCTGCGCCCTATCCAGTTGGAAATATTTTTTCCAAAACCGCTTTCAACCTTGGATTCATCCCGGCGTAAGTCGGTTTCACTTAATTTTCTTAGCCGGGTTTGTGCCCAGTCTCCCATGGGAACCATGACTTCCTCTTGGTACATCTTAAATTGCCGTTGTTTGTTGAATTGGAGTAGTCGCTCCCAGGTATCGCGGAAGCGGTTTGGCCATTTGCCCGGGTAACAGTTCTTTTTGTGCCAGATAAACTCTTCAGTCCAAAGCCACCCCTGCTTTCGCATGGCAAGTATCAGTTCAAGCACATAGGTATGCCTTTCACCGCTGACAACGCGTTCTTTTATGTTGAGGATAAATGTTCCCGTAGGTTTTAATACCCGGAGAAGTTGCTCGGAAATTGGCAGAAACCACTCCACATATTCATCTGGGTGAATACCTCCATACGTGTGCTTGCGCTGATCAGCATAGGGGGGAGAGGTAATAATTAAATCCACCGAGTTATCTTCAAGATGCGCTAGTTCCTGGAGGGCATCACCTAGGTACAGGTCAATATCTACCATTTGAAGAAATCGGCGGCTCTGTAGTGTGATGAGAAAAACATGATGGGAACAATCATTGTCACTTATCCATAGGGCGTCAAATGTCTCGTTACCCTAAAACTCAAAAGCTAGTAACAAGACCAGCATCGGGCCGGAGGAGTTGATGCGACCGTCACGGGTCATGGCCAGCGCCTCCTCGCGCTTGACCCAGAACACGCGGATATCCTCATGTTCACTGTCCAGCCCGCCACCTTTGCCAACGGGTTGATCGGCATCGACTTCACTCATATACAGGAAGATACGCTCCGAGGTGCCGCCGGGGGAAACATAGTAGCTGCCGAGAGGCTTCAGCGACTTCGGCTCGTAACCCGCCTCTTCGACGCATTCGCGCCGGGCGCATTCAAGCGGGCCTTCGTCCGGATGCAGCATGCCGGCCACAACCTCGATCAGCCACGGATTGTCGTCGCGGGCCGTCGGGCCGATGCGGAACTGCTCGGTCAGCAGCACCTCGTCCCTGTCCGGGTCGTACAGCAACACGACCACGGCATCGCCGCGTTCCATGCATTCGCGCTCGACGGTGATCGCGCCGCCGTCAAAGGCATCGTGTTCGGCGCGGATCGTGTCCATCTTGAAGAAGCCGTCGTACGGCCTGGATTTGCCCAGAATCTTGTAGTCCATTTAGGGTCGGTTAACACTAATTTTGGTTGTAGCGACGAGGCTATTTTTGTGTCTATGCAAGGCATTTCGAGCGTAGTGTGCTTGCTGCACATCAGCGAGAAATAACCGTGCTGCGCACAAAAATGGCCCGTCCCGCAGGGCTGCGCCCCGGCTATGCTCAAAAAGGACGAGGCCATCCATCGTTGCTTGTCGTTCATTTGGATTCACCAAACTTCTCTCCTCGCGCCTTGACTGGTCTCATTTGGGACAGCAGCGCTTCAACTAAAATTAGTGTTAACAGGCCCTAGCCCTCCGCCCTGGCCCGGAAGGACAATAACTGTTCACCAAGCAGGTGTGCGGCGGCAAAGTAGATCAGAATCCCGCCGGGCACGGATGCGGTCAGCCATGCGGCCTGCAACAGCTTGCCATCTGCCGGGAATGGCCAGAGGTATCCAAGCCCCAGCAGGAACGCGGCAAGCGGGATACAGGCCGCCGCCGCCCGGAACATGCGTTTGATGCTTTCGCTATCGAGAATGGCCTCCTGTTTCTTCAGCAGGTGATTCATCAGCAGGCCGACATTGACGAAGGATGCCATCGAGGTGGCCAGCGCCAGGCCGACATATGCCAGCTCCCACATCAGCATCAGGGCAAGGCCGATATTGGCTGCCACACTGATAGCGGCAAAGCGGGCCGGGGCTCTGGCGTCCTGCTGCGCATAACAGGCTGTGGCCAGCACACGCGCCCAGCAGTAGGCGATCAACCCCAGACTCAGGGCCTGGACGGTATGGGCTGTGGCCTGGCTGGCTTCGTTCGTGAATTTGCCGTGCTCGAACAGTGTGATGATGATGGGCTCGGCGATAAGCATGATGCCGAGAGTGGCCGGCAGCGTGATCCAGGTCAGCCAGGCCAGCCCCGAGCTTAAATCCTTCCTGGCCCCGTGCTTATCCTTGTTGGCAAAGTGGTCGGACAGGCTTGGCAACAGGGCCGTGCCCATGGCGATGCCGAACAGGCCGAGCGGCAACTGTACGATGCGGTCGGCGTAATACAGATACGAGACCGCACCGACCGGCAGCAGGGTGGCCAGTATGGTGCCGACCAGGATATTGATCTGTACGGCGGCTACGGCCAGGGCAGCCGGCCCGAACAGGCTCAAGGTCTTTATAACCGCAGGAAACTTTGGCCTGAATGTCAATTTTGGAATCCAGCCTATGCGCTTTAAGGCCGGGAACTGGATGCCGAGTTGCAGCACGCCGCCGATCAATACGCCGATGGCCAGAGCCAACGCCGGATTTTCAAAGCCGGGAGCCAGCACGACGGCGGCAAAGATCAGCGCGACATTCAGCAGCGCAGGACTGGCGGCAGCCACGGCGAACCGGCGGTAGCTGTTGAGCACGGCCCAGGCCATGGCGGCAAGCGAGATCATGGCCATATAAGGAAACATCCAGCGCGCCAGAAGCAGGGTCTGGTTCCAGCGTTCCGGCTCATCGTGAAAGCCCGGCGCAAATACGAGCAGCAGGGCCGGCATGAAGATCATGCCGAGCAGGGTAAAAACCAGTAGCGTGGCCAGCAGCAGGCCGGCCAGGGCGTTGAGGAAAGCGTGCGCATCTTCCTCGCTTTTCTTGCGTTCCCCGGTTAGCACCGGCACCAGAGCCACCGTCAGCGCGCCTTCGGCGAACATGCGGCGGAAGAAGTTGGGCAGCTTGAAGGCGACGAAAAAGGCATCGGCCAGAATTCCTGCGCCAAGCACGCGCGCCAGCAGGATATCGCGCACGAAACCGAGCAGGCGCGAAGCGAGCGTCCAGCTGCCGACGGCGCCCGCCGTTTTAAGCAGCTTATTTGACTTGTCTGGCTTCGTATTCATAATTCGCGCCCTTTTGCCGTAGCGGGAGCATACCTGCATGCGAGTAAACCGGAAGGGGGTGATGTTTTTTGCCTGGATTAAGAGTGAATCCTGACGAGCCGTTCGAGTTCGTGCTGAAGCGTTTCCGCAAGCAAGTGGAGCGTGGTGGCGTGATCAGCGAATGCCGCCGTCGTGAGGCCTATGAAAAGCCTTCAATCAAGGCAAAACGCAAGGCCGCCGCCGCCCGGAAACGCCTGATGAAGCGTCTGCGCCGCATACGTATGCGGGAATCGCGCGAGTATTAGGCGTATTGGCGAGTAACCAAGAATGCCGGGTCTGATGGCCCGGCATTTTTTGTTTCAGCTTTTTTTACAAGGGGGAAACAATGATATTGGTTGATCGTATTGTCGAGGACATGAAAGCTGCCATGAAGGCCGGCGACAGGCTCCGGCTTAGCGCCATCCGCATGCTCAGGGCTGCCATCAAGGATAAGGAAATCGAGCTTGGCCACAGCCTTTCCGATGACGAGGTCTTTGCCCTGATCGCAAAGCTCGTCAAGCAGCGCAAGGATGCCGCCAGCCAGTATGCCGAGGCAGGCAGAAACGAGCTTGAGGCCAAGGAACTGGATGAGGCGAAAATCTACCAGGCCTATCTGCCCGCGCAGCTTTCCGATGACGAGGTTGCAGCGCTGGTGGCGGAGGCGATTGAACAAACCGGAGCTGCCGGCATCCGCGATATGGGCAAGGTGATGGGTGCCTTGAAGCCCAAGGTGCAGGGGCGGGCTGATATGGGCAAGCTGTCCGGCATGGTCAAGGCGCAGCTTTCCGCCGCCTGACTTGCGAATCGCCAAATTGTTAACTACACCTATTATCATAAATGGCTAATTTTACTCCGGCGTTTCTGGACGAGGTGCTGGCGCGTACCGACATTGTAGAGATCATTGCCCGTCATGTTGAACTGAAAAAGGCCGGTTCCAATATGATGGGCCTGTGCCCGTTTCATCATGAAAAGACGCCGTCCTTTTCGGTATCGCCCGACAAGCAGTTGTACTATTGCTTTGGTTGTGGCAAGGGCGGCGGCGCCTTCCAGTTTCTGACCGAGCACGACGGTTATTCTTTTCCGGAGGCGGTCGAATACCTGGCTGAAAAGGCCGGTCTGGAAGTGCCCAAGGATGATGCCCGGCCGGGCGATGAACAGCGGCGCCAACACGCCCGGGAGCTTTTGGCCAAAGTGGCTGAGACCTTCGCCAAGGCTCTGGCTTCCGGCAAGGGGAAAACTGCGCGCGACTACATCGAAAACCGTGGCCTGCCGGAAAATATCGTAAGCGACTACAAGCTGGGTTTTGCACCGGGCGGCTACGGCTTTATGGAGCAGTGCTTCGGGAAAGATCAGCGCACATTGGCGCAACTGGAAGCGGTCGGCCTGCTGTTCAAGAATGATCGCGGCAGCTACGGCGACAGGTTTCGGGACAGGCTTGTGTTTCCGATTCGCGACCGCCGCGGCCATGTGGTCGGCTTCGGGGGACGGCTGCTCGCTGAGGGCGAGCCCAAATACCTGAATTCACCCGAAACACCGTATTTCCACAAAGCCGATTTGCTGTACGGCTTTTCCGAACACCGCGACCATATCCGCAAGCGCAAGCAGTTGTTGATTGTCGAGGGCTATATGGATGTGCTGATGCTGGCGGCGCATGAATTGCCGATTGCGCTGGCGCCGCTGGGCACAGCCATCGGTGAACGCCAGATTCGCGAAATCTTCCGGCTTTCTGACAGCCCGGTATTCTGCTTCGATGGCGACAAGGCCGGCCGTCAGGCTGCCTGGCGTGCCCTGGAGCGCATGCTGCCGCTGTTAACAAGCGAGTTGTCACCGAGCTTTTTGTACCTGCCCGAAGGCGAGGATCCGGATTCGCTTGTTCAGAAGGTTGGCGCAGATGGTTTCGTGCAGGAGATGACACAGGCTCGGCCGGTGCTGGAAACATGGTTGAAAGGATTGAAGAACCTGGCTGGTCAGGGAGCGGAGGGACGCGCCCGCATGGCGAAAAAGGCCGATCAGATGTTGTCGCAGATGAACGACGCCTACCTTCGGCAGGCTTGGCGGCAGGAGGTAGAAAAGGCGACCGGTATCAAGCTGCAAACAGCACAGGAGCAGCCTCAGGAGAGAAAAGCCAGCCAGCGGCAGGGCGACAATCTGGAGGAAAAATTCCTGGCTGCGCTCATCCAGAATCCGAAGCGTTTCAAGGATTTACCGGGAGATGCGAGGCAGATTTTACTTGACGCCGGAAGGCTTTTTGAGGTATACACGCGCGCTTTTGACCATTCCGATCAGCAGGCAGACGTCATCATCAAGCGATTGATCAGGGATTTCCCTGATGATGAGCAGCGGATTTCACGATGGGCAAACGAAACGGCTATCAACGATTCTGATTTCTCCGACCTGCTCCTGGCAGTACAGGTGAACACGCTACGCCGACGCATTGATCAGACGCATGGCAACGTGATGGAAATGGTGGGGCTGAAGCAGCAACTCGAAAAATTGAAGTCTGAGCAACTTCGCAGGAGTAGAAGCGCACATGACAAAGGCCAGTAAAGAACAGGTACGCGTCCTCGAACTCGGGAGCCTTATGGCTCAGGGTAAGGATGCCGGATTTATCACCTACGATGAGCTGAACAAGCATTTGCCGGAGGGGCTGGTTTCCGCCGATCAGGTTGAGCAGGTCATCAATCTGTTCACCGAGATGGGTGTTGAGGTGGTCGATCCGGAGCGTGCGCCGACCGGCGCCTATGCTCTGCGCAAGGAGCGCCTGCGCAAGGAAGACTCCGCTCTGCGTGCTGATACGACAACGCTCGGCACGGTGATTCGTGTCGATGATCCCGTGCGCATGTATTTGCGCGAAATGGGCACTGTGGAGCTGTTGACCCGCGAGGGTGAGATTGAGATCGCCCGCCGCATTGAGGAAGGGCGCCTGCAGGTGCTTGAATCGATCTGCCTCTGCCCTGCAACGTTCCGTGAGATCATGCTGCTGGGCGAGTTTATTCAGCAAGAGGATGCTAATTTAAGGAATATCCTCGATATCGATGACAAGGTCGTGAACGCTGCTGCGATTGCCGATTACGAATCACGCCTCAATCAGGCCGATGATGAAGAGCCGAATGAGGCAGCAAAGCCGAAGATGGATGCAGAGGCATTGAATGCGGCGATCAAGGCGCGTACGGCTACGCCCGATGGCACGCCGATGCAGGAAACCATCATCACCCGCGAGTCACAGCTTGAAGACGCTTTGCAGCATTTTTCCGCGGCCAAGAAACTGCATGCCAGATTTAACAAATTGAAGACGCAGAGTGATAGCAAGCCGGCTGATGAGAAGCTGGCGGAGAAGGCCAGAAAGGTTCTGGACGAAATGCTGCAGGAGTTGGTCAGCATCCCGTTTTCCAACAAGCAAATTGATATGCTGGTACAGCGCTTCAAGAATTCAATTGAGCGTGTGCGCAAATTTGAGCGCGCTATCCGCGATCTGGCCCTGAAGGCGAAGATGCCGCGCAAGCTGTTTCTGGAGAGCTTCCCGCCTATGGAAGCTGATGAGCGCTGGGCGGATACTGTGATCAAGGCAAATGCCGATGCGCCGTGGGTCGAGGCATTCGAACAGGTGGGGGGCAAGGTTCGCGAAAATCAGCGCCGACTGCGGCGTGTTGAACAGGAAACCGAGATGGATATCGTCGAACTCAAGGTCGTGGCGCGCAGGCTGACCATGGGTGAGGCCAAGGCGCGTCAGGCCAAGCGAGAGATGATCGAGGCCAACCTGCGTTTGGTGATCTCGATTGCCAAGAAATACACCAATCGCGGTTTGGGTTTTCTGGATTTGATTCAGGAAGGAAACATCGGCTTGATGAAGGCTGTGGATAAGTTTGAGTGGCGCCGGGGTTATAAATTCTCCACTTACGCCACCTGGTGGATTCGTCAGGCGATCACGCGCTCGATTGCCGATCAGGCGCGCACGATCCGTATCCCCGTACACATGATCGAGACGATCAACAAGATGATGCGCGTTTCACGCCAGATCGCTCAGGAAATCGGCCGTGAGCCGACGCCGGAAGAGCTGGCCGAATATCTGGAACTGCCGGAGGATAAGGTGCGGCAGATTCTCGAGGTGGCCAAGGAACCTGTTTCGCTGGAGACGCCGATCGGCGATGACGAGGATTCACAGCTTGGCGATTTTGTCGAAGACCAGAATGCCGAGAATCCGCTGGATGGCGCTGTGGGTTCGGCATTGGGTGAAGCTACGCTGGATGTGCTGGATAGTTTGACGCCGCGCGAAGAAAAAGTGCTGCGTATGCGCTTCGGCATTGGCATGAACACCGATCATACACTGGAAGAGGTTGGCAAGCAGTTTGGCGTAACGCGCGAACGTATCCGCCAGATTGAGGCCAAGGCCTTGAGAAAGCTGCGCCATCCCTCCCGCTCTCAGAAGCTCAAAACCTTCGCCGACAATCCGGAAGTTCCATCGGTAGTATAAGGGCGTGAGGCCGGGGTGAGCCGGCTACGATATTACAATAGGGCTTTCCTCATTTCTTACTTTTCGCTGGGTGGCACATGGATGCGCTTGATCGATATCGCCCGGCGGTTGTCTGTTTGCACCTGCACCAGCGTGGCGAAGATGCTGCCGCCGCGTTCCACCGGCTCGAAGCGCCTCGGCATCTTCTGAATCATACGGTATAGCGCACCTTCCACCTGCATGCCAATGATGGACTGGTACGATCCTGTCATGCCGACATCGGTCTGATAGGCTGTGCCTCCCGGCAGAATGGTTTCGTCACAGGTCGGGATATGCGTGTGCGTACCGAAAACAAAAGAGGCCCGACCGTCCAGCAGCCATCCCATGCCCACCTTTTCACTGCTGGCCTCGCCATGCATGTCTACCAGAATGGCGGCGACATCCTCCGGAATTTCTTCAAGCACGCGTTCGACAGCGGCAAACGGGCTGTCCCAGGGTCCCATGAAGACTTGACCGATCAGGTTGATAACCGCCACTTTATGACCGGCTGCTGTCTGCTGAATGGTCCAGCCTCGGCCCGGCGCCTCGGCTGAAAAGTTCTGTGGCCGGATCAGGCGATCGTCCTCTTCCATGCGCGGGATGATGTCGCGCTTGTCCCAGCAATGATTACCATTGGTGAGCACATCAATTCCCATGTTCAGTATTTCATCCACAATTTTATCCGTCATGCCGAAGCCGGCAGCAAGATTTTCTCCATTTGCAACGACAAAATCGACAGCGTGTCTGTCAATCAGACGCGGCAGGTGATCCTTCAATGCCCGCCTGCCTGCTCTACCGACGATATCGCCGATAACCAGAATGCTGATTACTTCGGGCATCGAATGGACTCATCTTCCGTAAAGATGATCTGCATGGGGACATCATGCTCATCGCTGGGAATCTCCGCCACCTCCTGGCAGGAGAAAGCCAGGCCCACAATGCTGTGCAGGTGACTGCCGGAATGCGCCAGCCAGCGATCGAAGCAGCCTCGCCCCAGCCCTAAGCGGTTCCCCTGCCGGTCGAAGCCGGCCATGGGGCAGATAAGCATCGTTGGGCCGCAATCCGGTGTCCAGAGGCGTCCCGTTTCCGGTTCATCCACGCCAAAGTCACCTTTCTTCCAGTCTGTTTCAGGCGTTATTTCATGCCACTGCATATGGCCGCTGATGTGTGTTACGGGTGAGAAAATCGTCTGGGATACCTGTTGAAACAAGGCATGCGTATCCACCTCATTGGCCAGCGAACGGTAGAGCAGGAGATTTGTAACGGCGCCGTTATCGTGCAGGTGTTTCAACAGCCTTTCTTGGATGGCCTGCGAATGTCTGAGCTGCTGGCTTTGAGGCAGGCCGCGCCGGGCATTGAGCACTTGCTGGCGAAGGTTCTGCTTATCAGACATGTTGAAAAAGATGTGCAGGGAGGCTAAAAAAAGAGCACTCCCGCGCTGGCGAAGCGGCACAAAGTTGTCGAACCCTCACAATGAGGTGGGCGCCGCATCCTTGCATCAGGTATCCCGGAAAACGGGACGCACACAACAAAGATAGAAAAGCTCCCATTCGACAGATATCGGCTCTGGCAACTATAACTGCCAATCGCTCAGCGCAGGAGCGCTTTCGCTAAACCTTCTGCTTGTAAGACTACATCATCCAGAGCAGAGAGCAAAGTGTCCGCACCCTCGATCTGCGTGCCTTGCCTGGTGAGGATTTCGCCGGCCAGATTCAGGGCCGCCAGCGCCAGAAGCCTGTCCGAGGCCACGGCCGATCCCAGTTGGTGCAGTTCATCCAGTTTGTCCTGCACCAGTTTGGCGGCGGCCAATACCTGTTCGGGGTTGTCCTGGGTGCGGATCGTCAGGGTTCGCCCCAGCAGCGTCACATCAACGGAATGAGTCACGAGGCAGCCCTGCTGATATTGGCAATGAGTTCATCAACCTTGCCGATGGTTTGCTCTACTTTTTCTTTGGCCGCGGCGCGTGCGTCCTTGATGGATTTAGAGGTTGTTTCCAGATTCTGCACCTGGTCGCGGCGGTTGCGCAGTTCGCTCTCAGCCAAACGCACGACTTCACGCAGACGCTGATTTTCAGCCATCAGGCCTTCCATATTGCGCCGGATTTCCGACAGTAAATTGCTTAGGGTATCAATTCGTTGTTGGAGTTCTTCCTGCATGTGGAGCATTGAAACATTGCCTTGTGTTGTGGTCAACCGTGTCTGAGAAACGCGGGTAGTCTAGTGTCCTATCCCGCATTGGCTCCTTGGGATGACTCTGATGGCTCGCGAATTTGCGGGATAGGGCACTATGCCTATGGCGCCAGCAGGGACTCGATATCAGCCAGAGCAGGGAACCATTCAATGAGCCAGCCGGCCAGCGTGCTGAAGCTGCCCAGAAAGATCAGCGCTCCAACGAGCATGAGCAGGATGCCGGAGATGATTTCAATGGCATGCAGGTGTTGCCTGAAATCCTGCATCCAGCGAATAAAGCGGTCGGTGGCTGCGGCAGCCAGCAGGAAGGGAATGGCCAGTCCGGCCGAATACATGGCAAGCAGCGCAATGCCCTGGCCAATGCTTTCCTGGGCTCCGGCCACGGCCAGGATGGCGCCGAGAATGGGGCCGACGCATGGTGTCCAGCCAAAGGCAAAGGCAACGCCAAGAACGAGCGCCCCCAGCCCGTGCGTTGCCTTGACGCGCTGTGTGTCGATGTGCGCATCCATCATCAAAAACGGGATGCGGATCAGGCCGACATAATGCAGGCCAAAGATGAAGATGATGGCGCCGGCAACCTTGCCCAGAATGGCGAGATTGGATAACAACCACTGCCCGGCCAGGGAGGCGGATGCGCCCAGTGCGATAAAGACCAGGCTGAAGCCGGCAATGAACCAGAGAGACTGGATGATGGCGCGCCCGCGTACTGAAGCGTCATGTGCCCGCAGCGCATCAACCGAAGTGCCGCTGATGAATGACAGATATGCCGGCACCAGTGGCAACACGCAGGGCGACAGAAAGGACAGCAGGCCGGCCAGCATCGCCCCGGCGAAAGTGACTTCAATCATGCATGCAACTCCTTCAGCGCCTTTGTCAGATTCGCTCCCGCATCCTTACGAATCATAGTGAAGCCATCATGAAGCAGGCGCCACCTGCTGCTGTAACCAGTCGCCATAAGTCTGCGCCGCTGTTCCCTGCAGGCAGATGATTTCAGGAGTGTCATATGGATGGTGCGTTTCCAGCCAGCCAATGACCTTTGCTTCAGTCTCAGCGCAGGTTTTAATGCTCAGATAGTATTCGCCATCGTTTTGCACCGTGCCCTGCCAGCGGTATACGGATGTGCCCTTTGCCGAGATTTGTACACAGGCGGCCAGACGGGCATTAACAAGGCCGTGCGCCAGTTTCCCGGCGGCATCTTCATCATCTACGCTGGTAAGAATGATACGAATGTCGTCCTGCACGCGGCGCATACTACGCATGACAGGCGGGGAGGAAAACGTGTAGCCTTTACTTTGCTACAATTCATCTTGATCTGTATTTGAAGCAGCCTGCAAGCCAGCCAGGAGGAAAGTGTTTTATGTCCGGTACAATCCAATCTGTTCTTCAGGAAAATCGGAAGTTTGATCCGCCACCCTCAGAGGGCGCCTGCTTTGATTCCATGCAGGCCTATCAGGCATTGCAGGACAGGTTCTTTGATGACATGGAGGGCACCTGGCGGGAACTGGCCCATGCGCATTTAAGCTGGCGTAAGCCTTTTACGCGTGTGCTGAATCGTGACCAGGCGCCGTTTTTTCGCTGGTTTGAGGATGGCGAACTGAATGTCTCCGAGAATTGCCTGGACAGGCATGTTGAGGCGGGGCTTGGCAAGCGGACGGCCATCATCTGGGAAGGCGAACCCGGTGAGGTGCGGCGAATTTCCTATGAGGCGTTGCTTCATGATGTTTGCCGGGCGGCCAATGCCATGCGCGAGATGGGGATTGAGCAGGGCGACAGGGTTGTGATCTACATGCCGATGGTTCCCGAAGCTGCCGTGGCCATGCTGGCCTGCAGCCGCATCGGCGCAACGCATTCGGTGGTATTTGGCGCATTTTCCGCTCAGGCGCTCAAGGAGCGCATCGAAGATGCCGGTGCCAAACTTGTGATCACCGCCGATGGCGGCTACCGCCGCGGCGCTGTGCATGACCTGAAATCCAGTGTTGATGAGGCGTTGAAAACGGGGTGTGCCTGCGTACGCCATGTGCTGGTCGTTAAGCGGGGCGGCAATGATATCGGCTGGCGGCAGGGGCGTGATATCGACTGGCATGAAGCGTTGAAGGTTCAGCCCGACACCTGCGAGCCGGTGTCGCTGTCCTCGGAGCATCCATTGTTTATCCTTTATACGTCCGGCTCAACCGGTAAGCCCAAGGGCATCGTGCACAGCAGCGGAGGTTTTTTGCTGTGGGCCAGATTAACGATGCAATGGACGTTCGATTTCCGCCCCAAAGATGATGTGTTCTGGTGTACAGCAGACATCGGCTGGATCACCGGCCATACCTATTCCGTTTATGGTCCCCTGGCCTGTGGCGGCACGACGCTGATGTATGAAGGCGTGCCGACTTATCCTGATGCGGGCCGCCTGTGGAAGATTTGCGCTGCGCATAGCGTAACGGTGTTCTATACGGCGCCGACTGCGATCCGGGCGTTGATCAAAGCGGGTGATGAATGGCCTGCCAAGCATGATCTTTCAAAGCTTCGCATTCTGGGAACGGTTGGTGAGCCGATTAATCCGGAGGCGTGGATCTGGTATTACACGGTCATCGGTGGCGAACGCTGCCCGATCGTTGACACCTGGTGGCAGACCGAAACAGGGGGCCACATGCTTTCGCCATTGCCATTTGCCACACCCACAAAACCGGGCTCTGCAACCTTCCCCCTGCCGGGAATTTTTGCGGCTGTGGTCGACAACGAAGGTAAACCGGTGGGCAAGGGAGAAGGCGGCCTGCTGGTGATTACGCAGCCATGGCCGGCGATGCTGCGGGGTATCTGGGGAGACCCGAAGCGTTATGAAGAAACCTACTGGCACAAATTTGGTAACCGTTACTACTTTGCCGGTGATGGCGCCCGCTGTGATGAGGACGGGTATTTCTGGATTATGGGCCGGGTGGATGATGTGCTGAATGTTTCCGGTCATCGCCTTGGCACCATGGAGGTTGAGTCCGCTCTGGTGTCGCACGAGCTGGTGGCCGAGGCTGCGATTGTCGGCCGGCCGGATGATGTGAAGGGCGAGGCCATTTTCGCCTTTGTCGTGCTCAAGGGTGAATGCGATGACCCGGCGGCATTGGAAGCCATATTGCGTAAGCATGTATCGCAGGAGATCGGACCCATCGCCAAACCGGACGATATCCGCTTTGCCGGCAGCCTGCCGAAAACCCGTTCGGGAAAGATCATGCGCCGGCTATTGCGCGATATCGCCGCCGGGCGGGAAATCACGCAGGACATCTCTACGCTGGAAGACCAGAAGGTCATCGAACAACTACAAGGTCAGCAGTAATATATGAAGGTTCCCGGTGAGTTGATTTGGCTGACAGAATAAGCCTGCAGATGCTGCGCAGTGTGCTGGCGCCTTTGCCGGCAGCGGCGCGACATTATATGACTGCTGTTATCGCGGTGGGTCTGATTTTGATGGCGCTGCATTTCGGCTTGCAGGCACATGTCCAACAACAGGTTCGTCAGTTGGTGGGCCAGTGGTTGTCAGAGGCCGGCGGTGAGGCGGGAGAGATTCGATACCGTTTGCTGCGTGGCGTCATCACGGTGAAAGATGCGCAACTCTCGCGGGGCGGTATGACCCTGCATGTCGACAGGGCCTATTTGCATGCTCCTTTGTCCACCCTGCTTTCCGAAAGGCTGAGTGTTTCCCGCGTGCTGCTGCGTGGTCTGGAAATCGAGCTCGGAAATGAGTTTTCCCGGGACCTTTTTCAGGCGCGTGCACCGCAACATGTACAGGATGCCTTTGACATATTGGAAATGGCCCGGCGCATACAGGTTGATGGTTTCAACATCCGTATACTGGGGGGGCAGCCTCTGGAGGTGATCGGCGGCCGCATATTGCTGGCCCAGGACGAGAAATTATACCGTGTGCAGCTACAGGGCTTTATGGCTGGCGGGCAAATGGAAATGTCCGGTAACTGGCAGCGGGATGACGCCGGAGCCTTGCAGGTGAAATCCGCCTGGAAATGGCGGAATGTGCCGCTTGAGCCATTGTTTGCCCAGCAGTCCATGCAGGCATGGCTGCAGGGTGCCAGCGATGGCGAGTTGTCCTGGCAGGGAGATTGGACAAACGGCTCGCATGAAGCCTCCGGCCGTCTGAGCTTGTTTAATCCGGCAGCGCGGGGATTCGGCGAGGTTAGTGCGCAGACATCCGAGGTCGGCTTTGAAGCAAAGGCCAGCCATGATCGATGGGAAGCCGATGTTCAGTGCGCCGCACTGCCCTTGAACGGTGCGGCGGCCTATGCGCCCGTATTGAATGGCAGGCAGCTGGCTTCCGGTTCTTACAGCGGTTCCATACAAGCTGCGGGAAGTACAGAGCAGGGGAATGAGCCTGCCGGCTGGAGGGCTGAAATACAGGGCGAATTGGTGAATGTAGTGTACCGGGCACCAAACCTTCCAAGTTGGCATCTGGGCCGTATAGCTCTTACAACGGCGAAAATACGGATGCCTGCACGGCAGTTGCATGTTGAAAAAGTGCTGATCGCTGACAGCAATGTCGTTTTTTTGCTGGCCGCCTCAGGTGCTGAGACCAATTCGTTTTCAAACTGGCAGGCCCGCATCAGTCACATTGATGTGCAAGGTCTTAATCTGGGCCTGCAGCCGGCAGAAGCTGCCGATGTGATGCGCTTCCCCGTACTGCAGGGTCGGGGGGAGTTCCGCAAAGGGGGTACGCTTGCTGTCGCATTAAATGGCCAGGAGGAAGCAGGGCAATGGCGCATCAAGGCTGAAGCTGTGCCTGTACAAGGGACGTTGACAGCCGATGTCGCAGCCAAGGGCGTGCCGTTGGTGCGGCTTCGCCCCCTGTTGCCTGAGTGGCCGGGTATGCAGGGTGAGCCGGAGCTTGCCGGCAAGGTGGACATGAACATCAAGCTATATGCCGGGCCGGATAAGCTGTTTATGCGCGGACAGGTTAAGGCCGTCAACGTATCGATCGCCCAGGCCGGCACACATCTCTCAGCCGATCGTGTGTTGATTGATATCAGGAGGCTTGGTCTGCAGAAGAGGCATATCGCACACTTACAGGCGGATGGCTGGCGTTACCAGGCAGCCCTGTTGCCGATGGCCGTGCCCGGGCCCGTTCCCCCGGTTGACCCAGTGAGCCGGAAAGCAAAGAACTGGCGAATTGACCGGCTGGCCTTGAACAGGGGCACGCTAAGTATCGGCAGTGAAGACGAGGCTTGGTTGCGTGGTATAAAAATCAGGGGGCAAGGCTTATATGCTGGCAATAACGCGCCTGTCAGCATGCAGGCATTCCTCGGTGAGGCTCCTCTCAGCCTGGAAGGCGCCATGGATACATTTGCTCCGATTCCCCGATTCAATATTCGCGCGAGTCTGCGTCATGCCCTGCCCTTTTTTCTCGGTGACTGGTTTTCCATTTCGGGCGCACCACGCATCATACGTGGCAGGTTGAACGCAGATTTCAGGCTGGAAAGCGGAAAACCTGCGGGCCAATATCAAGGGGTGCTCTATCTCGGCTTGTATCATGGCCAGCTTGCAGATGGCGCCTTTCCGGATGATGCTATGTTGAAGCTGACGGGATACAGCACGCATACCATCTTTGAGCGTTTGCAGACCCCCACCCGTTGGAGGCTGAAGGCGCCGATTGCAGGCGACTGGCAGAACACGCCCTTGTCGCCGGGGCACATCGGCAGTCAACTGTTGGCTTCCATAAAGAGTCAGGTGGAGAAGAAGGCATCTGCCGGGGGCCGCCCCCCGGCAAAGGAAGGAGAGCCGCTCAGCGTGGCGCATGTGCGCCTGCATGACAGGAAGCGTCTGACGCATAACGAGCGCACGCGCCTGAAGGATATGGTCGCCTCATTTGGCGTTGATCAGAAACCAATTATCGAGTTGCTTCCCCAGTTGGGAAATGAACAACTGGATGCAGTTTTGGTTCGTCGAGTGAGGCATATTCAAAAGTTGATCAAGGCGTACTTGCGTAAACAGGGCATTCCTCGCTCACGCATTTTTCCGGTGTGGCCGCAGGAGCAACATCGCACGGGTACGGTCGGCGGCATCACTATTCGGGCCTTTTCGCTATAATTTTTTATCTTATGTGCTACGGCTATTGCGTAAAAGCCATGATATTTCGGACTGGGTTGCCTGACCTCACCTGGGACAGCAACGCCGTGATTGTCGCTCGTGTTAACAGGCCCTAAGATGCCGGCCATCTTTGTTTAGGGGATTTATATGACCGTGCGAACCCGCTTTGCCCCATCTCCCACCGGCATGCTGCATATCGGCGGCGCACGTACGGCGCTTTATGCCTGGCTGTATGCGCAGCATTGCGGCGGCGAATTTATGTTGCGCATTGAAGATACCGATCTCCAGCGCTCAACAGATGAGGCCATTCAGGTCATTCTCGACGGGTTATCATGGCTGGGGCTTGACTGGCATGGCGAGCCGGTATTTCAGGGGCAGCGCCGGGCTCAGCATGTTCAGGCGATTGAGAAGCTGTTGTCCTCAGGTCAGGCCTACCGTTGCTATTGCAGCAAGGAAGAGTTGGACGCCATGCGCGATGAGCAGCGCGCGCAGGGAAAAAAGCCGATGTATGACGGGCGTTGCCGGCATCGCGAAGACCCGTCTCTCGACCAGCCATACGTGGTCCGCTTCCGCTCTCCGGACGACGGAGAGACATCGCTGCATGACTTGGTGTTGGACGATGTAAGCTTTGCCAACAGAGAACTGGATGATCTCATCCTGATGCGCTCGGATGGTTCGCCGACCTACAACCTTGCCGTTGTCGTCGATGATGCGGACATGGGCATCACGCATGTGATCCGGGGCTCGGATCACCTGAATAATACGCCGAGGCAGATTCAACTGTACGAGGCCCTTGGCCTGCCGACTCCCCAGTTCGCCCACATTCCTCTGATTCATGGCCCGGATGGCGCCAAGATGTCCAAGCGGCACGGGGCCGTGGCCATCACCGAGTATCGCGAGGCCGGTTACCTGCCGGATGCCGTCATCAATTATCTGGTGCGCCTGGGTTGGTCTCATGGTGACGAGGAGGTGTTCAGCCGCGAGCAACTTATCTCCCTGTTTGATATCCATGATGTAGGCAAGGCGGCGGCACGTTTCGATCAGGATAAGCTGGATTGGCTGAACGGACATTATCTGCGCTCATCCGAGCCAGGCGAGTTGCAGGCAGCAGTTGCCATGCAACTTACGTCTATGGGCATCAATATATCCGGAGGGCCTGATCTGGCGCATGTCATAGCGGCCTTGCAGGAGCGGTCAAAAAATACTGTGGATATGGCCGAGGGGGCACGCTTGTTTTACCAAGCGCCACTTTCCTATGATGAGAAGGCCGTGCAGAAGAATTTCAAAGAGGGTGCCTGGCCATTGCTGCAGGATTTTCTTGTTCGGGCGGAAAAGCTGCAGGACTGGGATGCTGTGATGCTTCATGCCTTGCTGGGCGAGGTCTGTGAAGCGCATGAGGCCAAGTTGGGGAAGCTGGCTCAACCCATCCGCATTCTGATTTCCGGCTGTGCGGTTTCACCACCGATTGATATGACACTGGCGCTTCTCGGCAAGGATGAATTCATACGCCGCCTGCAGGCAGGTATTCGTAAGCTCTCATAAAGGCGTCTTGATTTAGGGTCGAGACGATTTGTGATATGCCTTTGGCGCTTCCACAAGCTTGCTGCCTCTCCTTTGTTCGGGGATGGCAATGGTTGCCATAGGCTGGGGAAGGGCGCTCAACTGGCCCCAAAAACAAGGCGGCCACCCGTCGGCGACCGCCAGCGGTTCAAGAGAACCACTATACCTTTCATTTAGCCCATCATCTTACTGTTGTCCAATTCCAGGGCCTGCCGGTAACAGCGGCAGGCCTCCTGCCAGTTATTATCCTCAGCATGCCAGTCTCCGAGGGTGCTCCATGCCAGGGTGCTGGGGTGTTTCTCCAGCAGAGAAGCCATATGGTCATGGGCAAGCCCGGTGAGTTCGGCGGCATGCGCCAGTTGAACCCGCAGCCACAGACAGGCGGGGTTGAGGCCATCTTCTGTTTCCAGTTTGCGATAAGCCCGCATGGCATCATGCTTGAGCAAGCCGAACAAAGCCTGAGCGATGACAGCATCATCATGCTTTCCCAGATGGGTGAACCAGAGGCTGCGGGCGGCACGCTCGTCATTCTTGGCTATGTATGCATTGCCAAGGGCCAACAGTGCTTCGGTAGAATCTGACGATAGCCTGTGCGCCTTGCGCAGGCTTGCTATTGCGTCCTCGGAGTTCTCTCGCTGCTGCTGGCTGGCCAGCTTCAGATAAGCATGGGCCAGCCGTGGTTTGATGCTGGCCGCCGCCCTGTCTCCCTTCTTCCAGGCATCCTCGAGAAAGCGCACCAGCACTGCCCAGTCGGCTTCCTCTTCTGCTACATCCGGCAGACGCGCGATGGCCAGTGGTGCACCAGGGCTGGCCTTCAGCCAAGCGTCCAGATGTGCTTTTCGGGTGGCTGTGTCAGGCTTTGGTTTGGCTTGAGGATCAGTGGCGACACGGGCGGCAAGGGCCGTCTGCAGGGCATCACGGTCTGCGCTGGGCGGCTCCTGCTCTGCGGCCGGTGTAGCCAGGATGCGAAGCAGGGACAGGCTCCAGTCGGGGATAACGCCTTGAGCTTTTTTGAGGTTTCTGGCGGTAAGTTCCTGGCGCATGTCGATCAGCTTTCTTATGTTTTCGCGTAGAGCAAGTTCCCGACGTTTACGCCCACCTGTGCGTAGCACGCGCCAGAGCTGACCGGGCCCGGACAGCAGGGCAGCCAGAATGCGTTGTATGAGCCAGATGGCGCATAGGGCGAGCAGGCCGACCACAATAAAGGCTCCCTGCTTTGTTTCCAGAAGCCAGCCAAAGGCCTCAATGCGCATCTCCTGATCTGCAACCCCGGGGAACAGGGCAAGCACGGTGGCCAGGGCCAGGGTGAGTATCAGAATGATAGCAAGCCGCATCAATTCAGCTCCTCAGGCATGTTGCCAGCCAGGCTCTCAAGCCAGCTTTGTGCGGTTTGCCGCATGGTCTGGATATCGTTTTGTATGGCATCGAAGTTCTCTGGAAGCGCCAACTCGTCGTCATCGCCCAGTTGCTGCCTAAGCTGATCCAGCAAATGTTGCCAGTCCGAAAGTTGCGGCCATTGTTCCCGAACCAGTTGCTGTTCGACGGCGAGCAGGTGACTGCGCAGTGCCAACAGGCGCCTGGTTTCCCGGCTGGGGGACGTGCTCAAACGGAACTGCCCGGCCAGCCAGGCAAGCCATTTATTGTCCGGGGCGATGTTTACTTGCTCGGCTTCAGGTATGGGGAGGGAGTCGGCCAATTGCGTCAGCATTTTTTGCCATATACGCACATCGGCCAAATGCTGGCGAGTGGAGTGCAGCATCTGTATCGCCTGAGCATGCTCAGTTTCACTCAATATAGGCAGTAAGGAGATGTCCTGCCAGTAGGTTTGCAGTTGGGGAAGGCGATTCCCCGACTCTGCGATCCAGCGCAGGCGTGAACGAAGATCGAGGGCCTGCCGGGATGTTATTGCCTGCGATAGAGCTGTCTGCTTGCCCTGCATCTGCTTGAGTCTGGTTTGCAGCGAGTCGATAGACTGCATCAGCGCTTCGACCTCTTCCGATGAAGCAGAAGAAGGTGCGGCTTCCGGTATGGCGGAGGCAAGAGGTGCCGGAATCTGCTCAAGAATGGTCTCTTCCTGATGGATATTGGTTGTGGGTGGAGCATCGACATCAGCCGGAGCATCAAAGGCAACCGGTGGTTTCCGGTCAAGCCATTGCTGCAGGCGTTCGCTGTATGGTTGTCGTATTTCTGTCGGCATCAGGAACCAGAGAGCGGGCAAGCCGAGGACGATGATGAGCAGGAGCCATGGCCATCGCCGGGACCGGGAAGGTTTTATTTCAAGCTTTTTTTCAATGGCCTGATCTGCACTCCCGGATGGCGTGTCCGCCGGTTTTTTCTGCGGCTTTCCCTGTTTTGCCGCTTCCGGTTTTTTGTCAGCCATTATTCAGCCAGCGGGCGGCGTCCATCGCGTGGTAGGAGATAATGATATCCGCACCGGCCCGTTTGAAAGCAAGCATTGTTTCCAGCACGATACGGCGCTCGTCAATCCAGCCCTGTTCGGCCGCTGCCTTGACCATCGCATATTCACCCGAAACATTGTAGACAGCTAGCGGAATGCTGGTCGCATCCTTTACCGAGCGGATGATGTCCATATAGGCCAGCGCCGGTTTGACCATTAGCATATCCGCACCCTGCTCCACATCCAGCAGGGCCTCTCGCAGTGCTTCCCGGCTGTTGGCGGGGTCCATCTGGTAGGTGGCGCGGTCACCGAAACTCGGAGCGGAGTCTGCGGCATCCCGGAATGGCCCGAAATAGGCCGATGCGTATTTGACGGCATAGGACATGATGGGAATGTCTGCAAACCCGGCGGCATCAAGGCCGGAGCGAATGGCGGCCACCATACCATCCATCATGCCCGAGGGGGCCACAATATCCACGCCGGCCCTGGCATAAGATGCCGCCTCTTTCTTCAGGTTCTCAAGAGTGGCGTCATTTTCCACATCATCACCCACCAGAACGCCGCAATGGCCATGGTCGGTGTATTCACAGAAACAGGTGTCGGCAATGACGCATGTTTCCGGGGAGGCATCCTTGGCGGCGCGAATGGCCTGTTGCACGATGCCCTGATCATCCCAGCCGGATGACCCGGCGGCGTCTTTGTTTCTGGGGATGCCAAACAGAATAATGCCGGGAATGCTGAGGCCAGCGGCATCACGGGTAACCTGGCCTACATCTGACAGTGGTATGCGGAATACACCCGGCATGCTGGCAATAGGGATGGGTGAATCAATGGTCTCATCCACGAATACCGGATAAATGAAATCTGCAGGCGACAAGGCATTTTCCCGAACCAGTTGCCGGATGGCGGCACTCTTCCGCAGGCGTCTGGGGCGGACGATAAGATCGTTCATGGTTGATTCATTGGACATGGAAGCCTTCCTTTTCATCAGGCTGGTTTTTGAAAGTGATGCTCCAGAGCATCCAGCATGGACGAGAAACTAGCCTGTTTTGCAATCGCCTGCACGTCCAGGCCAAGCTTATGGGCACACTGGGCAACGTGTGGGCTGATGACAGCCAACGCAGGGCTGTTGGCTAAATCCCGGTTATTGATTCGCTGTACGTAGTGCCGAGTGGTCTTGGTGCTGCCCAGCATTACCGCATCAACCTGGCCTTGCTGCAATGCCTGCCTGATGTCGGAGGCGTCGTCTTGTGGGCATATGGTGCGGTAGGCGGGAATGATATGAACCTCCACACCCCGTTGCCGTAATGCCTCGGGTAAAAACTCACGGCCCTCTTCGGCACGGAAAAAAACCAGCCTTTGTGGCAGGGTTCTTTTCAGATAGCTGGCGAGCAGACCTTCCTGAGAAGCGGTATCGGGCAGAAGAACGTTGTCGAGGCCCAGCTTCTGTAAAGCCGCAGCGGTTTTTTTGCCTACCACGGCCAGATTGCATTGGCGAAATGCACTGGCGAATTCATCTCCCAGCATCTCGGCGACACACCGCACACCATTGTGGCTGGTGAACAGCACATGCGTGCCTGAACCCTCCAGAAGTTCAAGGCCGATCCTGATGCTATCCGGGAGACACTGCGTTTCAAGGCAGGGAAACAGCATGGGGATAGCACCGCGATGCGCAACTTCTTGCTCTGTGCGATCAGCCTGTGCCTTTGCACGGGTAATAAGAATGTGTTTTCCCGATAGCGTCTTCATAGTCGATAAGCATACTGCAATATGTTCTGGCTTATATCCATGCTCCGGGTGTGGTCAAGGTGGGGAAAACCTGTATCATCATAATTCCATGAGTGCAGATAAGATGATGCGTGAAGCGCAGAAGATTTTAAAAAATGTATTCGGTTACGATGACTTTCGTCCTGTTCAGAAAGACGTTGTGGCCACCATGTTGGCCGGAGACAATGCCTTTGTGCTCATGCCTACTGGCGGTGGCAAGTCGATGTGTTATCAGGTGCCTTCCATTATCCGCAAGGGGACGGGGATCATCGTTTCCCCCTTGATTTCTCTGATGAAGGATCAGGTGGATGCCCTGCATAGCTGTGGGGTGCGGGCGGCCTTTTACAACTCGTCATTGAAGGCGGCTGAAGCCAGGGAGGTGCTGGAGACGCTGGCTGCCGGCAAACTGGATCTATTGTACGTGGCGCCTGAACGGCTGCTTACCGAGGCGTTTCTCAAGCATTTGCATGAAATCGATATCGCCTTATTCGCCGTTGACGAGGCTCACTGTGTGTCGCAGTGGGGCCATGATTTTCGCCCGGAGTATGTCAAACTGGGGCTGCTGCATGAGTTGTTTCCCAATACGCCGATGCTTGCACTTACAGCGACAGCCGATGAGCACACACGCGAGGATATTGTCCGCTGCCTGTCGCTGACGAATGTGAAGCGATTTGTCTCCAGTTTTGATCGGCCCAATATCCGTTACCTGGTGACTCAGAAGAGCAATCCGTTGCGGCAGTTGCTCGAGTTTCTGCATGACTGGCCGGATGAATCGGGCATCGTTTATTGTCTTTCCCGCAAAAGGGTGGAGGAGGCGGCGGTGCACCTGCAGCGCCATGGTCTTCGCGCTGCTGCCTATCATGCCGGCCTGCCCGCCAAGCAACGCGAAAAGGTGCAGGATGATTTTTTGCGTGACCGCGTGCGGGTAATCGTGGCAACCATTGCCTTTGGCATGGGTGTGGATAAGTCGAATGTGCGATTTGTCATACACCACGACATTCCCAAGAGTATTGAAAGCTATTATCAGGAAACCGGCCGGGCAGGACGTGATGGTCTGGAGTCCGAGGCATTGCTGCTGTACGGCGCCGGTGACATCAGCCTGGTGCGCAAGCTGATCGAGAATGTGGAGAGCCAGGAGCAGCGGCGCATAGAAGCCCATAAGCTGAACAGCATGGTCAGTTTCTCCGAAGCCTTGACCTGCCGCCGCAGGGTGTTGCTGGGTTACTTCGGTGAGCGGCTTAAACACGATTGCGGTAATTGCGACATATGCCTGGATCCGCCTGAAACCTTTGATGGTACAAATCTGGCCAGGCTTGCTCTTGCCTGTGTGCGGGAGTTGAAGGGCCACTTTGGCATGGGTTACGTTGTGGATGTGCTGCGCGGCGCCAATACCAGCCGCATACGCGAACACGGTCACAGTAAATTGACGGCTTACGGCTCAGGGAGCGACCTGAGTCAGGATGAGTGGACCTCAATATTGCGGCAACTCGTGCATCATAGTTTTCTGGTTCAGGATGTCAGCCATCACGGAGCTCTCAGGCTGGCAAAATTGGCCGACGACATATTGGTGGCTGGGCAATCGGTTACCCTGGCCAAGTTCAAGCCGGGTTTCAGGCGCGGGCTGAAAAAGATTTCACGGCAAAGAAACGATGATCTGTTCCATAAGCTGGCCGAGATTCGCAAGGATCTGGCCAACCGCGAAGGGATTGCCCCGCATGCGGTGCTTAGTGATGTGACGCTGTCGCAAATGAGCCTGTCGTTGCCATCCAGTATTGAGGCAATGTCTCAGATCAGCGGAATGGGGCAACACAAGCTGGAAACATATGGTGAAGCATTCCTGCCGATTTTGCGCCAGCATGAGGGAGAAGCGTTAGAGGAAAAGGCAAAACCCACGGTGGAGACACTGAAGCTTGTCGCCAAGGGTTCCGCTGCCAATGATGGACAGCTTCGCACCTGGGATTTATATAAGCAGGGGCTGGACTCTGATGATATTGCCGCCCAACAGGGGATCAGTGAGACTGGTCTGATGAAGCACTTCATTGCACTGGTGCGTGCGGGCCATCATGTGGATGTAGAAAAAGTCGTTGGCGAATATTTTTCTGTGATCATGGAGGCTCTGGATGATGCCGATCCCCATGCTTCATTATCCGAGGTCAAGCGTGATTTGCCGGTAGAAATCAGCAACGAAGCATTCCGCCTGGCATTGGCTTGGCGTGAGGCTATTGGCGAGGCCTAAACACGCATATCTGCTTGGCGTTTGCGTATAATATTTTCCAGACATTTCAAATGAAAATAATGACCCAGCCCACATCTTCCAGACGTGCTTCCGCTTACAGTATGTACATATTACGGGGGTGTTGTTATGTATGGCGAGAACCGTCTTTATACTGGTGGCAGGCACGTTGCGCTTAAGGGCTATCTTGCACTGCTGATCATTTGCTTTCTGCTAAGCCTATCGATGGGTGTCTGATTCGGTTGGCAGGGATGTGCACAAAGCCGCAGACCTGCTCATTGTGAGCAAATGCGGTGAGGAAGTAAGCTTAATATTTAATCAGTTGCGGCACTATGAAAGAGCCTTGTAGCAATCTTGTAACCTCAATAATTAAGGGAACAACCACTGTGCCTGTACCTGACCACAAAGAACTGAAAACCGGCACGTTGCTGTCAATCATCAGGCAAAGCGGGCTGCCACGCGCCCTGTTTGAAACAAGTAAATGAATCAGCGTAAAAGCCGGGGCTTCAATTCCGAGTGACCGCGCTATCGTGGATGATTCCTTTGATGTCGGCATCCTTCTCACCTTCGCCGACCAGAAAGCCATGCAGACTTATCTCGATCACCCCGACCACAAACAGAATCGTCTACGACTTCACGGAATAATCACACCTAGATTCAAGGGTTCTTTTTAGAGCTTTGGTTGGATAATTGTATGGTCAATCGACCCGCTTGTTCGCCTGTAAAAACGGAGGCATTCCCCCATTTCCGAAGATTCAAGCTGGCCAACATTTGTGTGCAAAAGAGCAGGGAGTATGTGACTGGGTTTTGAAACCCATTGCATAAGATCGTTTTTTGGCCGGTAAGCAATATGGCTAATTGTAGCACCATTTTCACTTACGTTACCGTACAGTGCATAGTCCGCATTACCTTCTGATGAAACAGGAATTGCCTGAAAAAAACTGCTTCCCTTTCTCATGAAATAATCCTCAAGAGAAAAACGTTCTATTCTCCCACTTCTTACCAGTTCGTTATAATTCTCTCCAGAAAGTCCAGCGTCGGCAAGGAACTGACTTTCACGACCAGAAATTGCTTGGTTAATTGGGTAATAGCTATGCTTGCCATTTGCCATTCCTAAGCAGTTGCTATTACCTCCTACCGTATTGTTCCCCATGCAGAACCGCTTATGCTCTTTGCTCACCAAAAGTGCCCACTCGCCACTGTTAAGTCTTGTATTACAAGTAATCAATTCTTCGTACGGATTAACCCAATTACTAGAATTTGCTTTCCATTGGGCAGGAGGCTCCGGGGTGTTTGTTGCACGAATTAGGTCGTAAGAACTCAAAGAACCGCTAAGAACATCTCTAACCACGACCTCGTAAAAAGAGTACCTAATAGGATCGATCGCATTTTCATAATTAGTTAGGGCCTCATCATTGAGGGCATGGTTACCAGTTGCGGTTTCTCTTAATAAGACCTCATCTCCCATTTGCTTTTATCACCACTTCGGTAAACCAGGCTGAGATACCCAGTATATCGGTAACGTCTGAAGCTCTTTCTTCGGTAACAATGGTTTCCCTCCTTTTATCCTGTCTTCGCTTATATATATCAGATCGAGCAGGGTTCTCTTGCAACGTGGGAAGCCTAGGGTTGTCAGGAACGTTATCAATAAACACCTCATAATAAATCTTGGGATATCCTCCCGGGGCAGCCAGAAGCGCCTCTTCAGAAGGCGCAAACTCCGTGAGGTAATCCCCATAGTTCGGATAAACGAAATCTCTTATCCATGCCTCATTAGGGGGATTGGGAATGCTTATAGAATCAACCAAATGAAAGTAGTTCCAGGCAGTCACTGATTCGGCACCAAGGATTCCCCTCGTGCGAAAGAGCTCATCAACTGCATGGCCTATATTGCAGCCATCGAATATTACTTCGCCACTTACCTGGACTGTTGCAGGCTGCTGACTTTCAAACATGTCATTGATATCACTCATCGCTTCTTGCTGAGTGTTAAATTTCAGATCACTTGCCGAGCTATGACAAAAAATAATCAGCTTTTTAATGCTCTTGTACTTTCGCATCGCCTCATAAAATTCACCTAAGTTCTCAACCGCAATGACTTCGGCTTCGGGGTGGGCTGCGGCAAAATAAGTACTATGCTGTGCTAACAAGGTGGTATCGGTTATCAGTAAAGTGCCGTCCTCCAAAGAAGGGCGTTCATCCTTACTGCTTGTCGGCCTTTCAATGCTTTGCTCACCCAGCACTTCTCGGTCGTTAGAAGTGGCAATGTCAGGAGTAGCATTGCCTCCCGGTGGCATTACTCCTCCTCACCCTCAACCTCTACCGGATAAAGCATTTGAAAGATTTCTGCTGCCTCTTTATCTTTCTCCTGAACAATTTTCTGGCGCAGCATCTCTTTCTTATACTCAAGGGTTTTCTGATTGTTTTCTAATTTCTGCAGCCGAACTTTTTCGTTTTGCAAACCCCGGGAATATTCATCCAACGCCTCAGCTTGACCTAAAAGTGCCTCAACAATCACACCCTCTGTACGCATAACATTTGAATTAGCAGACAATATGTATCCGGGGACTTTAATGGTCTCTCCCGTCGACGAATCGACATATGTCGAAACCTCCCCTTTATTAAAGCGCCAGTAATTACTGTCCGAATTGTCAGAGAACTCAATTTCTTCGATGACTTCATGGGAATTATCCAGATAGTCACGCACATTTCTAACCTGATTCAATATTGTTTCTTTGACAAAGTCTCGTTGATCAGGAACAACATACTTTCCCATTAAGCTGTCAATGCCTGAAAGGGCCACCTCATCCTTGGATTCAGCATATCCGTTGAAAAAAGCCACTCGGACATCGACCAAATGCAAGAGCGTAATAAATTTCTGGTTCATTTGGCGAAATGTAAAGTTCAGGGTTCGTCCAACGTTGATGTTCTGTATTTCACGGGTAACAGACTTCTCCCTCCCCTTTTCTTCCTTCACCTCAAAACTCGTGTTGACTTCTATATCCCGTTGGGCAGATGCAGATGACGTATGCTTTTCGGTAGCGGCAGATGTGTTTTTTGCAAACTCTTCACGGGAAGAGGTGCTTCCACCACTTACACCTCCACTTACCTTTGCCTTCCCCCAACCCCAACTGGCCTCAGCTTCAGCTTCGGCATGATATTCAAAGTTCTTCGACTGATTTTCCTTACTTGATTGTTCGGCTGCTATGGATGATTCAAACTCATCTGCCTTATCTTCCGTATACGAATCCAAAATACTGGATGAGCTGGTCGATGTTGACTCGGACTTCTTGTAGCTGCTTATGCTAATCGTGGTTTTCTCGCCGGGCAGCAGAGAAAACGTCTTGACCGTACGGCCTGCACCGTATTGCCCAAGGAAACTTGAGAGGCGATATTTCTCTACGATCAGAAAAGTAGGTTTAAGTGAAGATTCTGGCAAAAAGTTGTAACTTTTCCGCCCAGACATCGTTGTATATACGTTGAGCCTGTTGCCAAGCTTGTATTGTGAAAGCACTTCATCCTTATTAATCGCTATTCCCGCAATAGCCTTTCCCCCTGCGAACATTTCTTCAGTTGGCATCGACTTCTCCTTGAGTTAATTACTATAACTAAATTAAGATCTCTCTTAGATTACCGCCTTCGTGGACCCCTAAAAAACCGCCTTGGCCCAGCATTTGGCAATACTTTAGAATCAACCACACCATGTTCCATGGCATTATCCAGGGCATGCTCTAATTCACTTTCATTAGGTGGGTTCTTGCGATTTTCAGGTATGGCCTTAGCCGCATCTGTGAATATCGCTTCATCAAACTCAAGTTCTATGATATTGCTGCCGGCATATGAAGTTGGCTCTGGAACATTGTAACTAATGACTGAGGCCTTGCCTTCAGTATCAAGCTTGATAATTGGTTCTGACATAGCTCTTCTCCTTTCCAAAGAAAGAGAGAGGCACACGGAAAGCAGTGCTTCATAAGACTGAAGCCTTGCCCCCCAATTAACTTAGAAAATCCCTCTCCCGATATATTCAGACTGTATCGCTGTACAGTCGCAGATTCAACTTCCGTACTTGATTTAGACTGAGGGGGAATATTATAAGCAGCGGATACCTAGCCGGAAAATCCGGCTAGGTTATAGAGATTAAACGTAAGTCAGCCAGTCCGCATGCTGTTCGCTGCGGCCATGAACCACATCAAAATATTTCTGTTGAAGCTTCTCGGTCACAGGCCCACGTGAGCCGCAGCCGATCCCGAATTGACCAGCCATCTATAAGGCTCTAAAGTCCGGTCTTAATAAGGGTCTTATATGAGGTCAGATATGAAACGGGTACTTGCCGATTTTACTGCGAGCATTTCCGAATTGAAAAAGAATCCGACAGCGCTTCTGAACGAAGCGGACGGCGCGCCTGTGGCCATCCTGAACCACAACGTCCCTTCGGCCTACCTTGTTCCGGCAAGCACCTATGAGTGGATGATGGACATTCTGGACGACTACGAACTGGGCAAGATCGTGAAGAAGCGGAAGGCGACCATCAAAAAAACAGAGGCAGCCTCTGATCAAGCCTAGGCATTCGTGCCGGTGAAGAAAGTCTCGTTGGCGACATACAACTATTTGAGCAGCCGCTCTTTCTGTTGTACAATTGTCACATGAAAGCCCTAGCTGATACAAACATCTTTCTGGCTGTCGCGCTATCCGAACCTGAGAAGGAACGGATTATTGAATTGACGGCAGGTTACGAAATCCTGTCACCGGAAATTCTTCCATATGAAATTGGCAATGCATTGACGGCTATGGTCAAAAGAAAGCGGCTGTCCCCAGAAGAAGCTGAAGAAACATTCCAATATACACAGCAAGTACCGGTTCGTTTAGTCCGTCCCGATATCGCCGAATCGTTGAAGCTTGCAAATCGTTTCAATATCTATGCTTATGATGCTTATTTTCTTCAGTGTGCGCGGAAGTTTGGTCTGCCCATCATTACTCTGGATAAGACAATGCGCACCGTGGCATCGGAAATGAGCATCACAGCTTTGGAGTAAATCATGAAGGTGTTCACATATTCACAAGCACGGCAACAGCTCTCTGAGCTGCTGGAATACGCAAAAAATGAAGAGGTTGTCATCCGCCGCAAGGATGGTTCGACCTTTTCGCTAGTGCCCAAACGTTTGCGGGCATCGCCATTTGATATTCCTGGAATCAAATCGGCTGCCACTACAAATGACATCCTTGAGGCGATACGTGAATCCAGGAGCACTTCAACCAGCTGATAGTCAGGTCTCCAGTCGAGATTAGAGACAAATTATAAAGCCTGCTCCCACCGGGAGCAGGCTTTATTGATCAGACGTAGGTCAGCCAGTCCGCATGCTGTTCGCTGCGGCCATGAACCACATCAAAATATTTCTGTTGCAGCTTCCCGGTCACAGGCCCGCGTGAACCACAGCCGATCGTGCGCCCATCCAACTCGCGGATCGGCGTCACCTCGGCAGCCGTGCCGGTGAAGAAAGCCTCGTCGGCGACATACACCTCGTCGCGCGTGATGCGTTTGACGATCACCTTATAGCCTTCCTCTTCAGCTAACTGCATCACCGTGGCACGTGTGATGCCGTCAAGCGCGCTCGTCAAATCCGGCGTGTAGATCACGCCGTCGCGCACGATGAAGAAATTCTCGCCACTGCCTTCGGCCACGAAGCCGTCCACATCTAGCAGCAGTGCTTCATCAAAGCCGTCGCGCAATGCGTCAGACAACGCCAGCATCGAATTGATGTATTGCCCGTTGGCCTTGGCCTTGCACATCGAGATGTTCACGTGATGCCGCGTGAAGGACGAGGTGCGGATACGGATACCGTTCTCCATGCCGTCCTGGCCAAGATATGAACCCCATTCCCAGGCAGCCACGATCACATGCGTCTTCAGGCCATCGGCGCGCAGGCCCATGCCCTCTGAACCATAGAAAGCCATCGGCCTCAGATAGGCCGAATCGAGATTGTTGTCGCGCACAGAAGCAAGCTGTGCAGCATTGAGCGTAGCCTTATCGAACGGCATGGCCATCTGCATGATGTGGGCCGAGCGGAACAGGCGGGCGGTATGATCCTCAAGCCGGAAGATCGCCGGGCCCTTGTCTGTTTTGTAGGCGCGCACGCCTTCAAACACGCCCATGCCGTAATGCAGGGTATGCGTCAGCACATGCACCTTGGCCTCGCGCCACGGCACCATTTCGCCATCGAACCAGATCACGCCATCGCGGTCTGCAAAATCATTGGCCATTTCAGCTCTCCTCAACTTCATTCAACAACAGCAGAAACTGCTCGCGCACCCAGCGCATGCGATCAATCAGCACCATTGGGGACTTGATCGGCGCATGCCGGCGCATCGTTTCCCACTCGGCTGCGTGCTCAAAGGCGGACAGTTTGCCGATGGATTGCCATAATTGCACGCGCAGCGCGTTCTCCATCTGCCGGTAATCCACATAGGTCTGCGCCAGTTCCGCGCCCAGCTTCCGCCACATCTCCGGCGCAGCTTTTGGCAACCCGCGCAGAGTCTGTGCCGTGCCGAGATGCGTGCCGGCAAAACGAAGACGCGCATATTGGGCCAGGAATTCGAGGTCGACAAGCCCTCCGGCATTGTGTTTCAGGTCGATGGCGGCGGCATCGCGGCTGCCGAGATGCTCCAGCATCCTGGCGCGCATCTTAAGCACATCGCGGGAGAGTTGGCCCGCATCGCGCGGTTGCGCAATGACATCATCGATAACCTGCTTCACCCGCGCCTGCGCTGCTTCCGGGCCGGTGACGGGTCTCGCCCGGCACAGGGCCTGATGTTCCCAGGTCTGCGCTTCGTTGTGCTGATAATCGGAAAACGCCTCAATGGTTGTGGTCAGCACGCCTGATTGGCCGGACGGCCTGAGCCGCGCATCGAACTCGTAGCCGGCGCCATAGGGCGCGGGCGTGGTCAGATGCTGGATCATCCTTCTGCCCAAACGTTGCGACCATTCGCGATGTGTTTTTCCTTTCGGGCCGGCACTGTCCGGCGCCTCATGCACAAGCAGAAACACCATGTCGAGATCGGAAACCATGCCCATCTCAAGGCTGCCGTGCTTGCCCATGGCCAGGCAGACAAACGGGAAATCCTCAGGCAACCCCAATTGCCTGAGGCTTAAATTCAACACGGCCTGGGTGGTCAGATCGGCCGTGCGCGACAACCATGAACCAATCACCAGCGGGTCTTCCTCGTCCGCCGTGACAGTCATGGCAGACGTCAGCCGTGACTGGCTGATCAGGCGCGACATCGCCGCCAGATACTGCTCGTCATCAAGCGGCTCGGAGCCGAGGGAAGCAAATTCCTGATGCAACTGTCCGATGCGTGATTTTCCCCGCCCGCCCTCCAGCGGCCACTCCAGCCAACTGGGATCTTCAACAATATGCTCGGCGATATAACGGCTGGCGCTCAACGCATCGAACAGCCACTTGCGCACGCCTTCATGATGATCCATCAAATCAAACCAGGTGGCCCGGCCGGCAATGCGCCTGAACAGACCGGCCAGCGATTCCAGCGCCTGCACGCGGTTGGCATCGCCTTCCCATGCCCGCATGGCGGCATCGACAAGATTGACGATCTGCCGGTGGCTTCGCTCCGGCAACATACCCCGTTCGCTGATATCCAGAATATCCCGCAAGGCGTGACACATGCGACTCACGGACTCGTCATCGGCGCTTTCAAGCCTCTGGCGCCAGTCGGTCTCTGTCTGATCCAGCCAGGAATGGCTCGCCTCTTCTTCAGGCGCAAGCTTCGCGAACTGATCCTGGAATGTGCCCTGCACGACTGCCGCGTGCCGCCGCATCAAATCCTCGATATCATCCCGGCCCAGGGCGGAGCCAAGAAAGGCCGTATAATCTTCTGGCAGGACTTGCGTCTGCTCACCTTTTTGCGCCTGCACGGCATGCTCGACCTGACGCCAGAACTTATATGCATCCGCCAACTTCTCGGCCTGCTCGGCCTCTACCAATCCCGCTTCAACCAACTCCGCCAGTGCCTGCATGCTCGGCTGGCAGCGCAAAGCCGGCTGCCTGCCGCCATGCAACAGTTGCAGGGATTGAATGAAAAATTCGATTTCCCGGATGCCGCCCCGGCCGCGCTTGACGTCAAAACCCGGCCCGATCGGCCTGTCTCCAGCCTGAACATCGATGCGCCGCTTCATTTCGGCCAACGCCTGCACGGTCGTGTAATCCAGATAACGGCGGTAAACGAACGGCCTGATACCGTCAATGAATGCCTGTCCCAGTTCAGCGCTGCCTGCCACCGGTCGGGACTTGATCAGCATGGCGCGTTCCCAGGTCTGCCCGTAGCCCTGATAATGCTGCAGCGTCGCCTCCAGACTGAGGCAGATCGGTGCGGCGTCACCGCCCGGCCTGAGACGCATGTCCACCGGCCACACGCGGCCGTCCGCCGTCAACTCCGCCAGCAGGCGCGTCAACAGGCGTGACAAATGCTGATAGTAAACCGCCGGCTCGACACTCTTCCTGCCGTTCGTCTGATTACCCTCGGCCTGCCAGATAAACAGAAGATCGACATCCGAACCCAGGTTAAGTTCATTGCCTCCGAACTTGCCGAGGCCAATCACAGAGAATCTTCCGCCGGGAAGATGTCCGAACCTCGGAACCAGCAGCCTTGTCGCCATATTCAGTGCGAACTGGATGAGATTGGCGGCCAGTTGCGAGATGCTGGCGGCGGAAACAAGGATGTCCCCGCCAAGCCCCATCTCCCACCAGATGATATGCCTCAAAGCCCGCTGTTTCACGCAGCGAAGTGCGGCCTTGCAGGACTCCTCATCCGCGCACTCCCCCGCCGGGAACCAGGCAGACCCCGCATCCGGCAGAATGGCTCCGCTCTTATCTTTGAAAATCCGCCGGCATTCATCCTCGCTGGCTGTCCGCATCAGGGACGCAAACAATGGGGATATTTCGAACAGCCGCTCGATATCCGCAGCATATTCGGGGGCTGCTTGCAGGCAGCGGCTTAAAGCTTCCTCGTGCATCATCCAAGCATAACCTCTGTGCCCGTCCCGGCCTATATGCGCGCCAAATTATATAGCCTGCCTCATTGATTGTAGGATAGGCCTGCACAGGATAGATTCCGGCGATGTCTGCAGCCGTCTTTCATATCATCTGCATACCCGGGAGCATGGCGTGATCCGCTGTGAGAGCATACTCATGCAGTATGGCGAGACCCCTGCCCTGGATCATGTAGAAGTTGATGTGCGCGACCGGGCCACCACGGTCATCCTGGGCGGTTCGGGCTCGGGCAAGACTACGCTTTTGCGCATCATGGCCGGCCTGGTGCAACCGACAGATGGCCGCGTCTGGTTTGAGGGCGAAGATCTGGCGCACATCCCCCGAAAGCGCCTGTACGAACTGCGCCAGTACATGGGCATGGTGTTCCAGTATTCGGCCCTGCTGAATTCACTGAACGTATACGACAATGTGGCATTCGCCCTGCATGAGCATTCGAAACTTGATGAGTCGATCATCCATACCATTGTCACCATGAAGCTTGAGCAGGTGGGACTGCGCGGCCTGGAGCATCTGATGCCCTCGCAACTTTCAGGCGGCATGGCCAAGCGCGTAGCCCTGGCCCGCGCCATCGCCATCGACCCCAAGGTGGTCTTCTTCGATGAACCGACAAGCGGCCTGGACCCAATCTCCGCCGCCGTTATCATCAGCCTGATCCGTGACATGACAAACAAAATGCGTATGACCTCTGTTGTCGTCACGCACGATGTCGAGGCAGGGTTGTCCATCGCCGATCATGTCGTACTGCTATGGCAGGGAAGGGTCATCGCCAAGGGCGCGCCAGAAAATATCCGCAATAGCACCGATGAGCGCGTTTGCCAGTTTGTCGAGGGCAGGCCTGACGGGCCCATCCCCTTCTCGCGCAGCACGACCTCGTATATTGATGATCTGATGCACAAGCCCGGCACGGTGAGGCTGGAAACATGACAGCCATGGTTAACACACTGGGACTAATGGGGCGTAATTTCTTGCTCATGCTGCAGCGCCTGGGCGATATCGCCACCTTGAGCGCTTCGTCCCTGAGGCTTCTTGTCGCATCCCCCTGGCAGGGCAGGCATATCGTGATGCAAATCTATGCCCTTGGCGTAGGCTCACTGGTTATCATCGCCATCACCGGCGCCTTTACCGGCATGGTGCTATCCCTGCAGGGATATTACACCCTGGCAAAATTCGGTTCGGAATCGCTGCTCGGCTCCGCCGTGGCATTGTCGATTATCCGTGAGCTCGGCCCCGTGCTTGGCGCCCTGATGATAACCGGCCGGGCCGGCTCCAGCATCACGGCGGAGATCGGCATCATGCGGGTCACAGAGCAAGTGGACGCACTGGAGATGATGGCCATCAATCCGCGCGCCCGTATCATCATGCCGCGCATTATCGCCACGACACTTTCCGTGCCGCTGTTGATTGCCATCTTCGATGTCATCGGCATTGGCGCCGGTTATGTCGTGGGCGTGGACCTTCTTGGCGTTAACCCGGGTTCATTTGTGGCAGAGATGCAGGCCAAGGTAACCACCGAAGATATCAATACGGGCTGGATCAAGGCGGTGTCCTTCGGCTTTCTGATCGGCGTGATCTGCACCTATATCGGTTACCGCGCCACGCCGACGACGGAAGGCGTTGGCAAGGCCACCACTCAGGCCGTGGTGATTACATCGGTCGGCATCCTGATGCTGGACTACATCTTAACCTCGTTTTTCCTTTAAGGAGCATTACGCATGGGCGAATATAAACGCATTGAGATTACCGTAGGCATCTTCGTCTTCATCGGCATCCTGAGCATGGTGTACATGGCGTTGAAGCTCGGCGAGGTCGGAGGGCTTGGCGTCTCGGGTTATACGCTGCAGGCGAAGTTCGATGATATCGGCGGCATCCGTGCCGGCGCCGATGTCATGATTGCCGGCGTGATTGTCGGCCGCGTGGAAGAAGTTTCCCTGGCCGGAGAAGACGAAGCGGCCCTGACGCTGCGTATCAACGAAGGCGTACGCATCACCACGGATGCTATTGCCTCGGTGCGTACCAAGGGCATCATTGGCGACCGCTATCTGCGCGTCAGCCAGGGCGCCGACGAGGAATACCTGCAGGAAGGGGATGAAGTCGAGGAAACCGAATCTGTTCTTAACCTTGAAGATCTGATTGGCAAATACATCTTCGAAGGAGACGGAAAATGAAGCGGCTCACATGGATATTAGTACTCGGCGCCAGCCTTGTTATTTCGCCAGCGGCATGGGCTGCCGAAAAGGCAAGCCTGGCGCAATGCATTGCCTGGGCTGTCGAACGAAGCCCCGTGACTGAAGAAGGCAATGCCGATGTCGCCAAAGCCAAGGGCCTGCTGGCGGAGGTGCGCGGTCATGGCCTGCTGCAGGGTGAGTTGTTCGGCATGGTGGCCCCGACAGCTCGGGCCAAAGGAAGCCCCACACAAGCGTTGACGGGCTTTTCCTCCTCCAGATGGACTGGAGTCACCGACTGGGAGATCGGCACCCTGGAAGTCATCCAGCCGTTGTACACCTTCGGCAAGCTTGATGCTTATGGACGCGCCGCCACGGCAGGCATCGAGGTGGCCGAAGCCAGGCGTGAATCAAAACGCATGAGTGCCGCTCAGATGGCCACCGAGGCGTACCAGGGGTATCTGTTGGCCGATACGGCCCTGTATATCACTCAGGATATCGACGATATCATCACCAAGGCCATCCGCCAGACCGAAAATATGCTGGAAGATGATTCGGATGAAGTCCTGCCGACCGACCTGATGAAGCTGAAGAATGCGCGCGGACTGGTTCTGAAAAACCAGTATGAGGCGAAACACGGCAAGCAGATCGCCGCCTCCGCTCTGCGTGTTCTGACCGGCCACGAGGTTGTCCCGGAGGAATCCCAGCTTGGCTATATAGATCTGCCGGCCCATTCGCTGGAGGATTGGATAAGCATCGCCAGATCCGACCGGCCGGAATACCGCGAGGCGGCGCAGGGCCTGATCGCCAAGCAGGCATTGGTCGAAGCCAAGCAGGCCGAGGCCTATCCCGATATCTTCATGATCGGCCTGTTATCGGCGGCCCACTCCGGCCGCGACCGTATCGTTGACCCATTTATCAGGGATGATTTCAACCATTTCTACGGCACCATCGGGATCGGCATGCGCTGGAAATTCGATCTTGCCCTGAACGACGCCAAGGTAGCGCAGGCCAGGGCCGAAAAAGAAGCTGTAGCAGCCAAAAAACGCTATGCGGATGAAATGATTCCCCTGCAGGTGGAAAAAGATTACCGCGAAATGATGAGCTTGCGCATGCAGACTGATGCGCTGAACGAAGCGGCTCGCGCCGGCCGGCAGTGGCTGATCTCTGCTGCCAGCACCTACGATCTCGGCGTCGGTGAGGCCAGGGAAATCTTTGAAGCCCTGGCCGGTTACGCGGCGGCGGAAGGTGGCCGCCTGAAGGCGCTGCATGCCCATAACTTGAAAGCCGTAGAACTATTGCAGCATGTTGGCCGCCTGCGCGCCGAGATGCTCGCCAGCAAAGGAGAATAGATATGCGTCTTCGAACCTTAGTCGCCACAGCCATGATCACTTGCCTGCTGCCACTGGCAGCATGGGCAGCACCAGGCCCAAAAGAGGTCATACAGGGAACGGTCGATACTATCATCAACATCCTGAAGACGCGTGAGAATCCCGATGTGCTGACTGCTGAAAACCGGCAGGCCATTCGCAAGGCCGTGGAAGGAAGCTTCGACTTCAGGGAAATGGCCAGGCGCAGCCTGAGCAAGGGTTGGAAAAAGATAAACAACGCACAACGTGAAGCGTTTACGGTTGTTTTCCGCGATCTGCTGGAGCGTTCCTATGGCAACCGCCTGGCCGGCTTCTCCGGAGAAACGGTGGAATACGGCGAAGTAAAGGTAAAGAAGAAAAACCGCGTCTCGGTGGAAACCGATATTGTCGACGCCAAGCGCCGCACGCCGATACATTACAGCCTGCATGAAACAAAGGATGGCTGGCGTGTTTACAATATCGCCATTGAAGGCGTCAGCCTGGTCAGCACCTACCGTTCCAGCTTCAGGAAAACCATGAAGAAAAAGGGCTTCGATGGCCTGATGAAAGCCATGACCGACAAACTTGAAAGGCTGAAAAAAGAAGACGGATAACCGGGATCATTATCCCATGTTGTCCCTGAGCAAGCTAGGCCAAGCGTTTCACGCCTGCCGCCGTATTCTGATTTTGCTGGCGCTGGCCGCATCCATGGCCGGTGGCTGGGCTTATCTGCAGGCCCCGTCTCTCAATGAACTCCGTCCGGAGCTGGAGGCCCTGCTCAAGCAGGAACTGAAACTCAAGAATCTGCAACTCGGAGAATTGTCCTGGTACTGGGTGGGCTCCACCTGGGTCTATGCCGAAGATGTTTCTTTCGCCACCGAAGACGAACAGGTGCAGGTCAAGGACGGCCGCCTGGATGTGCAGCTTTCCAGTTGGGACATCCTGCTCGGCCGCATCACCCCACTGTCCATCAACCTGAGAGGTGGACAACTGGCTGTAGATATCCCCGAAACCGGAACGCCCGGCCTGCTGGCCATGCCCCTGCTCCGGCTTGATCTGGAGAATGTCAAACTGGCCTGGCGCTACGGTGAAGAAAGCGGGGCCATTAACAACCTGAATCTGCATCTGGATGCCGCCCGGCAGCAGCTCTCTGTACGCTTGCCAGAAGCCAATCTCATGCTGGATTGGGATGAAAACCTGTTGCCACGCAATCTCACAGGCCGCTTTCAGAACACGGACTGGCTTCCCGCAGCGGTGCGCCAATACTTTCAGGGCAGGGTTGGCGGTGAAATCCATCTGGAGGCTATCGATACCGGGCAATGGCGCATACGGGCTGAACTGAAGTCCGCTGCCCGGGCCGCACTTACTGACGGCAAGGGCAACACACTGTTCCGCTTTGATTCGATCGAAACAAAGCTCACCCTGCGAGCCGCAGTGGGGACGGCCATCCCGCAGGAAATAAACTTCGAACGCCTCGCTTGGCGCGATGGCGACAGCAAGGCGACTGTGTCCGGCCACTGGCGTGACGGCAAACTACGGCTCGATCTTGACTCAGGCGATCTGGCGATGGGAACAATGTGGCCATGGCTGACGGAATTTGACGACGATGCAGCGTGGCGAACATGGGTATCCAGCATGCATGAAGGCCATGCCGAACTGAAAAGCGGCCGCATCGAAATGAACTGGCCGCTACTGGGACCTGAAACCAGCCATTGGGAGGCGGCACAATATCAGCTTCGCGCCAATGTCAGTGGCGCGGACATCACCCTGATCAACGGCGAACCCGGCCTGACCAATGTGGGCGGCAGCATCAAGCTGAATGAGAAAGGCCTGCAGGCAAAGGTCGAGCGGGCGAGATTACCGAAAAATGCAGGACAGGCGCATGGCCGGCTCCGGGTTGATGACTGGTCCCGGATCGTGCTCGATATCGACGGGCAGGGAAATGTCGATATCGGACGCCTGAAGTCATGGCTGGACATGAAATCTCTGGCCGACATGCAGTGGTTTGATGCGCCGGCAACAGGAACGTTTACGCTCAAATGGCTTCCCGAAGAGTTTGAGCCCAGCTCCGGCCATGTCAGGCTTGAACCGGTAAAGCCATGGCAAGCCTCACTGTATGGGCACCGAATCCAGATGGCCGGCGGGCGAATCGAATGGGATGCGGCCCGTGGCCTCAAAACTACAGGCATGCGCTTTGAAAGCGATCTTGTGGCCGGGGAGTTTAATCTGGAGGCAGAAGGCAAATCGCCGGGGGCCTTGCGGATTACCCAATTGGAGGCCTCAGCAAGCGGGGATTTTGCCCGGCTGGCCGATTTCTACGAAATCCCCATTGATACGCCGGCCGGAAAGCTCCATGCCAGGCTCTCGCTTGATAAGGGCTGGCGCTGCACACTGGACATGAAAAATGCTGCGTGGGGACACCTGCTCGGCACGTCAAAGCGCAAGGGTGAAGCTTATTCCATACACCTCTCCGGGCGAAACAGTCCCAAGGCTGTTCAAATCACCGACATCCAGAGCAAAGGAGATGTCCTTCCATTAAGCGGCAGCGGCAAGGCCAATAAGGAATATCTTCTGCTCGATTTGAAGCATGTAAAAACGCACGCCTTTGATGGCTCCCTGCGTATCCGTGTTCCGTTTGGCCCTTCCCCTCTGGAGTTGGATATCGAGGCAGACTTCATGAACCGGCAGGCGCTTCCCAAGAAACTGAAACCAGCCGACATGCAGAAAAAGCCATGGGCCGTACGCGCCAAACTGGATCAGTTGAGCTGGGATGGCGCCCAGCTATATCAGGTCGACATACAACTGGCCTCCAGCAAGCAAAGTGTTGGCCTGATGCGGGCGGCAAGACTGGATACCGCCAAACTCAACCTGACCGATGTCGTCGCCTCCTTTCGCCTTCCAAAAGATGGTGTCGTGGAGCTGCGCGAAATGTCCGCCAGGCTGGCCGAGCAGAGACTGCTGCTGACAGGCATCCTGACCTCCGACCCGCAAGGCGGATTACGCTGGCAGGGCTTTGCCAACATCCAGGGTAACTTTGGTTACATGCTTAAGCGGCTTGATGCCTCCCACAAGTTCCGTGGGGGAGACGTGTACGCGCTCATTTCGGGGCAGGGCCTGCTGCTGCCCGACCAGCCCTGGTGGCATCAACTGGACGGGCGGCTAAGGCTGCGCGTCAATGACGGCCGCTTTCTTGAGGGTGGAGCCATGACGAAGTTGCTGGCGGCAGCCAGCCTTGCCGACCTGCCACGCCTGTTCATCGGCCAGCGTAAAGACCTTATTGGTGAAGGCATGCACTATCACCGCCTGCAGCTTGAGGCGACCCTGCAAGGCAAGCACGCAAAGGTGCGCCAGCTTGCCATGCGCGCCTCGGCTCTGGACATGGCTGGACAGGGCTCGCTGGATCTCTCCGACGGCTACATCGACCTGACCATGGTTTTGCGCCCATTGCAGAATCTGGACGCTGCTCTGAGCGCCATCCCGTTGTTGCGTGATATCCTTGGTGGCGATGCTCACAGCCTGCTGCGCCAGGTTTATCACGTGCATGGCCCTATCTCCGCCGTCAAGGTCGAGGAGGTAGAGCCTGAGGAAGCGGGCCTGGCCGCACCGGGTCCGGTCGAAATGCTGTTTACGCTTCCCAGCCGGTGGTTCGGCAGCCCCAAGGAGCCGGAACCGGTGGAGCAACCGGCCAGATAGAAAAATCTCTTTTTCGGGGATTGGATACGGCATCATTTTGCGTATAGTTCAGGCATGCGGCTGATCATGCTGGACACCGAAACGACGGGACTATCCCCGTTGAATGGTGACCGGATGGTGGAAATCGGCGCTATTGAGGTCAGCCACCGCGCCATTCAGCGCGACCGGATATTTCACGAATACGTCAATCCACAGCGCCACATCCCGGAAGAGGTCGTACGCATCCACGGCATCAGTGATGCGGATGTAAAGGATAAGCCTCCCTTCTCTGAAATCGCCGGCGATTTTATTGATTTCATTGGAGACGCCACACTCATCATTCACAATGCGGCCTTCGACCTCGGCTTCATCATGCATGAGTTACATCAGGCCAATCTTCCCGACATTAATAACATCCCGGTGATCGACACACTGCAACTGGCCCGGCAACAGCATCCACAGCAGCGCAATAACCTGGATGCCTTGTGTGACCGCTACAACATTGACCGCAGCCAGCGAACCAGGCATGGCGCCCTGATGGATGCCGAACTGCTGGCAGAGGTGTATCTGGCCATGACCGGCGGACGTCAATTCTCCCTGGACACGGGAGTGAAAGCCCAACCTGCCTCCAGCTTTGTCCGGCTTCCCGAAACCTTAAGCAACCGCGATGAAAAGGCGGAAACCGCATCCATCATGGGACGCCAGTCTCCACCCATGCCGGAGAAGGATTTACAGGCGCACCAAGCGCTGCTGGAGCGGGTACATAAGGAAAGCGGGCAGGCCATCTGGCTTTTGCCTCCGGCGCATAGCTGACCTCCCGGCGCCGCCTTGTTCATTCCAGACTCAATCATGGCGATATGTGCCGGCAACCTGTGCCGCAGCCCGTTTGCCGCAGCTTATATTGAGCGGCGCCTGCAGGATGCAGGCATCTATCTCGACATCTACAGCCGTGGCCTCCTTGCCCTGCCAGGTCGACGGGTCCCGCAGGAAGCCCAGCAGGCGGCCGCCGGGTTCGACATTGATCTGTCCAAACATATTGCCCAACCCCTGCTCGCACCCGATGTTGAGCGCGCCGGACTCATTCTGGTCATGGAACCAGATCAGCGCACACATATCACCGAGACACGGTCATCCAGTGTCGGCAAGGTGTTTTTACTTTCGTATGCTTCGGATCCGGAAGCCGACACGACCATCGAAGACCCGATGGGCAAGGGCGTGGACGACTTCCGGGAAACCTACGAGAAAATTGTCCGGCATACCGATGCCTGGATAAAACATTTCGGCATCAAGACGCAAACCCAGCATAGCCGGAACCAAACAGGAAAAGATTGAACCGCAAAAGCGCCAAGACACAAAGCGTAAAGGCATATGAATCCACTTTTTTGTGCGGCATGCAGAGACATCTGCCGTTGAGTTCCCGATCGTAGCTCTGAATCATTCCGTCCTGTTTTTCTATATTCTTCGTGACTTTGTGCCTTTGTGGTAAAATATCCTGTACTTTTTGCATTAGATTTCGTTACATCCCATCGCAGCAGGCGGGCATCGTATAATGGTATTACCCCAGCTTCCCAAGCTGGCGACACGGGTTCGATTCCCGTTGCCCGCTCCATTTTTCCACCGTAAACCGCCAACCCCGAAAGAATCGCGGTATATTGCTGGACAAACCAACAGCCAACCTGACAATCTCGCATGACATGAACGACCTCGTACGCTTTTCGTTTTCCCTGAGTCCACGCATGCAGGCCTTCCTGTTGCTGCGCGACGGCCTGCACTGCCTGGATGCGGCGGAGCAGACCGGGCAGCCGTACCTGTGGCTGCAGGCCTGTGTCGATGTGCGCGCCTCCCTGCTCGGCGAACAAGGCCGCAAGCCGGCGCTTCCCGAAGTGCTGGGTCTGTTTGTTTCCATGCGGGCTCATATTGAAAAGCTGGGCAAGGAGCATCCGCGTTTCCGTGAATCAATCGAGGCTTCCTGCGAACGCATCGATCAACATGCGCAAATCCTGCGCGACGGCCTTGATGAAGCCACGCGCCTGCTCGGTCAGGATGCACTGATCGAGACCTATCTCAATGCTCTGAAAAAGCAGGACTGGCTGGCCCATAAGCCCTGCCTGCCGCAAGGACTGGCTGCGTTATGGAGTCAGTCGGCAGACAGGCAGAAAATGGTGCATGATGCGCTGACCGACCTGTCGAGCGCGGTCTACTTTCTGGATTCTATGCTGCATGACTATGTCATGTGGGAGAAACGCACGGCCAACAAGGGCTGCGATCAGATTATGCCGGAGCGTGGCACGCATTTCGGCCTGGTTATCATCGGCCTGAAACAAACTGATGCCGGGCGCGGTATCGTGCCGGATATTTCCGGCAATCGGCTGGCTATCCGGCTGAGATTCCAGCAATGGGAGGCGGGCCAGCCAGCCAGCCAAGTACAGGACAATGTACCCTATTCCATGATGCTGGTGCCTGTCGCCTAGGATCATGGCAATCACGTGCAACTTTAAATGTCCGAGATGCAGAAAAACCGTGGAGAAAGACAGCCTGCATTTCCCTTTTTGCAGCGAGCGCTGCCGCCTGATTGATCTGGGAAAATGGGCCAATCAGGAGTACGGCTTTCCCGGTGACCCGGCTCCCCTTGTCGAGGATGATGTCCAGCACTAAATCAGAACATCACGCGCAGCTTTACATTATCATAAGTCTTGCGCTTGCCCTGCCGGTGCTGCTGTGGCCGCTGGCCTGGCTGAGCGGCAACTGGCTGGAGACCGGAGCCGAGATTCAGCGGCGCTGGCTTGCTTCGGCCATCTGCCTTCTGATGGCGGCAGTCGTGGCCGATTCGATTCTCTCCGGCATGCGCAGCAACCGGGAGATCCTGAATGGCACCACCTGGATTATCTTCACCAGCCTGATTGCCGGGCTCGCCTTCCGAACGCCATTCGGCATCTTCCTGATTGCATGCCTGTTCGGTCTGCATGCCTTGCGCTCTGGCATACAAATATGGAAAGGCAAACAGCAGTGGTGGCTGTGGCCTGCCTGGATCAGGGATACAGGTTCGGCACTTATCCTGTTTGGCTGGCAGGCATTCTTCATTTATGTCTGACCGGCCCCGGCTGATTCTGGCCTCAACTTCGCCGTATCGGCGGCAATTGCTGGAGCGGCTCTGCCTGCCGTTTGAGGTCAAACCTCCAAATTTCGACGAAGCTGCACCCGGCAGCATGCCGGTCGATGAACTGGTCAGGCACAACACACTGGGCAAGACCCGAAGCGTGGCGGAGAAAAACCCGGATGCATGGATAATCGGCTCAGATCAATTGGCCACCTGCGGCGATGAGGCGCTGGGGAAATCCGGCGACTTCGATACCGCCTGTGAACAGTTGCTCAGACTTTCCGGAAAATCAGTCGATTTCCTGACCGGCTTGGCTGTAATCAAGCCGGGAGAAGAAAACTACGAGATGGTTTCGTTCCGTGTGCATTTCCGGAACATGGCCAAGGATGAAATCAGGACTTATGTCGAGATTGAAAAACCGTGGGATTGCGCCGGCAGCTTCAAATCCGAAGGCCTGGGCATCAGCCTCTTTGACCGCCTCGAAGGCGATGATCCCACCGCCCTGATCGGCCTGCCATTGATCAGGCTGGCCCACTATCTGCAACCACTTACCCGGCTTTGAGCAGGATGAAAATGAGCGTACGCTGTTTTGCTACAATAAGAATGAATCAAGTCTTATGTCCCGAAAATCAGGTGATTGCACATGGATAAAAAAGCGCATTGGGAAGGGGTTTACGGCAATAAATCACCCCTGGAAGTGAGCTGGTACCAGGCAGAGCCCGGCCTGTCGCTACAACTCATTCACAGAACGAACCTGCCAAAGGGCGCGCCCATGATTGATATCGGCGGCGGGGCATCCATGCTTGTCGATCGTCTGTACGAGCAGGGGCACCGTAATCTTGCCGTGCTGGATATTTCTGCGCAGGCGCTTGATTGCGCCAAGGCCCGGCTGGGTTCCAAAGCTAATGATGTCGATTGGTTTGAGGCAGACGTAACGTCATTTATCGCCCCGCGCCAATTTAATCTCTGGCATGACCGCGCGGTCTTCCACTTTCTCACCGAAGCATCAGACCGGAAGAAATATGTAGCCACGCTAAAGCGCACGCTCAGACCTGATGGCCATCTTATTATTGCTGCCTTTGCCATTGGCGGCCCGCAGAAATGCAGCGGCCTGGACATCGTCCAGTATGATGCAGAGAAGCTCTCCGCGGAGCTTGGCGAAGGGTTCAGCTTGGAGGAAGAGGCCTCGGAAGTGCATATAACGCCGGCAAACAGGGAGCAGAAGTTTGCATATTTCCGGTTTATAAAAGCTGCGCAGGATTCACGTTAAAGCCTGGCACAATACTCCCAAACCCATTGCATCCACCACTGGAAGGTGTATGATTTCCTTAATTCGTACACATGGAGGATGCCATGCGCACCAATATCGTACTTGATGATCAACTTGTTTCAGAGGCGCAAGACCTCACTGGCATCTCTACAAAAAAGGGCATTGTCGAAGAAGGCCTGAGACTCCTGATTCGTCTGAAAAAACAGGAGGCTGTTAAATCATGGCGCGGCAAACTGCGTTGGGATGATGATCTGGATGCTATGCGCACGGATCACTGATGGCGCTTGTTGTCGATTCGTCAGTATGGATTGATTATTTCAACGGTAAGCATTCCCCCCAAACCAACGCCCTGGATCATGCGCTTGGTGCGCAGGAAATCATTATTGGCGATCTTATTCTAACCGAGGTATTGCAAGGCTTTCGATCCGATTCCGATTTCCATCATGCGCGTGAATTGTTGCGGGTATTCCCCGCTGTCTCCATGCTTGGCGCGGACATGGCCATGGCCATGAAGGCTGCGGAAAATTATCGCGCCCTTCGCAAGCGTGGCGTAACAGTGCGCAAAACCATTGATGTCATGATTGCCACGTATTGCATCGAACACGCCCTGTCCCTGCTCTACTCCGACCGGGATTTTGATCCGATGGTGAAACATCTTGGCTTGCAGATTCCGATAAAATGATATCGCCCCTGCTTCAGGTAAAGTGCATCAATGGTAGACCCCCAAGGTTTTGCTAAAATCACCGTACTCCATTGACACAATGTGGCATACCGTTAATAATTGACGCATGGGTAAGGTTGTCCAGATGCGCATCTCAGACAGTGAAGCTCGAAAAAGAATCAAAGCTGTGGCCCAGGACTCTGGCAAAGTATCCATCCCATCGTGGAGCCATGCAGGAAAAAGGCAAAAAAGCAGAGGCATTACTCGCAGACAGATATTGAAGTGCTTGCAGGCAGGGCGATTTACAGAGCCGCCATGCTGGGATCAGATACATGGCAACTTTAAGTTCACGATGCAAACAGTCGTGGCAGGAGACAAAATTCACGTAGCCGCTGCTTTAGACAAAGATGAAAACGGCGATTACATCATCGTGGTAACGGTATTTTAGGAGATAGTCATGTATCATTATACTGATAGCGGACTCGACAATGTTCATTTGGCAAACGGCTATATTGAAAGGGAAACACAATATGGCAAGTCAGTAGCCATCCATGATCTTGAAGGCCTGCATCGTCTGATCGGAACCAACATTGCAGAGGCCAGCCGGGTTATATCCGGTCCTGAATTCCGATTCCTGCGGATTGAGCTTGATCTGTCCCAGAACGCTTTGGCGACCCTCATGGATATCGGCGAATCTTCTGTTCGGAACTGGGAGAAGGGCCGGGTTGGAGTGCCCGGCCCGGCCGCAGCAGTGCTTCGGCGCCTATACCTTGAGAGTATCAATCATGAAAGTCAGTTGCGGCCTTTGCTGG
>QIFG01000010.1 GCA_003228735.1 Zetaproteobacteria bacterium
GAAAATCACTGGGCTACAGAACACCCCATGAAGTGTTCTTCAATACCACGTCGCGACTCACCGATGTTGCACTTGGCAGTTGAATCCGCCTTATGTATGGTCAAAAGTATTTATTGAAATGGGACAACCCTTAACCAGACTTACGGGGGCGGCCTTTGCTGAGGTTCCATTGCTGATGCCATTCGGTATACGCATCGGAATTCAGTGGGCGGCTATAATAATAGCCCTGAACTATATCAGCTCCGAATGCTCGTAGTTTTTCGATCACATCTTCAGTTTCCACACCCTCTACGACAACCTGGAATTCAAGGTCTTTAGCAAGAGCGATTGTTGATCTGACAAGAATCTCGTCTTTTTTATCGGATAGAATATTTGTAACAAAGCTCTGATCTATCTTAATCTCAGTGGCTGGAAGGCGCTTAAGGTATGCAAGAGAAGAGTAGCCTGTACCAAAATCATCAATAGAGACTTTGTATCCGCTTCTTTTAAGTTGAGATAGCAATTCAATAGCTGTTTCTGGACGATTCATGATGCCACTCTCAGTGACTTCAATTGTTATCAGTGAGTGAGACAGAGATTTCTCTTCCATGCACTGATTTAAAAAAATGATTGCACTGGAGTCATATAAATTTCGAGAAGAAACGTTAATGGATACTGGAATATGCAACCCTTTTTTCTTCCACTCACTGCATTGATTCACGGCCTCTTTAATAACCCAGCGAGTAATTTCCCTGATAAGCCCTGTCTGTTCAGCAAGCGGAATAAAAACTGAGGGTGGTCTGCCATGCTCTCCGGTCCAGCGTGCTAGAGCTTCTACGCCAGCAACTTCTCCACTATTTAGATATATTTTTGGTTGGTAGTAGAGCTCCAACTCCTGAGTCTTAATAGCTTCCCGCAATTGGTGAAAAAGGACAAGGCGTTGATGGGAAGCAGACTCATCTTGAATGTCGTAAATAGCACAGGGCGTCTTTTCCTGCTTGGCTCTATTTCGCGCCATACTAGCTCGCCTGATAAGATCGCCAGCAGAATCTGCATGGTCAGGAAAGATCGATACTCCCATCGCAATAACAATATCAATAACAATATCATCAATTACAAAAGACTCTTCAAGAGCTGTGTTGATTTTTACTATAATCTTATTGACGGTTTTAATATCCTCGCATGGTAACAACATGCCAAATTCATCCCCGCTCAATCTGGAAACAATGTCCGATTCTCTAAGAGTTGATTGTATGCGTTCCGCCAATCGAGAAAGAAATTCATCACCAATCTTGTAACCAAATGTTTCGTTTATGTCTGATAGATGGCTTGGATCAATCACAATCAATGCTGCGCGGAAAGGCTGCCTTCTCGCCCTGCTGATTTCATGCTCTACAAGTTCATGAAATAGCTCCCTTCTGGGAAGGCCAGTAAGAGAATCATACATTGCAAAATGAATTTTCTGTTCACTGAGCGCTTCTCGTTTCAATGGAAGCAAAAGAAAAAAGTATATTACAGGGGCAACAGAAATACCGAGCAAAGGAGCGCCCAGAAACGCTAATTCATATTCGCCCAGATGAGGCAACGGGAGCACTGCAAACAGTAGCATGATGACCGCTTCTGCAATGGTAATAGTCAGCACCACTTTCAGCATAATATGCCATGGTTTTGTGAATGCTTTCTCAGTAACAGAAAGGAGTTTCGCCGTCATTTTACCCTCCATTGTGTAACGCGGACGTTTATCCGAAAAAACCTAAAACACGAGTCCATGCGATCAGATCATGTCGAAAATGGTCATTCGGAGCAACAAAGCCTTAGTACGATTAACCGATAAACATCGCATCGCCATACGAATAGAAGCGATAACTCTCCTTTTTGGCATGCTCGTAAGCAGCCGTGATGCGCTCACGTCCGGCCAGCGCGCTTACCAGCATAAGCAGGGTGGATTGTGGAAGATGGAAGTTGGTCAGCAGGCCGCCAACCACCTGAAATTGATACCCCGGATAGATAAAGATCGAGGTGCGTCCTGCTCCGGCTTCAATCCGGCCTTCTACGACGGACGCTTCCAGCGTGCGCAGGGAAGTCGTCCCGACCGCTACCACACGCCTGCCTTCATCAAGCGCGGCGTTTACGGCGACCGCCGTATTTTCAAACACCTGATATGCCTCTTCGTGCATTTCGTGATTTTCTATCTCGCCCACCTGCACAGGCTCAAACGTCCCCGGACCCACATGCAGGGTGACATGGGTGAATTCAGCGCCTGCATCCTGCATGTTCGCCATCAGCTCCTGCGTCAGATGCAGGCCTGCCGTAGGCGCCGCCACGGCTCCCGTATGTTTGGCATAAACGGTCTGATAACGCTGTTTGTCCTCATCGGTATCAGGCCGGTCGATATATGGCGGTAGCGGCATATGTCCGTATTTTTCAATCGCTTCTGCGACATCATCAGCCATAAGCCGGATACGAATTTGCTTGCCATCACGCGCCAGAATTTCGCCGGTAAAGTCCCCGGCAAAGTGGACGGCTGTGCCCGGCTTCAATGGCTTGTTTGATTTACCCCAGGCCAGCCAGACATGCGCCTCTCCCGCCGGCTCCAACAGCAGGATTTCCACCTTGCCGCCGCTGGCCTTCTTCCCCAAAAGCCGGGCAGGAAGCACCCTGGTATTGTTGAGCACCCAGACATCTCCCGGGCGCACCAGATTAGCCAGATCCCGGATCATCATATCCGATATGTTCCCATCTTCCGGCAAATGAAGCAGGCGCGAAGCATCACGCTCAGGCATCGGCTGCCGCGCGATCAGACGTTCGGGAAGATGGTAGTCGAAATCAGAGGTCAGCATGTCAGGTGAGTCCAGCCAAACAATAAGACGGCGCCAAAAGCAACCGTCTTATCACAGCCTTGTCGTATGTTTGACTACCGGCTGGCAGTTATTCGATGCAGACAACGCCGTTAGGCGTGGCCATCAAAACAACATCGGCGCATCTGAGTGCGAACAGGCCATTGGTGACCACGCCCGGCAGGTGATTAAGCTGCGCTTCCAGACCCTTGGGATCGGTAATGCGCAGATCGTGCACATCCAGAATCTCATTACCGTTATCGGTGATAAAGCCTTCACGCAAGACAGGCCTGCCGCCAAGCTTCACGACTTCACGTGCAATCAGTTCGCGGGACATCGGGATCACCTCAATGGGTAAAGGGAAGTCTCCCAGAAAACCCACCTTTTTGGTTTCGTCCACAATGCAGATAAATTTATCCGAGGCAGCCGCCACGATCTTTTCACGCGTCAACGCGCCGCCGCCGCCCTTGGTAAGGTTCTTCTCCTCATCAAACTCGTCGGCGCCATCCACGTAGACGCTCAGGGTTCCGCTTACGTCATTCAGATCAAACACCTTGATGCCCTGATCCCGAAGCCCCCTGGCTGTTGCCTCCGAACTGGCCACGGCTCCTTTGATCTGATCCTTTATGCTGCCCAGGGCCTCGATAAACTTGTTTGCCGTTGAGCCGGTGCCAACGCCAATGATCGTGCCCGGCACTACATATTCCAGCGCGGCTTCCGCCACTTTCTGTTTCATTTCATCCTGATTCACGTTCTCACCCTCCGAGGCAATATGTTTCCGTGCATGATACCGGAAACAGCCAAATGAAACGAGATCATGGCAAATTCCTAAGAAGCGCCCTTTATGCCAGCTCTGGGCTGGGATAGGTTTGCACCATGAGCCAAACGGATGCAATACTGACTTTACTGCTTGGCGTCGGGCTTTTTCAGTTCGCCTGGCTTTCCGTCATGCTGCATCGCCGCGGTATCAAGGCCGAACGCATTCTCTCCTCCATACCGCCGCTGTTCGCCATCTGGGTGTTGTTCTGGCCGGTGTACACCCATGCCGAAACTATCCTGCTCGGCATCTGCCTGCTGGCCTTATGCATTTCCCTGGCCTCCACCATACGCCATCCCCTGTTTTCCACGCTCAAGTCCTGCTGGTCCGGTCAGGCGCACGGCCTTCTGGATGTATCCATGTTCATGCTTGCCTTAGGGCTTGCTGCCCTGGCATATCTGGAAGCCCCTGAATTTGGTTTCGGCATGGCCCTGGCCCTGTGCATGGGTGTGCCGGCAGCCGATTTGTTGGACCGGACCCGTGTCGTCCCCCTTGATTTCCCGTCCAATCCCGGCCAAACCCTGATCGGACACCTTGTGCTTATTCTTGTGATTACCCTGCTCGGCGGATGGAGCCTTCTTATCTTCCACGACCTGGACTGGAGCCACCTCTTTATGGCAACGGCACTGGCCGGCATGGTCGCCTCAACAGCCCGCGCCATGATGCCCGAACCACTCAACCAGCCGCTGATTGTGCTGGCCATGGGTCTCACCCTGTGGCTGCTATGACAGGGCTGGCCAGCCTTGTTGCCGCAGCCTTGCATGAGGACGCCGCAGATTCCGATCTGACCTGCAAAGCAACCATTCCGGCCGATCAGGAGGGTGAAGCAAGCATCTCCGCCAAGGCCTGCGGCACCCTTTCCGGCGTGGATGCGGCCAGATCTGTTTTTGAACAGGTGGATTCCGGCATTCGTCAACAATGGGCCTTTGCCGATGCCGATGCGGTTCAGGCCGGGGATATCATCTGCCATCTTTCAGGGCGTGTGTCTCGGCTGCTGGCGGCCGAACGCACGGCGCTGAATTTCCTGCAGCATTTATCCGGCATTGCCACGCTGACCCATGCTTATGTTCAGGCCGTCAGGGATACCGGCTGCCAGATCGCCGATACGCGCAAAACGGCCCCCGGCATGCGCCATCTGGAAAAGCAGGCGGTAGTTCATGGCGGCGGCGTCAATCACCGCATGGATTTAAAATCAGGCATGCTGATCAAGGAAAACCACATTGCCGCGGCAGGCTCGATAGCAAAGGCCATCGAGGCATGCCGGAGCCTGAGTTCGGATGTGTGGGTGGAAGTCGAATGTGAAACCATCGGCCAGGTTTGCGAAGCGGTAGAGAACCGGCCGGACATCATCCTGCTGGACAATATGGATGTAGACACCATCAGCAAGGCAAGGGCCATGACGCCGAAGCATATCCTGCTGGAGGCATCCGGCGGCATTGATCTTGCCAATGCTCACGCCTATGCGGAAACAGGCGTTGACCGGCTGGCCATCGGCGCCATCACCCACTCCGCCCCCGCTCTGGATATGTCCATGCGCCTGACATGAGCAAGCAGCGCGATATCATCCTGGCCAGGCTGGCGGCAGGCTCCAGGCCTGTGTCGGGAGATCGTCTGGCTCTGGAACTCGGCATCAGCCGGGCAGGCGTCTGGAAACATATCGAAACGCTGCGCCGTCAGGGCATCCGTATCGAAGCTGTCACCGGACGCGGTTATGTATTGTGCTCCGAGGTGCTGGCCGCAAGCGTGCTGGAGACCCGTCTGAAAACGCGCTTTGTCGGCCGCCCCTGCCTGGTGCTTGATGAAGTGGATTCTACCAACTCGGAAGCCATGCGGCTGGCCAGCGAGGGCGCCGAAGAAGGCCTGACAGTCATCGCCCACCGGCAAACCCGGGGGCGCGGCAGGCTGGGCAGAAACTGGCATACGTTTGCCGATGACGGTCTGGCCATGTCGATCCTGCTGCGCCCGAACCTGCCGCCGGAGCACGTGTCTCAACTCACCCTGGTTGCCGGTGTAGCCTGCCATCAGGCCTTGTCGAATTTCGCCCCCGGCATACGTCTCAAGTGGCCGAATGACCTGCTGCATAACGGCAGAAAACTGGCCGGCATCCTGACTGAAATGCGGGCGGAGCCTGGCCATGTTCAGGCCGTCGTGATTGGCATCGGCGTGAACGTGCGTGCCCCCGCCAACGGCTGGCCGGCTGATATTACGCAACCGGCCACCGACCTTTCTTCCATTGCCGGAAAACCGGTCTCTCGCCTGGAGACGGCCACCCGCCTGCTTGAGTCGCTGGAAGCGATCTATGTTGATTTCCTGGAAAATGGCTTTGCAGCCGTGAGCGAGCAGTGGTGGCAGGCGCATGCCACCAGCGGCAAACCGGTACGCGTACATGACGGTGGACGCTATATTACAGGCATCGCGGATTCCCTGGATGCGGACGGAGCACTGTTACTGCGAACAGAAAACGGCATTGAACGTATTATTGCGGGAGATTTGGAGATTATGACATGACGTGCCTTCTGGTCGTAGATATAGGCAACACACAAACCGTATTCGGCCTGTACAGGGGCACCGGGCTGACCTGCCACTGGCGCCTGTCCAGCGAACCGAACAAGACTGCCGATGAATTATCCCTGCAACTCAACGGCATGTTCACACAGAACGGTATCGATGTTTCCGATATCCATGGCATTCTGGCCGCCAGCGTGGTTCCGCATCTGGATGCCGTGCTGACCAGGGCCTGTCAGCTGGCCTGTAACAAGACTCCAGCCTTTGTCGGCTCTGCCGATGTTAAAACCGGCATGGCCGTGGATTACAAGAATCCGCGTGAGGTCGGCTCAGATCGTATCGCCAATGCTGTGGCCGCCCGCGAACATTTTGGCAGCCCGGTGATTGTTATGGACTGCGGCACGGCCACCACCTTCGATATTGTCTCGCCCGTTGGCCATTATGCCGGTGGCCTCATTGTACCGGGCATGGAAGTCGCTCTTTCTGCTTTGAGTGAGCGCGCCGCCAAACTCCCTGAAGTCACCTCCGGCCGTCTGGATATCCTTATCGCCAGAGACACGGCATCAAGCATGCAGGCGGGAAGCTACTGGTCTACGGTGGACGGGCTTACCGGCATCATCCGCCGCCTGCACAGCCTGCCCGGCTTTGAGCATGCTCCAGTTGTCGCCAGTGGTGGCCTGGCAGAGGAAATCATCGCAGATATAGAGGGAATCTCGGCCTGCCGACCCGATCTGACACTGGAAGGATTAAGACTGCTGGCAACACAACACTTCGTTTGATGCGAAGCCTTTTCTCGATCTTGCTGGCTGGCCTGCTCATCTGGCTGGCCTGGATAAGCTGGCAACCACCGGCCCCGCAGAATATCGCCCAGAACCGGTCGCATATATCTGTGCCGGAAAGCGAATCCCAGCCATGGCGCGTTATCACCAGGAAGATCATTTCCAAAGCCGCAGTCGGGAGCATGCAGAAGCGGCTTAAGCAGGCTGGATTGAAACCGATTCGCATCACGCACAGGGAAGCGGTCGAACTGCATGCGTTTGATGACGCCCGGACATTCGTCACAAAAAAGGAAGCCTCCCGCGCCAAAGGAGACTGGGAGAAACTCAACATGAGCGCAGACATCATGAAGTCGAACCATGCCTTTACTGTCAGTCTGGGCCGGTTTTTCATAGCCGGACATGCCATGCGTATGCATGCAAGGCTGAAGAAAACCGGTAAACCTTACCGCTATGAAAAGCGGCAAATCACGATTCCCGTCTACCGCTTTACCTTTCCATCCGGCAACGCTACTGAGTCCCGGCTGCTTTGGCAGAAAGTGCAAGAACTCGGCATAGCCGAACCGGCATTGATGCCGGAGAAGCAGTTTGTGAACGTCTATGGGAAAGCCGGGCCGGAGAATCAGCCCAGATAGGCACGCCTCAGCCTTTGTGTTGCCTGATCAGGTCCACAAAACGGTCAAACAGGTAGTCCGCATCGTGCGGTCCGGGGCTGGCCTCAGGATGATATTGCACGGAGAAGACAGGCTTATCCTTCACCCTTAACCCCTCGACTGTGCCATCGAACAGCGAACGGTGGGTTATTTCCACGTGATCGGGAATATCCTCATCGCACACGGCAAAGCCGTGATTCTGGCTGGTGATTTCTATCTTGCCGGTGGTCTCGTCCCGCACCGGATGGTTGCCGCCACGATGTCCGAATTTCAGCTTGAAGGTTTTCAGGCCCAAAGCCTGCGATAAAAGCTGATGCCCCATGCAGATGCCGAACATGGGGATATCGGCATCCAGCAATTCACGAATCGTCTGCACGGCATTGCCTGCCGCGGCCGGGTCGCCGGGACCATTGGACAGGAAAATCCCATCCGGCTGCAGGGACAGAATATCCTCAGCAGACGTTGCCTCGGGCATGACAGACACCCTGCAGTCACGATCGGCCAGCATGCGCAGAATATTCTGTTTGCAACCGAAATCCATGGCCGCCACATGCCATGCTTTACCCCCCTCGCGATGCCGTTGCCGATCGAGGTTATAAGTTCCCTGCGTCCAGCCGGAAGCATGCTTGCTGCTGACCTGGGCCACCAGGTTGCGCCCCTCCAATCCGTCCCAGCCTGCCGCCATGGCCACGGCATCCTCCTGGCTCAAACCATCGGAAGCGATTACGCCATTGACCGCGCCCTGGGTGCGCAGGTGACGCGTGAGTGCGCGTGTATCAATGCCGGAAATGCCGACGACCTGCCGTGACTTCAACCAGGCGTTGAAATCATCCGTTGCGCGGTAATTGGAACTGATGCGGGCGGGTTGCCGCACGATAAGCCCGCGCACAGTAATATTCGCGGATTCCATATCGTCGTCGTTGACGCCGACGTTGCCGATATGCGGACAGGTGAAGGTGATAATCTGGTCGGTATAGGAGGGGTCGGTGAGTATTTCCTGATAGCCGGTCATCGAGGTGTTGAAGCAGACCTCCCCGACAGTATGGCCGATATGACCATAGGCCTGTCCGTGAAAGACGCGGCCATCGGCCAGTGCCAGAATCGCTTCGCCTCGCTTGCTCATATCCGCCTCGCTAGGGCCTGTTAACACTAATTTCGACCATAGCGACATGCCCATTTTTGTAGCTATGCAAGGCATTTCGAGCGCAGTGTGCCCGAGGCACATCAGCGAGAAATAACGCCGCAGAGCGCAAAAATGGGCTGACCTGTCGAGCAGCAGCTTCACGCATCAGGGGATATGCTCAATTTGTCCGGCCGTAGTCGTCCTCAAAGCGCACGATGTCATCCTCGCCAAGATAACTGCCGGTCTGCACCTCGATGATTTCCAGAGGAATATCCCCGGGATTTTCTAGCCGATGCTTTGTGCCGATCGGGATGTAGGTCGATTCATCCTCATTCAGGTTCATCACATCATCATTGTGCGTGATGCGCGCCGTGCCTTTTACGACAACCCAGTGCTCGGCCCGCTTGTGATGCAGTTGCAGGGACAGGCTGGCGCCCGGATTCACCGTGATGCGTTTGACCCTGAACCGGTCGGAAAGATCAACATCCTGATACGAACCCCACGGGCGACAGACCCTGCTGTGGAATACGCGTTCGCTGCGCCCCTGTTCTTTCAGCTGATCCACAATTAATTTCACGTCCTGCACACGATCCTTGTGCGCCACCAGCACGGCATCGGCAGTTTCCACCACCACATGATCCCGGATGCCCACTACAGCCAGCAGACGGCCCTCGCTATGCAGATAAGAATTGTGCGCATCGATCTGCACGACATCGCCGGAGACCACGTTGCCGGAATCGTCGGCCTCTCCGATATCATACAAGGCCGACCAGGAACCAAGATCGCTCCAGCCGGCATCCAGCGGAACAACGACCGCATGCCCGGTTTTTTCCATGACGGCATAGTCGATGGAATCCGACGAACAGGCGGCAAATGCACCTTCGGCCAGACGCAGGAAATCCAGGTCTGATGCCGCATTCCGGCACGCTTCACGGCAGGCCGCCAAAATAGCCGGGGCATATTGCTCCAGTTCCTGCAGGTAAATATCCGCCCGGAACATGAACATGCCGCTGTTCCAGTAATATTCGCCGGAATCCACATAGCGCCGGGCCGTCTCCGCATCCGGTTTTTCGACAAACCTGGCCACTTGAAAGCACTTTCCCTTATCAAAAGCCTTGATGCCTTTACCCCGACGGATATAGCCAAAGCCCGTTTCAGGCCGGTCGGCAACAATGCCGAAGGTGACAAGTTGCCCCGTCTCAGCATATTTACTGGCAATTGCAACAGCAGACTGAAAAGCCGCCACATCGCGAATCACGTGATCCGCCGGCAACACCAGAAGCAGAGCATCCTCCGATCTGGCAGCGGCATGGATGGCGGCACAGGCCACAGCGGGCGCCGTATTGCGTCCCACCGGCTCCAGCATGATGGCCATCGGCTCAATGCCCAGCTGGCGCATCTGTTCGGCCACCAGGAAACGGTGCAGATCGTTGCACACCAGCAGGGGCGAATCACAGCCGTTAATCCCTTCCAATCGCTGCACTGTGGCCTGGAACAGTGAAGTGTCCCCCAGCAAGGGAAGAAACTGTTTTGGATAGGCCTCGCGGGATAATGGCCACAGACGTGAGCCGGAACCGCCGGAAAGTATGACGGGAACAATCAACTTGTTACTCCTTTCAAATACCATTCAACCGTCTTACGAATGCCAGTCTCAAAAGATTCAGCGGGCCGCCAGTCAAGTTCCCGATCCATTTTGCTGGCATCGATGGCATAGCGCCAGTCATGTCCGGGCCGATCTTCGACAAACTCAATCAGACCGGCATGCGGCTTGCCTGCTGGCCGCAACTCATCCATCAGACCACAGGTATATTTGGCAATATCAATATTCGCCCATTCGTTACCACCGCCAATATTGTAGGTTTCACCCATCCTGCCTCTTTGTATAACGGTCTCAATGCCCCGGCAGTGATCTTCAACATACAGCCAGTCGCGAACATTGTTTCCGTCGCCGTAAACCGGAATGGGCCGCCGTTCGATACAGGAGCGGATCACTGTTGGAATAAACTTCTCCGCATGCTGATAAGGGCCATAGTTGTTCGAGCAGTTGCTGGTTGTCACCGGCAGGCCAAAGGTATGATGCCAGGCGCGCACGAGATGGTCAGAGCCAGCCTTGCTGGCAGAATAGGGGGAATTCGGGGCATACGGTGTGGCCTCTGTAAAGGCAGATTCACCGGAGGTCAGGCTGCCGTATACCTCATCGGTTGAGATGTGATGAAAGCGGCAGGCTTTACCATCCCAGCCTTTTTCATCCAGCCAGAAGTGCCGGGCCGCCTCAAGCAATGTAAACGTCCCTACGACATTCGACTGGATAAATGCGGCAGGGCCGGAAATCGAGCGATCCACATGCGACTCGGCGGCAAAATGCACAACCGTATCCACCTGATGCCCTCTGAGCAGACCATCCACCAGAGTGCGGTCTGTAATATCGCCTTCAACAAACACATGACGGCCTTCATCCGGCAGGCCGTGCAGATTATCCGGAGTCCCCGCGTAGGTTAGTGCATCCAGGTTAACGAGATTGATATTCCGGTTTGCCGATAACATATGACGCACAAAGTTGCAGCCGATAAACCCGGCACCGCCGGTCACCAGCACGATTCGGGGACAGTACGCGGACATGTTACAGGTGCTGTTTCAGCAGGGCGTGCAGATACCGACCGTAGCCGCTGTTCATTAAGGGCTCGGCCAATCGTTCCAGCTGGCTGTCATTGATATATCCCATCTGCCAGGCCACTTCCTCGGGACAGGCGATTTTCAGGCCCTGCCGTTTCTCGATCACTTCGATATAGGTTGCCGCCTCCATCAGGGCATCATGCGTGCCCGTATCCAGCCAGGCCATTCCCCGGCCCAAACGTTCCACATGCAAGTTACCGGATTTCAGATAAACATTGATGACATCGGCAATTTCCAGCTCGCCTCTTGCTGAGGGTTTCAGGGCAGTTGCGATATCAACGACTTGATTGTCGAAATAATACAACCCCGTTACGGCATGGTTTGAGACTGGTCGTGCCGGCTTCTCCTCAATGCCCAGGGCGCAGCCATTGGCATCCAGTTCCACAACCCCGTATCGCTCGGGATCTTTGACCCGGTAAGAGAAAATGGTCGCCCCTGTTTGTCTTTGTGCCGCCGAACTCAACTGTTCCACGAGGCCCTGGCCGAAAAAGATATTGTCACCAAGAATCAACGCCACCTGCTCCGAGCCGATAAACTCCCGGCCAATAACAAAAGCCTGCGGCAACCCTTCAGGCCGTGTCTGCTCGGCATAGGAAAGCGAAAGGCCCCACTGCGAACCGTCTCCCAGCATCCGTTCAAACAGGGGAAGATCCTGAGGCGTTGAGATCACCAGGATATCGCGGATACCCGACAGCATCAGGGTGGACAGGGGGTAATAGATCATCGGCTTGTCATAAACGGGCATGAGCTGTTTGCTGACCGACAATGTCAGCGGATACAGCCGTGTTCCGGAGCCGCCGGCAAGGATGATACCTTTCATGGCACCAATCCTGCCTGCCTTGCCTTGCGAATGACAATCACTGAATAAACCACATACAGAATGAGAAACGGAAAGAAGGCGAAGGCCCTGTATTCTCCCGGTACCTGCACCATCCAGATAGCCGCAAACCCTTGCGCCATACACATGCCGTATTGCGAAAGGCTCACCTGGGCGTGACTCCAGCCAAACCGGTTGCACAATTGATACAGATGGGTGCGGTGAGCCTCGGTGATCTTCTCACCATTGCGCAACCGGCGAAAAAAAGTGAACGCCGTGTCATAAATGAAGTTGAACAGTAGCAGCGGCATAACGAGAAACGATGTGTGTGACTGGTCATAGCGTACGGCAACAATCGCCATGACAGCCAGCACAAAACCCAGGAAGGCGCTGCCGACATCGCCCATGAAGATGCGGGCGGGAGGCAAATTGAAAATAAGAAAACCAAGCGCTCCGGCCAGCAGTGTATAACTTGCAATATACACAAACAGGCTTCCCTGCTGGAATGTGATATAGGCAAAAAACGCACAGGCGATGACGGCCACACCGGCAGCCAGACCATCCATACCGTCCATAAAATTGTAGGCATTGGTCAGGCCGACAATCCAGATAAAGGAAATCACATAGCCAAGCCAACCAAGCCTGATAGCGCCAAGCCATGGCAGTGACAGCTCATCAACGGCCATGCCAAACGCCAGAACAACAACTACAGCGGCAGTCTGCGCAGACAGCCGGACGATGTGCGATTGGCTGGTAATATCGTCGTAAAAAGATATGAACGCTATGCACAAAGCCGAAATTACGAAGCCGAAAAAGTACTTTTGTGCAATCTGCGCTTGATCACCGAAAAGATATATCGCCAGAATCCCGGCCAGAAATGTTCCGACAATAGCAATACCGCCTGAGCGGGGAACCGGGCTGGCATGGGAAGAACGCGCATTCGGATGATCCATAATTTGCACGCGGTGAAGCATGAGCCATGTCATCGCGGCAGAAAGACCGGTTAACACAGAAACAAGCAGAATATGTGTCAGCAGTGACGCCGCGCCCACTATTCCGCTCTCATAAGGGCGCGAATCCAGATCTTGATTTGGGAAGGCAGGGGCTATCTTCCCTTTTTGCGAGGGTTGATTCTTCGAACTTTGTTATGTTGCCCGGCAGATGCCTGCTTCAGCCAGATCGGATCCTGAATATCACACTGCGGTTCATAGCCGTGAACAGCCTCGCGCAGAAACTGACGAAGCGCTTTATAGTCAAAGCACTGGGACGCTGTCAACAGGCCATCCAGTAAGCGGGATAGCTCTGCCTCTGTCAGGGCGTCTTCGTCGACCTGTAGAATTAAGGGATGTTCCGTCCCTGTCACATTATCCCCTATCAACAACTCCTCATAGAGCTTTTCTCCCGGGCGAAGCCCTGTAAACCTGATCTCAATATCCCCGTCCGGGTTCGACTCATCCCTGACGCTCATCCCGCTCAACTGGATCATGCGCCTTGCAAGCTCCGCGATAAGAACTGGCTCACCCATATCCAGCACAAACACATCACCTCCCCGGCACATGGCTCCAGCCTGAATCACCAGTTGAGCCGCTTCCGGAATGGTCATGAAAAATCGCGTAATTTCAGGATGCGTTACCGTTACAGGGTCTCCCTTGCGAATTTGCTCGCGAAACAGCGGCACAACAGAACCCGATGAATCGATCACGTTTCCGAACCGGACCATACAAAACCTGGTATGTTGTGCTGAGTCGTGCAATCCCTGAAGAATCAGCTCCGAGCATCGCTTGGTTGCTCCCATGACATTCGTGGGCCGCACAGCCTTGTCTGTAGAAATGAGAACAAATGTTTCAACCCCTGAAGCCAGCGCCGCCTGGGCGGAATGCAGCGTGCCAAAAATATTATTGTGAACGGCTTCAATCGGATTGGTCTCAACGATGGGCACATGCTTATAAGCGGCAGCATGATAGATGGTCTGAACAGCAAAGGTGCGGCAAACTTTTTCAACACGATGCCCGTGGTGGACAGAACCTAGCAATGGAATGATCTCAACGTCATGGCTGGATGCATTTAATTCCTGTTCGATTTGATACAGGGCATACTCATTTTTTTCAAACAGCACGAGACAGGTTGGATTATTCTTGACAATCTGGCGGCAAAGCTCGGAACCAATGGAGCCACCGGCGCCCGTGACCATGACGGATTTCCCGCTGATACACTTGGTCAGCAAATCTTCATTGGGAGCAACCGGGTCGCGGCCCAGCAAATCCTCGATTTGCACATTCCGCAGGCGGGAAACCTCTACACGGCCATCGGCAAGCTCTGCCAGAGAGGGGAGTGTGCGAAACTGTACATGACACTCACTGCATACCTGAACAAGGCTGCGCCAGGTGGCCGGTTTGGCTGATGGCGCGGCAAACATGACAATATTCGCATCCAGCCGGCGAATCTGGTTTGCGAGTTCCGCCAGTGAGGCCAGCACGCGTACGCCGTGAAGGTCTTTTCCCTGTTTGTCGGGATCATCGTCCAGAAATCCTACCGGCAGGTATACGCCGTCTTTCAGCAAATCACGAACCAGCAGTTCCCCGGCCCGCCCGGCGCCGACAATAAGAGCGCGAATCTGGCCATGCCCCCCCCTGTGCAGATGGTGCTCCTTAAACCAGCGGTAAAACAATCTCGGAACGGCAAGCCCCAAAGCAAGAAACAGCGGATACAATATCAATACCGAACGGGGCACGCCTTGCAGGCGCTGAAACACAAATACCGCCAACACAGTCAACAGCACACCAAGCGCAACCGACTGGAGAATACACCTCAGATCAGGAATGGACGCAAACCGCCAGATACTGCGGTACAGCCCGAATTTCCAGAAAACAACCGCCTGGACAGGAAGCGCAGCCAGCAGCATGGCGTACATGCCACTCCATTGAACCTGAGGAATAACGTCCAGGTTAAAGCGTACCCAGTATGCCAGAAGGATTGCGGCAGGAACCCAGAATAAATCATGTAAAAACGCTGTCTTGGGACTACGCCATCTCATGGTGGTTTTTAAAGGCATTCTTTTGTTTTCCCCGTATCACACAATGCCCGAAAGCAGGCATGCAACGTACTGTTTCTCATTTTACCGCACACTGCTGCAACCGCGCCCTATGGCATAATAAATAATCCCCTCAGCTTGCATGTGCTTCGGATCATAGAGGTTGCGTCCATCGAAGATAAGCGGATTTTTCAGATCGGCCTTGATCCTGTCAAAGTCCGGACTGCGGAATTCGGCCCACTCAGTCACGATTACCAGGGCGTCAGCGCCTTTGACAGCCTCTTCCTTGGAATCGCATAGCTCCAATCCCTTCCTCTGCCCATAAATGCGCCGGGCCTCATCGGCTGCCACCGGATCATAGACGCAAACCTCGGCACCTTCACTTAAGGCGCATTCGATAAACACTTGACTTGACGCCTCGCGCATATCATCGGTATTGGGCTTGAATGCCAGCCCCCAGAGAGCGATGCGCTTACCTTTCAACTTGCCATCAAAATACGCTGACAGCTTCTGGAACAATATGCGCTTTTGCCTGTTGTTCACCGACTCCACCGCCTGCAACAGCTCAGCCTCATATTCGACACCCTTCGCCGTGCGCTCCAGTGCCCGGACATCCTTCGGAAAGCAGGAGCCGCCATAGCCGCAGCCGGGATAGATAAATTTATAGCCGATACGCGGATCCGAACCGATCCCGATTCGAACCTGCTCAATATCCGCACCCACTCGCTCAGCCAGATTGGCCAACTCATTCATGAAGCTGATCTTGGTCGCCAGCATGGCATTGGCGGCATACTTGGTAAGCTCCGCCGAGCGGATGTCCATGACCATCAGCTTGCCGTGGCTGCGGCTGAATGGCGCATAGAGCTTTTTCAACTGGCTGACCGCCTTTTCATTATCAGCGCCTACGACAATGCGATCCGGCTTCATGAAATCCTCGATGGCCGCACCCTCTTTCAGAAACTCGGGATTTGAAACCACATCAAATTCGATATCCATTCCACGCTGCTGCAAGGCGTCGGACATCTTCTGCCTTACCTTGTCGGCCGTGCCTACCGGAACTGTGGATTTGCCCACAACGACACGGTACTCATCCATATGCGCGGCAATACCTTCCGCCACAGCCAGGACGTGACTTAAATCGGCAGAACCATCCTCATCAGGAGGCGTGCCAACGGCGATGACCTGGAGCGCAGCATGCCGGACCGCCTGCTCTACATCGGTTGTAAACCCCAGTCGTCCCGCAACGATATTTTCTTTCAGGAGTTCATCCAGGCCCGGCTCATGGATGGGGGACTTTCCCTGCCGAAGCAAGCCGATCTTGCCTGCATCGATATCCATACAGAGCACATCGTTGCCAACCTCAGCCAGGCAAACTCCCGTCACAAGGCCTACATAGCCGCTGCCATAAATCGTTACCTTCATTCCGTTCGCATCCTTTCAAACAAAATTGAACCACAAAGGCACCAAGCCTATAAGCATATGAATCTACTTTTTGTGCAGGCTGAAGTGGTATCTTCTAATGAGTTTCCGATCGTCAGCCTGAATTAACCTGTCCTGTTTTTCCATATCCTTCGTGGCTTTGTGCCTTGGTGGTAAATATCTTGTTCTTTTTGCATTAGGCTTTTATGGGTAAGAGATTAATCCCTGAGGCTTTCCCATACCACACGCTGTGAAACCGCCCGGTGCAGCGTATGCTCATCCAGATACTCCAGCTCGCTTCCCTCCGGCACGCCGCGGGAAATACGCGAAATGACCCTCGAACTTCCGGAGTAGCGCTGCGACAAAAAATGCGCCGTCGCCTCCCCATCCACCGTGGCGCTGGTTGCCATGATCAGCTCGTGAACTCCGCCCCCACTGATGCGCGCATCCAGGGCATCAAGCCTCAAATTCTCCGGCCCAATGCCGTCAACAGGAGACAGCCGACCATGCAGCACATGATAGCAACCCTCAAACCCACCCCGCTCCAGCATCAGAACATCCACGGGCTGCTCAACGATGCAGACAAGCGCTGAATTTCGCTTCGTGTTGTCACAGAAATGGCAACGCCCACGTTCGGAAAAACACCCGCACCGCTTGCAGAAATCCACATTCCGGTGCAATTCCGAAATGGCGTCTGCCAACTGGGATGCTTCATCGGCTGGCCTGCCAAGCAGGTTCAGGCTCAGGCGCAGAGCGGTCTTGGGGCCAACGCCCGGAAAACCACTGAGCATCTCCGCTACTTTTGCCAATGATACAGGCAGGCCGGAAAGCAAACCAATCAAAGAGAAAAACCTGGCGGCAGCGGAAGCCCCGAAAGCATCTCATTCTGTTTTTCCTTTACCTGCTCCTCCACGGCCGCAAGCGCCGCATTGATAGCAGCCGTCACCAGGTCTTCGACCAGTTCCTTGTCCTGTTCGGCCCATAATGAGGAATCGATTTCCACGCTCCGCACAACCCTGTCTCCGCTGACTGTCGCCTTCACCATGCCACCGCCAGCCTCACCGCTCACCTGCATCTGCGCCATTTTCTCCTGCATCTGCGCCATCTTCTCCTGCATAAGCCTGGCCTGCTGCATCATTTTACCAAGGTTCACTTCGCATCTCCTGTTCATGAAAGGGATTCGCCACCAGGGCGAAAGGTTACAAACTGACAATAAAAACGCCAATGAAGGCTCTTTATAAATTCGTCACTCTTATTCCCGGACAGGCCCATCCTCGGCGCCGGGAGGCCGGACATCCACTAGTTTCGCGTCAAGTTCGCTGATAAGCAAATTAATATGGGGATTTTGCTTGGCTGTCCGCCAAAGCTGTTGACGCAAATGCTCCGTCTGTTTGGCCTTGGTCTGTGACAGGGATTCTCCAACCTGATCCTGCCTGGGTTCCCAGTGCACTTCCCGGCCCAGCCATTCGGCAAATGCCAGCCGGTCGGATTGTGCGATGGCTTTCTGTTGATGCTCATCCAGCGCCAGGCGAACCTTGGCGCCGAAGTCCAGACACAGCACATGCTCCAACCTGGCTGCAACACCCGCCCGAACATCCACATAGGCCTTCAACGCCGCTTCCCAGTTTTCAAATGTCTTCGCCGGCGCCTGATCGTCATCGCCCAGGGGGAGACCCGGTTCAGCCTGCACTTCCGATGCTTCAGCCGGAGCTGCCTCGACAACAGCTTTGGCAGACTTTTTCTCAGTTACAGGTTTTGCTGCCGGCTTATGGCTGTTCAGTTTTTTTTTAGAGGGAATCTCTCTTGGGGAAGAAAGCGCCTGCAAGCCACTGAGGCGCATCACCAGCATTTCAGCGCCCAGGCGCTCATCCACGAGAGAAAGATCGCGGATACCGGCAATCAGCACCTGATAACGCAGATCCAGCGACTGTGCTTCCCAGCGCTCAGCCCATTGAGCCAGCCAGTCACGCACGCTCTCGGTCGGCTCAGAATCAAGCATTTTTTCATCGACCATCATGCAGGCCAACTGATGCCATAGCTCCGCGAGCGATATCAACAGGCTGCGGTGTCCATAGCCACTGCCTGCGGCCGAACGCAAACAGGTCAGCGCGCTTTTTGCGTCACCTTCAAACACGGCGTCGGACAACATCAACACCTGATCCATACCCATCAGGCCGAGTGCTGCGCGCACATCGGTGGCCTCAAGTTTGTCTCCTGCGAAGGCAAGCACACGCTCGGTCAGCGACAGCGCATCACGCACGCTGCCATCGGCGGCGCGAGCAATTTCACTCACCGCCTCCGCTTCATGTTCAATCTTCTCACGCGTCAGCACATCACCCAGATAAGCGCTGATTTCGTCAAATCCCAGGCGGCGCAGGTCGAAACGCTGACAGCGCGAACGTACTGTAAGCGGCAGCTTTTCAACCTCGGTCGTGGCGAGAATGAACATCACCCGCTCCGGCGGCTCTTCCAGGGTTTTCAGCAGCGCATTGAAGGCGCTCTTGGACAGCATGTGCGCCTCATCAATGATATATACCTTGTATTTGAGGTTGGCAGACGGATAGCGGACGGATTCCAGTATCTCACGCACATCGTCCACACCAGTGTGGCTGGCCGCATCCATTTCCTGCACATCAAGATTCGAGCCCCGGCTGATGGATGTGCAGGAAGCGCACTCGCCGCAGGGCTCGTCGGCCGAACCTTTCTCGCAGTTGACGGCCATGGCCAGCAGGCGGGCAATCGTGGTCTTGCCAACGCCGCGTATGCCGGTGAGAAGATAGGCATGCGCCAGGCTGCCGCTCGACAGAGCATTTTTCAGCGTGCGCACCACCACATCCTGACCAACCAGATCGGAGAAGCGTTGTGGCCGCCAGCGGCGGGCCAATACCAGATAACTCATGGCAGGTACTTTACGGCTCTGAGGAGCGGCTCACAATGCATCAGTTTCTTAGGGCCTGTTAACACTAATTCTGATTGAAGCGCTGCTGACCTAAATGAGACCAGTCAAGGCGCGAGGAGGGTTGTTGGTGAATCCAAATGAACGACAAGCAACGATGGATGGCCTCGTCCTTTTTGAGCACATTTGGGGCGCAGCCCTGCGGGACGGGCCATTTTTGTGCGCAGCACGGTTATTTCTCGCTGATGTGCCTCGGGCACACTGCGCTCGAAATGTCTTGCATAGCAACAAAAATGACCGCGTCGCTGCAACCAAAATTAGTGTTAACAGGCCCTACTTCAGCAGGCGACGGCGGGCAAGACGCACGGCCAGCGCATATCCACCCGCTGAGTAGGCGGTCAACACCCCAATATGCAACCATGCAGCCTGCAATGGCAACTCGGTCAGCAGCGGGCGAATCAAGTCCACGGCATGCGTCAACGGCAAGGCCTGAGCGAACATCTGGACAGGCTCCGGCAGGGTGGTAATCGGATAAAACACGCCGCAGAAAAGAAACATCGGCGTAACTGCAAGCGTGAAGTAATAGAGAAAGAAGTCGTAACTCGGCGACAACATGCAAACGACCAGGCCGAGGCTGGCAAAGCAAAGGCCTGTCAGAAGCACAACGGGCAGAGCCAGAATGGCTGTATCCCAACTCTGAATACCGCCGAGCAGGCCCGCCACGATGAAGATCGCCGTGCCCGCAATCAAACTCTTCGTGCCCGCCCACAGCATTTCGCCCGCCACAATATCCGGAATGCTCAGCGGCGTGGCCAGCATCCCCTCCCATGTGAACTGCTGCGTCATGCGTGTAAAAACCGAATACGTAGCCTCGAATGTTGCCGTATTCATGGCGCTGGAGCAGAGAATGCCGCTGGCCAGAAAGGCCATGTACGGAATGCCGCTCATCTCACCAATATACATGCCCAGGCCATAGCCCAGGCCAAGCAGGTAGAGAAACGGGTCGCCGAAATTGCCCACCATCGAGGCTGCCGCAAGCTTGCGCCAGACCAGAAAGTTCCGGTGCCAAACGGCCAGCATTCTCGACAGTTGCATCACTCGCTTAGCTCCCGGCCAGTGAGCTTCAGGAATACGTCCTCAAGATTGGCCGGACGGTGCACGAAATTCAACTTGGGGAAGCCGGTACAGCGCTCAAGCAACGGCCTGGCATCATCGAGATAACAGAACCAGCTGTCGCCGACATGCTCATAGTCGATATTGAGTTCTCCCAGTAGTGCGTCCACATCCGGCTGCGACACCTCGCCGCGCAGTTCCACGACCTCTGGCTCCACATGCTTGCCTATCAATATCCTGGGGCTGCCACGGGCAATAATCCTGCCCTGGTTCAGGATCATGATGTCATCACACAGTTGCTCGGCTTCCTCCATGTAATGGGTTGTCAGAATCAGCGTCTTGCCACTGCGTTTAAGCTCCCGCAGTCGCTGCCAGATAATATGGCGCGCCTGGGGGTCAAGCCCCGTTGTCGGCTCGTCCAGCACAACAACATCGGGATCATTCACCAAGGCGCGGGCAATCATCAGCCGCCGCCGCATGCCCCCCGATAGGTTCGCCACCTGGCTGCTGCTTCGGCCGGACAACTCCGAGAAGGAGAGCAGCTCATTCACCTTGCCCTGCATCTGCAACCGGGACAGGCCGAAGTAACTGGCATAGACAAACAGATTCTCGCTGACGCTGAAATCCGGATCGAGATTGTCCATCTGCGGCACCACTCCGACCCGCTGCCGCTGTTCTGCAACTCCGGCAGACTCACCGAACAAGGTGTACTCACCGCTCGTCAGCGGCGCCATGCCCAGCAGCATGCGTATCAGCGTGGTCTTACCCGCACCGTTCGGCCCGAGAATCCCGAAACAGATACCGGCAGGGATATCGAAATCCACACCGCTGACAGCCACATGTTCGCCGAATCGTTTATAGAGACCCTTGGCGGAGACAACCGGATTGGTCATGGGAACATGAAACCACAAAGACATGAAAAAGATAGGAGCTGTCCTAGATAATCACTGTTATCTAGCACAATTCCAAAAGATAAGCCGCCAAATAGCGGCTTTTCATCAGGGGAAATTAGCCACCCGGACCGGACGGATCCGCAACGCGCGGGTATCCCGCTGCCGCTGCTTCCTTCCGGATCTGACGGGGTTCACGAGCTCCAGCCGTGCGGGGCCCGGCCCGGGCAGCATCCCTGTTGCCGGCCATTGGCCGGCAAATCTGGCGGAGAGAGAGGGATTACTCGGCACATCCATGTGCCTCGCCCTGCGGGCCGCCGCAAGCGGCGTTCAAACCGGCTGCGCCAATTTGTCGAACCCAGCGAGGGTTCTCATTCCCTCTCTCAACACCTGCGATTCATCACAGGCCTATCTGGCGGAGAGAGAGGGATTCGAACCCTCGGTACCTTTTAGGGGTACACACGCTTTCCAAGCGTGCTCCTTCAACCACTCGGACATCTCTCCAAAAGGCTGCGCATAGTATGTAGCAAGCGGTCATTGAGCAAGGATGGACACATGACGAACTGCAAATAAGTTTTTATATAACAAAAAGGAAATGGCGGAGAGGGTGGGGTTACTCGGGCCTTCCGGCCCTCACCCTGCGGGCCGCTCTCGGCTTCGCCTCCTGCGTTCAACATAGCTATTGCTATGTTGTCAAACCCAATACGTGGATTCTCACCCACCCTCTTTATCTTCCCTCAACATGCCCAGCCAATTTATAATAACCCTATTACCTTGAGCTAATCTGGCGGAGAGGGTGGGGTTCGAACCCACGCGGCAGTTTTACCCGCCCAACCGATTTCGAGTCGGTGCCGTTATGACCGCTTCGGTACCTCTCCGTAAAAAACCGCTTTAAGACGAAGGCGGCGAAGCATAAGGGGCACATATGCCGCATACAAGTACGGCCAGCCGCCCCTGCTGGTGCCGAATCAGCTCTCGCCGTATACGCCCATCTGGCGCAGCCGCTTATGCCTCTGCTCAAGCAGCTTAGCCTGTGGCAATGTCAACAGTTCGGCCAGTGTTTTATCCAGCACATCCGCCATTAATTCAGCGGCCTTTTCAACATTCCGGTGGGCTCCGCCGACAGGCTCCGGAATGATGCCGTCAATCAGCTTCAGACTGAGCAGATCGTTGGCCGAAGGCTTCAGGGCTTCGGCCGCCTGCTCAGCATACTTCCGGTCGCGCCATAATATGGCTGCACAACCCTCGGGAGAAATCACCGAATAGGTCGTAAATTCCTGCATGTACATGCGGTCGCCAACACCGATAGCCAGTGCGCCGCCAGACCCCCCCTCGCCAATCACCGTGCAGATAATCGGAACCTTGAGTCCTGACAGCTCCATCAGGTTGCGGGCAATCGCCTCGCTCTGCCCACGCTCCTCGGCATCAATGCCGGGCCAGGCGCCAGCCGTGTCGATAAAGGTGAGAACAGGCATCTCGAAACGCTCGGCCATACGGAACAGGCGCAATGCCTTGCGGTAACCTTCGGGCCTCGGCATGCCGAAGTTTCGCTTGAGTTTTTCCTTGGTATCCCGCCCCTTCTGATGGCCGACGAGCATGACGGACTGTTCACGGAACCGCGCTACCCCGCCAACAATGGCCGCATCCTCGGCAAAGGCGCGATCACCGTGCAGTTCCTGAAAATCATCAAAAATCAACGGTACATAATCGAGAAAGTACGGACGGTCTGGATGCCTGGCCAGTTGCGACACCTGCCAGGACGTCACCTTGGCATAGACCTGCTGGATCAGCTTGTCACGTTTGGCGGTCAGGCGCTCAACCTCTTCAGCAATATCCATGCTGGAGTCTGAGCCCATTTGAGAAAGCTCATCAATTTTGGCAGTCAGTTCGGCAATGGGCCGTTCAAATTCAAGATAACTAAGCGACATGTTGCACCCTTTTTCCCCAATTATGCATGCTGCCTTGTGTGACCTCCGGCTGCCAGGGGCTGCAACGAAGGCGGATCGCTTCTTCACCGAACAGGGACTCCAACTGCCCTTTGACTTCCCTGTCCCAGTGCAATCCCTGGGATGAGGTAAGCACGGCCACACTGCCATCAGCCAGCCGAACCTTGAAGGCCAGCGATGAGCTTCCCGGATGACTCGCGGTCAGCGCCTTGCACTGCTGCACGGTTTTTTCGTCCCAGGCCACAGCACTGCTTGAAATCTGAATGCACTGTATCTGATCCGGCAGCACGGAATCCAGCAGAGCAACCGCCTCGGCCATCAGGCGGGGCTCTTCCCGTGATTTGTCGACACGCGCGTAAATGAGCAAGGCCTTATCACCATTCAATAATTCCGCTGCCTCGGCATAAACCGCGTTGTAGCATATCAGGGTTGCATCCGCATGCAGATCCTCCACCTGGACAATGGCCATCGTTCCCCTCGGGCTATGACGGGTACGCACCTGGCTCACGCCCACAGGCAGCGACACTTTCGAGCCATCGGCAAGCTTGGGAATATCAGCCAGGGTTGCATCCGCAAGGCCGCTGATTATTTCCAGATATTCTTCCAGTGGATGGCCGGTAAGGTAAAAGCCAAGAACCTCCCGCTCATGCTGCAAGCTCTCGCCCAGGCCCCACGCAGAGCCACCGTCACCTTCATCATTGTTCTCCTGCGGCTCGGCCACCTCGAACAGGGCACTCTGTCCTGCAGCCTTCTCCTTGCGTTTGCGGCTGGCCTCATCCATCAGCATGCCCATGCCCTCCAGGGCCGCATGCCGGTGGGATATCAGGCCGTCCATAGCGCCTGCCTTGATCAGCGCTTCCAGCATGCGCTTGTTCAGTACTTTCGATGAAGTCTTGAGCAACATGTCCTGCAGCGATTCGAAGGGATCACCCGCTGCGCGGGTCTGCACCAGGCTGCGGATCGCCGCCTCACCAACACCCTTCACCGCCCCCAGGCCGAAGCGGATGGCGTCTCCTTCCGGCACAAACTCCCAGTCCGAGGCATTGATATCCGGCGTCAGAATATCGAGGTGCATGGCGCGGCAATCGGCAACCAGCATATGCACCTTATCGCTGTTTCCCATATCACAGGAAAGTGTGGCGGCCATAAATGCCTGCGGATAATGCGCCTTCAGATAAGCGGTTTGATAGGCGATCATCGCGTAGGCAGCGGAATGCGACTTATTGAAGCCGTAGCCGGCGAATTTCTCCATCAGGTCGAAAATATGTGCGGCCTTGCCCTCGGCAATCTTCTGCTTGGCGGCACCCTTCATAAACACCTTGCGCTGCTTGGTCATCTCGGCCGGATTCTTCTTGCCCATGGCGCGCCTGAGCAAATCGGCCTGCCCCAGCGAATAACCGCCAAGCTCCTGGGCGATCTTCATCACCTGCTCCTGGTAAAGGATAACGCCATAGGTTTCCTTGAGGATCGGCTCCAACTGCGGCAACGGGTATACGACCTGCTGGCCGCCCTTCTTGCAGGCAATGAAATCGTCCACCATGCCGGACTGTAGTGGTCCGGGCCGGAACAGGGCGACCAGGGCGATAATATCCTCAAAGCTGTCCGGTTTAATACGGGTCAGAAGATCGCGCATGCCTGAGGACTCGAGCTGGAACACAGCCCGGGTGTCCCCGCGCTGCAAGAGATCAAACGTTTTCTGATCGTCCAGCGGAATACGGGCCAGATCAAAGTTCCTGGCTGCATCATCTTCGACATGGCGGCGCACCAACTCGCAGGCCAGATGCAGTACCGTGAGCGTCTTCAGACCCAGAAAATCGAACTTGATGAGGCCCATTTTTTCGGCGCTCTTCATATCCCACTGCACCACGGTACTGCCTTCGCGCGGATCCTTGTACAGCGGCGCCGTCTCCACCAGCGGCGTACGGCCGATCACCACACCTGCCGCATGCTTGCCGGCATGCCTGTGCAGGCCTTCGAGCCGCTGGGCGATGTCAAAAAGGCGTGCCGTATCGGCATCCCCCTGTATCAACTTGCGAAGCTTCGGCTCCTCTACCTGTGCCCTGTCCAGCGTGATGTTCAGATCATTCGGTATCAACTTGGCGATCTCGTCCACCTTGCCATACGGCATGCCCAGCACACGGCCCACATCGCGCACCACGGCCTTGGCCTTCATCGAACCGTAGGTGATAATCTGGGCGACGTGGTCGGCGCCGTATTTTCCGGACACATATTGGATCACCTCATCGCGGCGGCTCATGCAGAAGTCCACATCGAAGTCCGGCAGCGACACGCGCTCCGGATTCAGGAAACGCTCGAACAGCAGACCGTAACGGATCGGGTCGAGATCCGTGATGCCGAGAACATAGGCGACCAGTGAACCGGCGCCCGAACCGCGTCCGGGACCGACCGGAATATCCTGCTGCTTGGCCCAGCCGATAAAATCCGCCACGATAAGAAAGTACCCCGGAAAGCCCATGTCCTGAATGACGCCCAACTCAAAATCCAGGCGCTTTTCATAGGCTTCTTTCCCGGCATCCTTCGATCCCGCCTGAATCCTTGGCCAGTATTCCTCCAGCCGGGCATGCGCCAACTGGTGAATGTGCTTTTCCAGGCTCATGCCTTCCGGGGGCTCGAAATCGGGCAACTGATACTGGCCGAATTCCAGCTCCACATTGCAACGGCTGGCGATATGCATGCTGTTTTCGATCGCCTCCGGCACATCGGCAAACAACTCGGCCATCTCCTCATACGATTTCAGATAACACTCGGGCGTATAGCGCCCGCTGACATCGTCATTCAGCGTCCTGTTCTGTTGCAGGGCCAGCATGGCCTCAAAGGCATGAAAATCCTCGCGCGCCAGAAAATGCACATCGTTGCTGGCCACCAGGGGAATGTCCGTTTCGTGCGCCAGCTCGATCAGCTGCCGGTTGATGTCCTCCTGGCCGGCCGCGCCGTGCCTTTGCAGTTCGATAAAAAAGCCGTGGTTGGGAAACAGTTCGGCATAATCCAGCGCCACCTGCCTGGCTGCCGCCTTATCGCCCTGGCGCAGATGCATCTCGATCTGGCCATCCCAGCCGGATGAAAGCGCAATCAGCCCCTCGCCGAACTGTTCGAGCAGCTTTCTGTCCACACGCGGTTTGTAATAAAAACCGTCCAGATATGAGATGGTCACCAGCCGCATAAGGTTGTGCCAGCCACGGTTGGTGCGGGACAATAGCACCAGTTGCGGATAGCGGGGCTGGCGCGAACCGGTGGCCTGCCGCTTTTTGTGATCGTCGCACAAGTATACTTCGCAGCCCATGACCGGCTTGATGCCGCGCCTGATCGCCTCACTGTAGAACTGAACGGCGCCAAACAGGTTGCCGTGATCGGTCATGGCCACCGCCGGCTGCCGCATTTCAGCCGCCCGGTCGAGCATGTTCGTTACGGACACCGCGCTGGCCAGCAGGGAAAAATCGCTATGTACATGCAAATGGGCAAAAGGCGTAAAGCGCATGCCCGGAGCTTAGCTTTATTGCCGTATCATAACAAAGCCCCTGAAGGGGGAATCCCCTTTTTTTCCGAAGAAATAGGGGGGGGGTGGTTTACACACACGAAAATAGTGTATCCTTTGCAGTATAACGAACAACAGCGAGGTTGCTATGGCTTTTGTGGTTTCCCGACTATGCAGAGATTGTGTAGACTCGGCATGCGTTGCCGTCTGTCCGGTGGATTGTTTTTACAAACCCAAGGAAGTTTCCGATGAGCATCCCAACCAGTTGATGATCTCGCCTGAGGAATGCATCGACTGCGCCGTATGCGAGCCGGAATGCCCATGGGAAGCAATCTACCCGGAGGAGGATGTACCGGAAATATTTGTCGACGATATTGCACTAAACGAAAAGACGGACTCGGAGCGCAACGCCTTCGAGCTGGCCGAAGCGGCCGAGCATGAGCCACCGTCAGCAGATGAGGTTGCGCAGAACAAGGCCAAGTGGGGCTTGTAAGAAAAGTTTCGACACCTGAGATAAAAAGCGTGCGGGTTTTCGCGCGCCTTTTTATTTTCTCCAAATGACTGCATCAGATGGGCCTCTCACCGGCATGAACCGGCAACAGTTGATCGCACTCTGTGAGGCTGCCGGCGCCAAGCCTGTGCATGCCGAAAAGCTGTTGGCTTACATCTTCCGCCGCGGTATCCATGATCCGGATAAGATGCCGGATATTCCCGGCGAACTTCGAGGCTTTCTCAAAAAACACAGTCAGCCACTGTCCATCGAGGTTGTGGCTGAGCAGCAGGCGAAAGATGGAACACGCAAGCTTTTACTTACCATGCCGGACGGAAAAAACATCGAAACCGTGCTCATCCCGGGCACAGGACGCCTGACCCAGTGCATCTCCACGCAGGTCGGCTGTGCTATCGGCTGTAAATTCTGCCTGACAGCCACGGCCGGACTGACGCGTAACCTGATTGCGGCGGAAATGGTCGCCCAAGTGCAGACTGCACAGGAGTTGTCCGAGAACAAGGTGCGCAATCTCGTGCTGATGGGCATGGGCGAGCCACTGCACAACTTTGATGAGGTGGCGCAGTTCATCCGCATTGCCGCCGATCCGCTCGGCATGGCCTTCTCACCACGCCGCATCACGCTGTCCACGGCAGGGCTGGTACCCGGCATCTACCGCATGATCGAGGAAAAGCTGCCTTGCAGCCTGGCGGTTTCGCTGAACGCCACGACCGACGAAGCCCGCAGCCGGATCATGCCGATCAACAGGCGCTATCCGATTGCCAAACTCTTGCAGGCCATCCGCGATTACATTGCCGCCCACGGACGCAAACGCGTGCTGATCGAATATGTGCTGCTGGCGGGTGTGAATGACACCGTCGAGGATGCTGAAAGGCTCTGTGGGATGTTGAGGGATATCGACACTACGGTGAACCTGCTGCCACTCAATGTCTCCCCCGGCAGCCAGTTCAAGACTCCGACTGATGCTTCGGTAACGCGCTTTCGTTCGATTCTGTCTGATGCCGGCTTTGTTGCCGTCGTGCGCAAAAGCCGGGGGCAGGATATCTCCGCCGCCTGCGGCCAACTCAAGGCCGAACAGGCCGCCTAATCTAACCCGCAAGACCGGGGAGGTTACTTTCCGTCGAGCAATTTCTTGATGCCACTGCCGATAGTTTTAACAGCAGTTCCAACCACATCCATGGCCTTTTCACCGACCGCCGCCCCGCTTTCAACGCCCGCACCGATAACGCCGCCAATCAACGTTGAGGGCGCTGGCAAAACCCGCGGCCGATCAATGGCGCCACCAATCCGCAGCTTGACGTCGATAAGCCCGCCCAGTGAGTCCACCTCGATCTCACCATTGAGTTTCTTGTTGCTCTTGATCGCCACATGACCTGTGGCGTCCATGACATCGGAGTTCAACCTGACATTCTTGGCATACACGTCCCGGCCACGCACCTGTAATTCCAGGTCAAGATTCCTGTAGGCAATGACTCCCTTACTTCTGCTGCTGCCCGACACAAGCATCGAGGCAATGCCATGGAGTTCGACCTGGTAAATATTCCCCTTGCGCAGGTGCGCCGGGCCATCGACCCTGAGACTGCTTCTGAGCGCCTTTTCATCCGTTCCGCTGGCGGAGAATTTCAGATCCGAGGAAAGCCTGCCGGACAACCTTTTCTGTCCGGCCGCATCCGCAAGTAATGGGCGTATCTGGATGCCACCGGCATGAGCTTCACCCGAAATCGTGCGATCCTTGCCTTCGAGCGGGGATATCTCGGCATTGAGATCGACCTTGCCACCGTAGAGTCTGGCCTGCCAGTTCGGCAAACGCAGCCTGCCATCGGCCAGACGAATAGAGCCCGTAAGCTTATCGATCCTGATGGTGCGGACATCCTTACCGCTGGCCACTTCGGAGATACGCAGGGTTATGTCCTTGAAGCTGATTCCCCTGGTTTCGACCTGACCGTACAGCAAGGGTTCCAGTGCGACCGAAACACTGCCCGACCCCACCTTCAGCCTGGGTACACCACTTTTAACATCATGCATGACTGCATTTTTGATGGTAACTCCCGGCATCGGCAGCAGCCGAACCGACAACGCCTCAATGCTGACCCTGGCGCCCAGGGCCTCCGAGGCCACTTCCTCTGCGGCAATTCGCACATCTTCCGAGGGGATATAGAATGGTGCTGCAATCAACAGCATCAACACTACGCTAAAAGTAATCAGCGCCTTGTTACGCATTCCAGTACCCCATCAACCTGAAAGGTAGCAGTTCTATGGGCTCGTCTACTACCCGGAAAACAGCCACGGCGCCGAAATTCGCCGCTCTTTTTCGTAGGCGCGGATTTGATCGGTTTCCTGCAAGGTCAGGGCAATGTCGTCCAGCCCTCCCAGCAGGCAATGCTTGCGGAAGCCATCGATATTGAACGCAATCTGTTCTCCGGAGGGTGTGGTCACACTCTGTGCGTCCAGGTCAACCTTGAGCCTGTATCCTTCTACCTCGCATTCGGCAAACAACCTGTCCACGGTCTCATCCGCCAGAATCACAGGCAGGATGCCGTTTTTGAAGCAGTTGTTGTAGAAGATGTCAGCGAAGCCCGGCGCGATAATGCAGCGAAAGCCGTAATCCAGCAGCGCCCACGGCGCATGCTCGCGCGAGGAACCGCAGCCGAAATTTTCGCGCGCCAGCAGGATGGAGGCGCCCTGGAAACGAGCCTGATTCAGCAAAAACCCCTCATTGCGCGGCCGATTCGTACAGTCCATGCCCGGCTCGCCCTGATCCATATAGCGCCACTCATCGAACAGGTACGGACCGTAACCCGTACGCTTGATCGATTTCAAAAACTGCTTGGGAATGATTGCGTCGGTATCCACATTGGCGCGATCCAGCGGCGCCACCAATCCCTTCAATACATTAAATGCCTGCATCTAAAACTCCTTTTTTTACCACCAAGTCACAAAGACACAAAGGAAGGCATGTAACCTAAAAACACTCTTTGTGCCTTCGTGCCTTTGTGGTTCATTATTTCCATTCCCTGACGTCGACAAAATGGCCCGCGATTGCAGCCGCCGCAGCCATGGCCGGGCTAACCAGATGCGTCCTGCCGCCCTGGCCCTGCCGCCCCTCGAAATTGCGGTTGCTGGTCGAGGCGCAACGTTCGCCCGCCTCCAGCCGGTCGGCATTCATGGCCAGGCACATCGAACAGCCAGGATCGCGCCATTCGAATCCCGCCTCGGTAAAGATGCTGTCCAATCCTTCAGCCTCTGCCTGGGCCTTCACCAGGCCGGAGCCGGGCACCACCAGAGCCAGCCTGATATTCGGCGCTACCTTCCTTCCTCTGGCAATCCCGGCAGCAGCGCGCAGGTCCTCGATGCGCCCGTTCGTACATGAACCGATGAACACCTTGTCCACCTCAATCCCCGTGATCGGCGTGTCCGGCTTGAGTCCCATGTATTCAAAGGCCCGCTGCCAGCCACTTTTCTGCACCTCGTCGCGGGCGTATTCGGGGTTCGGCACTGAGTCGGTTACCGGCACGACCATCTCCGGGCTCGTACCCCAGGTCACCTGCGGCGTGATATCGGAGGCTGGCAGAGGCAGCTCCGCATCAAACGCAACACCATCATCTGAGTGCAGGTTCCGCCAGTCAGCTTCGGCGTGTTCCCACATCTCTCCTGCCGGTGCATACGGACGGCCCCTGACGTAATCGATTGTGACATCGTCCACGGCCACCATGCCGGTGCGCGCGCCGGCCTCAATGGCCATATTGCACAGCGTCATGCGCCCTTCCATTGAGAGATTGCGTACAGCAGAACCGGCAAACTCGATGGCAAAGCCTGTGCCACCGGCCGAGCCAATCCGCCCGATGATGAATAGCGCCATATCCTTGGCTGTACAGCCATGAGGCAGTACACCGTCGACAACAATGCGCATCTGGTTCGGCTTCTTCTGGATCAGGCACTGCGTAGCCAGCACATGCTCGACCTCGGAGGTGCCGATGCCCATGGCCATCGCTCCGAAGGCGCCGTGTGTGGAGGTATGCGAATCGCCGCAGACCACGGTCATGCCCGGCAATGTGAGTCCCTGCTCCGGCCCCATGACGTGTACGACGCCCTGGCGCTGATCGTCCATACCGAATTCGGTGATGCCGAATTCGCGGCAGTTGGCATCCAGGGTTTCGACCTGCAGGCGTGAAACCGGATCTTCAATGCCGCGCTCACGATCCACGGTCGGGATATTGTGATCCGGCGTGGCCACAGCGGATGCCGCACGCCAGGGCCTGCGCCCGCTCATGCGCAGACCTTCAAAAGCCTGCGGGCTGGTTACCTCATGCACCAGATGCCGGTCGATATACAGCAGCGCAGAGCCGTCATCATGTTCGCTGACGACATGCTGCTCCCATATCTTGTCAAACAACGTCTTCGCCATTTTTATCCCCGCAAATAAAATTCAATTCACGTGGAACGATACGCTTTACTTTTCAACAGTGAAAAGGAATAATTCTACTTCTTATGTTGAGTTTTTCTCATGACTGACGCTACCCGGCTGCCATCGCTGAATGCGCTGCGAGCCTTTGCCGTGGCGGCACGGCACCTGAATCTCACCGCAGCCGCCAAAGAGCTTTTCGTCACCCCTTCGGCCCTCAGCCACCAGATTCGCAACCTCGAGCAGCATCTCGGTGTTTCACTTTTCCACCGCACCCGCCAGGGCCTCAGGCTCACGCAGGAAGGAGAGGTGATTTTGCCCGGAATCCGGGAAGCCTTCGACCTGATCGGCGGCGCACTGTCGAGACTGCACACGCCAAAGACCGCCAACATCCTGCATGTCAGCATGCTCTCGACCTTTGCCATGCGCTGGTTCATCCCGCGCCTGTTCCGCTTTCAGCAGAGACATCCGGACATCGAGGTACGCATCTCCACATCCATCGAACTGGCCGACCTCGACCGTGGCGACATTGACTGCGCCCTCCGCTCCGGCCAGGGTAATTGGCCCGGAACAAAGGCCGACCGCCTGTTCGCCGAGCATTTTACACCCGTATGCAGCCCTTCCCTGCTGAGTAGCGAGACACCCCTCAACAATCCGGCAGACCTGAAAGACCACACGCTGCTGCATGCCAAACTCAGGCCGGATGACTGGCGCGACTGGCTTATCGCTGCCGGCCTCCCGGATATGGAGCCCCGCCAGATACAGATGTTCGAAACGCGCAACTTCGCCATCGCCGCCGCCATTCGGGGCCTGGGTGTTGCCATCATCGATCCGGCGCTGGTCACCGAGGAGTTGAAGGATGGCCGACTTGTTCAACCCTTCCCCCAGACCCTGCCGACGGAGAGCGCCTATTATTTCGTCTGCCCGGATCGTGAGGGTGAAAAGCCCGCGCTGGCTCTGTTCCGCCAGTGGCTGCTCGACGAAGCTGGACAGATGGAGGCTGAACAGATGTCCGAGCCTTCCGCATGACGACCCGTGTCGCTATCCTCCCGGCTTCTTAACTAAGAGGCGATGGAGAAGAGCATGAGCATCAAGCCAGACAAATGGATTCGCCGCATGGCAATGGAACACGGCATGATCGAGCCGTTCGTGGACGGCCAGGTCAAGCAGGCCGAAAACGGCGACGGCATGGTTTCCTACGGCCTTTCCTCCTATGGCTACGACGTCCGCTGCGCTGATGAATTCAAGATATTCACCAACATCAACTCGGCCATCGTTGATCCCAAGGATTTCTGCCCGACCTCGTTTGTCGACTTCAAGGGCGACGTCTGCATCATCCCGCCGAATTCATTTGCACTGGCGCGCACGGTTGAATACATGCGCATTCCCAGAAGCGTGCTGACAATCTGCCTCGGTAAATCGACGTACGCACGCTGCGGCATCATCGTCAACGTCACGCCGCTGGAGCCGGAATGGGAAGGGCATGTGACACTCGAGTTTTCAAACTCGACTCCGCTGCCGGCCAAGATTTACGCCGGCGAGGGCGTGGCCCAGTTCCTGTTTTTCGAATCCGACGAAGAATGTGAAACCTCATACAAGGACAAGGCCGGCAAGTATCAGGGACAAACGGGCGTCACGGTGCCGAAGCTTTAGGCCCTCATGAAATTATCAGATATCCTGGCCAGGCCAGGCCCGCACATTTCCTGTGAATTCTTTCCGCCCAAGACCGACAAGGGCGAGGAAAATCTCTGGAACTGCCTGCAGGAACTGAAAGCCATCGATCCCGCCTATGTCTCGGTCACCTACGGCGCCGGTGGCTCCACCCAGGAGCGGACAAAGCGGATCGTTGAGCGCATTAAAAAAGAAACCGGCCTCGAACCGGTCGCGCACCTGACATGTGTCGGCTCCACCAAACAAGAGCTGGGCGCACTGCTCGATGAATATCACGCAGCCGGCATCGAAAATATCCTGGCCCTCCGAGGCGATGCGCCCGAAGGCATGGACAAGTTCGAGGCGGTCGCAGGCGGCTTTTCATATGCCACCGACCTGACCGCTTTCGTGCATGGCCGTAACAACTTTTCCATTGCCGTGGCCTCCTACCCGGAAGGACATCCCGAATCTCCAAATGGTGTCGTAGACGACATCCGCTACCTGAAGATAAAGCAGGATAACGGCGCCGATGCGGTTGTCACACAGTATTTCTTCGACAATGAGCACTTCTACCGTTTCCGCGACATGGCGCATAAGGCAGGCGTCACCATCCCGCTGATTCCAGGCATCATGCCAATCGGCAACTTCGATCAGATCAAACGCTTCTCGGGTATGTGCGGCGCCAGTATCCCTGTAAGTGTCGAAGCCGTCATGGCGCCGCTGCGCGATGACCTTGATGCCATGAAACAGGCGGGCATTGATCTGGCCAGCGAGCAGTGCCGCGACCTTCTGGCCAATGGTGCTGCGGGCCTGCACTTCTATACGCTGAACAAATCCGAAGCAACCATCGCTATTCACAACAACCTTAGCTGACCCCAAGGTGTTGTGTGATTCTAGGATTCATCAAGCTCTAATCGTTCGAATTCATCGTGCACGTCCTGCATCATGCGCTTATACGGCTCGCCAGGCTTGCCTCCGAGTACCTCAAGGTAAATCGTCTCGAATGCACCATTAGCATAACGCTCTGCAATCCGATATTGCTCTTTCTCATCTTTCAGAATTTCGAGTGAGCCTTCATCCGCGATCGCTATGGATTTTAGCAGCCAGATATCTTCTTCACTAAAAGCAGAAATAGGAATGTTGGGTTTGGGCCGTTCCAATTCCTTGCTCAAACCATGCCTATACCCATAGGTGGCAGCGTATACAAAGATATCTTTGAAATTTGATCCGTAAAAAGGAGAAAGTTTATCTTGGGTTAATTGACGGTATTTTTCGCCGTCTGCATCGGAATAGCGTAAGTTACGTATCTCAGGAAAGGCGTCGGTGTTCATCGCTGCACTACCTCGGTGTTCGCATCATCTTCAAAGAAATTAAGCGAATATTCTTGACCAATCCGCTCATTTAGCCGCACCTGCACAGGCTCTGTGAATTCCGTATCAGTCATTAGCAAAGTAACCTGCGTGTCCGCCAGATAACCGGGCAACGATTCGGCAATATTTTCTCGGGGCACACCGGATATTCGCCCTGTGGGGGTATCAATGATAACGGGCGCATCAAATCCAGATATAGAACTCAGGGCAGCCATAAATGCCAAGGCCAATACTTGCCGTTCTCCAGCCGAAAGCGTGCCTAAAGATGGCATGTCGCGCACATTTAGCACATTAATCTGGAAATTATCATCTATCGAAACTCTTTTGTACGTGGCTTTCTTCCATATTAAATCCAGAAAATATTCTTCTGTCTTTTGCTGTATCTTGGATCGGACTTCAGACAGCATCTCAGAGCGAATTTCATTGAGAGCTTGCAGGGCTTCAGTACAGAGCCCTAACCGCCTCCCTAAATCTTTTTGCTTTTGATCTTTTTTTACGGCCCGCTCCAACTCGCCATTCAGCCGAGATAGCTCTTTTCCCAGAAATTTTTCTTCTACCTGTTTTCGGCCAATTTCTTGATTGTTCTTCCTTTGTTCCTCTTGATACTGGACATGTTGCTGCTCTAATACCTTGATTTCCTCTAGATTGATTTCGCCATACTTTTCAATTTTCTCGGAGAGTTCTCGCAATTGCCGCTTGGTTTCCTCAATCGTGCCTTCCAAGGCATGAATTTCCTTGCCTAGGTTCCGTTGTTTTTCAACCAGTTCTGATGTTCCTCGTAAGATGTGATTAACAACATATTTTCCGGTTTCTGCTTCGCTTAGATAATCCGATTGAGTCGCTTTTTCTAGATGGCTCTGAATCTGTATACTGGCATCCGAGCCTTTCGCTAATTCTTGACCGCACACACATCTTCCCTGAGCTAGCAAGTCCTCAAAAAATAATGAGCGAATTTTGAGAGGCAACTTACCAAGAGCCACTTGTTCTTGAATGAGCTTCTTCGTGGTTTTGATCGCCTCGAATGCGTATACTAGTGGTCCAGTTTCACGTAAACATGCAACAGCCTGCTCTCTCAAACCATCAAGCTGGCTTTCATAATCCCTGATTTGGCCATCAAGCCTCTCCCGGGATTCTTCAAAGCGGCGTACTTCCTCAATCGTGCTGGCACGAAACCGCTGTTGAATTTCATCCAGGTTGTCTTGTATCCCTCGTTGGTTTTGATCCAAGGTGCTTAAGGCTTCCTTACATCCCCTTAGCTTTTCTTCAACTTCTCCCAACTCACGGTTTATTCGATCTGTCTGAGGGCTGATACCTTGGGTAGCGCGCCGGACGTTTCCGTGCAGGACTTCCAGATGGCTTATGGTCTGATGAAGCAAACTGATTTGAGACACATCAACCACACCTTTCTTAACTCGTTTCGCACTTCCTTCTTTAAAGAACTCATCTAATTGTTCGGCATCAAAGAAAAAGAAATGACTGATATCGCTCGGCAATAGAAACTTTATCGCCATTATTGGGTTTGAGCTTTGGTGCCAATTACCTTGAGCCAGAAACATTACTTGCGGATCCGTATCCTCCCGAATAGTTACCTCACCACCTGGCTGACAAAATGCTTTTGCCTGACGCGAAATAACATGTTTGATTTCTGAATCACCTAATGCAATTTCAACCTTAACTGTTGCTTGCTCACCTGGCATGAGCGTGTGGTAAACCTGTTCATTGATAATAGGCAATTGGCGATTTTTATCTTCTGTCCGCAGGTGGCGTTCTTCTCCATACAAACACCATGTTACAGCGTTCAGAATATTCGATTTTCCTGCCCCATTACTCCCCTGGATTATGGTGAAGTTCTTTACAGGGCTTGTGCTGAATTTGATCTCCGCATCTCGATATGAACGGTAATTTTCCAATTTGACATGGTGAATTCTCACTCGGTTTCACCATGGTTGATGCGGGCTTCATCTTGTTGGAGCATGAATTTGTTCAGCAAGTTATCATAAGTTCGAGTATATTGTGGCCGCTCCTGATCAATGCCTCCATTCTCATGCTGCAATATTTCCCCAATAAATCCTTTGACGTGCATAGGAATATCTTTGGCTTCCAGTTTATCGAGAATCATCTGGTTGATCTGTCTGTCTCTCATAATGCTGCCCCTATATCAGCAAGTACTTCCGCTTAATCGGCCCAATTTGGTTAAGCGCATAAACCCGGTTAAGTGCAAGTTCGGCAAATTCATTATATCTCAGAAGCTCGCGCTTCAAGATCTTTCTTTCAAGTCTCATTTCTTCAGCGTCCATTTTCCCATGTAAAATTGGAACGACAATAATGTCATAGATTACCGCTTTTTTCTTTCCGGGAGATCGGCGAAGTACGCGTCCTCGTCTTTGAATGAATTCTTTTGGGTTGCCTGAGCTGGCGAGAAGAATCGCGGTCCTTGTGGCAGGAACATCAACACCCTGGTCAAGACATTTCATAGCGACCAGCATTTTGTGCGCCCCATCGGAAAAGGATTGAAGCAGGTTTGTGCGGGTTTTGAGCGACTCCTGGCCCGTAAATCGACTTTGGATTATTCCTCTCTTGTTTAGTATTTTTTGAGCCTTATCGATTTGCTCAGGCGAACAATAAACCAGGGTATGCATCTGGCTTTCAAGTAAATCTAGAACTTGCTCAAAGCAATGGTATTTATTATTGGCATTTACGATAATCTGATGGCGTTTGATCATGAATAAGCTGAGGAGATCATCATCTAAGCCCTCTTCAACTTTGGAAGCTCGCTGAATAATTTGTTGAGTCATTCTCTTATATTCAGCTAGTTCTTCATCCGTTAATTCAACAAAAAAAGGATAGTATTCGTAAGGAACAAGAAACTTTGGAATTGCCTTTGCCAGAGGAAATTCAAAAACAGTGCGTCTGAAGTAATCAAAAAGAACGCGAGTGCCTTCCTCATCAAACCACCGGCTGGGTGTAGCCGAAAGCCCCAAGCGGTACTGATATTCCTGCAACAGCCCCTGCCTTCGTTGCGTGCTACCTACGTCGTGGACCTCATCGACGATAAGCAACATAGGCAAAGGGCGTTCCTGGATAAGGCTGGCGAAGCGCGAGGTGTAAAATGTGTCATGCGTGGTCAGTACGACCAGGTGATCAATATGGCCTGCCGTAAAATCCAGAAGCTTATTGGCACATTTATTAATTCCGGCCGATCCAAAAACCAGCACCTTATTGAAACCAAACTTTCCTACGTCGTCGGCCCATTGGGTTACTAAATGTTTGTAGGGGCAAGCTATGATTATGGCTAGCCGAGATTCTTGCTCAAAAAGACGAATAGAGGCGGCTAGCGCTGTAATGGTTTTTCCGGTTCCGGTTGCCATCTCGAAAATCCCTTGGCAATCATGATCAAACCAAGACTCAATCGCCTCATTTTGGTAATCGCGTAGTTGAATATTCTCTGGGAGGGTAGGTTCTGTTTGATGTGAATGTTGAGGTTCACGAACTTCTTGCGGACGAACCCATTCTGGAACGCAGTAAGGCCGTTCCGCTTTCCGCAAATTTACTATGTGCTCACGCGCAGCTTCCGGTAAATTAAAAACACGCACATTGGGGTCACTGTTGCTCCATAGCTTCTCAAAACGTTCCGCATCCTCTTGCACCAATGGTTCAAAAGCTTGTTGCCAGGAACAGAAAATTTTTATTGATTCGTAGTTACGGGTTCCCTGGATACTATCATTGTAGGAACCATTAAAGCTGATCTGACAGCCTTCACTATCTGCAAAGACCCCAAACTTATCGTGAAAATCTCCGCGCTCCAATTTGTTGCGGGGCAGGGCAAGTTTAAATGTGAGCACCTCGTCGGCTACCAGCCAAGCCAGAGCTGAGAGCGTTTGCTTTTCCAGCGCCTCTTCCAAGTCATCAATGTTTCGCGACAATGCATCATGCAGTAACGGGTCGATGTGAGCATCACTCCCCGTTCGCAATGCTTCCCAATCAGGTTCGCTCAGGATCGGGCTGGTGACCCATCGAGCCTTTCCCCCGGCAGCTGCAAATTTAACCATCCCTTTTGCAGCAATACGTAACCATCCGGATGAAAAGAAGCCCACGGCCCTGTCATAGCGCACAGCCTGCTGTAAGCAGGGCAGGAAAAAGTCTTCAATGAGATTTGAACTTGATGTGTTCAGCGTAGCTGGCCAAGCATGGGCTTTAAAGGACTTTGGTATTGAATTCACTCAAGCCTGCCTAAATTATCCTATCTATAAGGGTCAATGTATCTCTTGTTGTTCCAGCAGGCTTTTATCTCTTCCCTCTCAGCTTTTGTCAGAATAGTTATGCCCATAGTCTCTTCCAATTTTATAAGCCGCCCAAATATTTCTTTTCTGGCAGGCA
>QIFG01000043.1 GCA_003228735.1 Zetaproteobacteria bacterium
GAGGAATATCTCAAGCTGAAAATCGTTGCGGCATTCCTTCCACAACTACCCGGAAATGCCAATATCAACCCACACGCTTCCGCGTAGACCCCCTTTTCATTGCGGCGCTGCATGACCACATGGCTCCCACGCTGTCGTACCTTAATGAATCCCTGTACCGCCAGGGTGGCGCAAACCTGCTTGCCGGACAGCGGCCGGAGTTTACCCAATAGCAACCTCTAATTGGGTTACATACACCTCGCCATGAAGCCGTGCTTGGACTTCTTCATCAGGGGCGCATTCGAAAAACAGTTCCAGCGCTTCTTTCAGATTTTCACGCGCCTCTGCGACCGTTTCGCCCTGGCTGGCGATGTCCAGTTCCGGACACAGGGCAACATACATATCCCCTTCGCGTTCGATGACGGCTGTAAGCATCCGGTTCATATTTTGCCTCCTGCGAAGCGTTCGCACCAAGCATACGCCCACATTATGCTGGATGTCGAACTGGCCGGGCTATTCCGTGAAGTCGTAGACGACGATTTTGCTGACCAGCGGTTTGAGGACGTTTTGCACGGTCTGTTTGTGGTCGGGGTGATCGAGATAAGTCTGCATGGCTTTCTGGTCGGCGAAGGTGAGAAGGATGCCGACATCAAAGGAATCCACAATAGTCCGGTCGCTTGGAATCGAAGCCCCGGCCTTCACGCCGATTACGCCCGGAATGGCCTTAAAGGTTTTCGATACCTCGATGATCTGCTGACGTCCCTCAGCATTGCCCGGCTCCTTCAGCCAGCAAAGCACCACATGGTAAACCCTAGCCTTGTCGACAGCCTTTTCGATTGTGGTTGCGCATGAAGAGAATACCAGTAGAGCAAGTATCAGGAAGGTGCATACATGCCTGGCAGCCATTTGCGAAACTCCTTGCTATGCCGCCATGACCAGGCATTCCACCTTCAGGCTCTTTGCCTTCTGTGTGGCTTTCCAGAGGTCGTACTGCATTTGCTGCTCCAGCCAGCTTTCGGGTGTGGTATCGAATGCGCGCGAAAGCCGGATCGCCATTTCCGGGCTAATGCCGGTATGGCCGTTAAGCAACTCAGACAGGGCCTTGCGTGTTACGCCCAGAGCCTTCGCAGCTACGGTTACGGAAAGCCCCAAAGGATCAAGGCAAAGCTCCCTGATGACTTCTCCGGGATGGGGTGGGTTATGCATCATCATGACATCATCTCCTTAATGGTAGTCCAGATAGTCAACATCAATTACTTCACCATTCTCGATCTTGAAAATCAGCCGCCAGTTACCACTGACATTTACTGACCAGAATCCTGTTAAATCTCCACCAAGCGAATGCATCCTCAAGCCGGGGAGGTTCATATCCCTTGCCTCTTTGGCCGCATGCAGGCGGGTCAAAATAAGTTTCAGACGTTTGGCATGGCTTGCAACGATGCCTGCCTTGTTACTGGCCAGGAAAAACTTTTCCAATCCCTTGTGCCTGAAACTTATAATCATACGACGAGTGTAACCTATCACGTGACATGTGGCAAGCTATAAGGCTGAAGTTATCAGCAGAGCATCAGGTGTGCTTATTCCTTTTTGGCGACATGCTCGACAACCATCGGGTTCAGCATCTCGATATTGGCCTGCGGCATGCGGTAGTCATCCAGTTGATCGGCGGGAACCCAGGTGTGCGGTTCCGGGCAGGAAAGCTCTGTCAGATCGTGGCAGTGGCTCGAAAACAGATGGAAATAGAGATCGGCCTTCGGATAGCTGTATTCACACTCGCCCAACAGCCGCCAGTCGTGACCGGGGGTGCCTGTTTCCTCGAACAGTTCGCGCTGGGCGGCATCCAGCGGCGTCTCGTCGGACTCCACCTTGCCACCGGGAAAACTCCACAGGCCGCCCTGGGGCGCGCCGATGGGGCGTTTCAGCAACAGGATTTCATGATCTGCATTGAACACTGCGGCCAGCGCAATGTGCTGGATGGATTTATGTGCGGTACTCGGCATTGATGGTGATGTAGTCGTGGGTCAGATCGCCGGTCCAGATGGTGGAAGAACAATTGCCCATGCCGAGATCGACATGCAGCGTGAATTCAACCTTGGCGAACACGGTCATGCCGTCGGCATCTTCGTATCCGCTATGCAGGTTGCCATTTTCAAGGATCGTAACGTCGTTCGCCTTCAGGCCGACTGTGGCCGGATTGACTGCTACGCCACTGTTGCCGATGGCTGAGAGAATGCGTCCCCAGTTGGCGTCAGAGCCTGCAAAGGCGGTTTTGACGAGTGGCGAAATCGCAATGGCCCGGCCGACCGTGCGTGCATCTTCCTCGGAAACGGCGCCTGTCACCTCGATCGTGACGAACTTGGATACGCCTTCGCCGTCACGCACGATCATCTGGGCCAGATCAATACATAGAGCCGTCAGCTCCTGTTCAAATGCTACGGCCTGTTCGGCGTCAAGGCCCTCATGTCCGAGCCCAAGCCCGGAAGAAAGCAGGTAGAGGGTGTCGTTGGTCGAGGTGTCGCCATCGACTGAGATACAGTTGAAGGAACAGTTGGCGGCGCGCTTCAGCATCGGTTGCAGGGTTTCCGCATGCAGCGGCGCATCTGTGGCGATAAAGGCCAGCATCGTGGCCATATTCGGATGAATCATGCCGGAGCCTTTGCAGATGCCCGTGATCGTATATTCCCCCACCTTGCGGGAAGCGAACTTGGCGAAGGTGTCTGTGGTGCGGATGGCATTTGCCGCCTGCTCCCAGCCGTCCGGCGAGAGACTGGTGGCGGCATCACGCACGCCCTGGCGCACGCGTTCAATCGGGAACGGTGTGCCAATGACGCCGGTCGAGGCGGACAGCACGTGATTTGCCGAAACACCTGCCGCCTCGGCGGCGGCTTCAATCAACTCCTGCGCCCAGGTGCGCTCCATGCCACCAGCACCGGCATTGGCGTTGCCCGCATTGGCGATAATGGCGCGGATATTGGCTGCGCTGTTTATCAGCGTGTCCTCGCCCAGGTTTACACAGGCCGCGCGCATGCGGTTCTGCGTAAACACACCGGCTGCATGTGCTCCGGCCTCGCAGGTCAGCAGCATGATAGCGGTTCGTTTGCCCTTTTCTTCCGGCGATTTCACACCGCACGATGCCGTACCGATCTTGAAACCCGGCACGGGCAGGGGTGCAGAAAGTTGCGGTGGATTTACCGCCATCAGGGAGTAACCACCAAGGCACCAAGGCACAAAGAAATAGAATGTGGCACTTGGTGTCTTGGCGCCTTTGATTCGGGGCGTCCATGCCCCTCACCCTTCGGGCGGCTTGCAGCCGTCCAAACGGCTTTCCCACCTTTTTGTGTGGTGAATATTAGCATCAGGCGGCCTGGCGCTTACCGTGGCACTGTTTGTATTTCTTGCCGGAACCGCACGGGCACGGGTCGTTCCGGCCAACCTTCGCCTGCTTGCGCTTGAAGGGTTTCGGCGCCTCGGTTTCCTCTTCGTCGCCGTGGGTATACGTGACCGGAGCCGATTTCGGTTTTTCCACCGGCTTGGGTTGCTCGACCTGCACGCGGTGCAGGGCCAGCATCGTTTCCTCGCGCACGCGGTCGATCATGGCGGCGAACAGTTCGAAAGATTCGCGCTTGTATTCCTGCAACGGCTGCTTCTGGGCATAGCCCCTGAGGCCCACGCTCTGGCGCAGGTGATCCATGCCCAGCAGGTGTTCCTTCCAGTGATGATCGAGCACCTGCAGCAGCAGGTATTTCTCGAAGCCGCGCATCTGATCGACGCCCACGGCTGATTCCTTATCCGCCATCATGGCGGTCAGGGCGGCGACAACGTTTTCCTTCATCGCATCGGAGTCTTCGATCTTACCCTCATCGACCCACTGCCTGAGCGCAGCCTTGACGAGGAAGCGCTCCTCCAGCACCTCTTCAAGTTTTTCCAGCTTCCAGTCTTCGGCGTGGGTCTGCGGCGGCATGAACTCATCGATCATGTGCGAGATATAATCGCGGCGTATATCCTCGATAACGTCGCGCACGTCATCCGCTTCCAGCAGTTCGCGCCGTTGCGAGTAGATGACCTCGCGCTGCTGGTTCATGACATCGTCGTACTCGAGTAGATTTTTACGGATATCGAAGTTGCGGCCTTCGACCTTCTTCTGCGAGTTCTCAATGGCCTTGGACACCCACGGGTGTTCAATGGCCTCGCCCTCTTCGAAGCCGACCTTGTCGAGCATCGACTGCATCTTCTCGCCGCCGAAGATGCGCATCAGATCGTCTTCGAGCGACAGGTAGAAACGGCTGGAGCCCGGATCGCCCTGGCGGCCAGACCGCCCTCTGAGCTGGTTGTCGATACGGCGGGATTCGTGCCGCTCGGTGCCGATGATGTGCAGGCCGCCTGCCGCTACAACCTCGATATGCTCGGCGGCGCACTGGGCGCGGATTTCTTCGGCTCTCTTCTCGCGCTCGGCGTCGGAGAGCTTAGCCGGCAACTGGTCGATCAGCATATCCGGATTGCCGCCCAGCATGATGTCGGTGCCGCGTCCGGCCATGTTGGTGGCAATCGTCACCATATTCTTGCGTCCGGCCTGGGAGACGATCTCGGCCTCGCGGTCGTGATGCTTGGCGTTCAGCACGTTGTGGGCGATGCTGTGTTTCTTGAGCATGGCTGAAAGTTCTTCGGATTTCTCGATCGAGGTTGTGCCAACAAGAATCGGCGTGCCCTTTTCGTGCTGGGCGACGATATCCTCGAAGACGGCCTCGTACTTGTCCTTCTTGGCGCGGTAGACGAGATCGGCCATGTCGTCGCGAACCATCGGCCTGTTCGGCGGCACGATGACCACTTCCAGCTTGTAGATTTTATGGAATTCCTCGGCCTCGGTATCGGCCGTACCGGTCATGCCGGCCAGCTTGCCGTACATGCGGAAGTAGTTCTGGAAGGTGATCGAGGCCAGCGTCTGGTTCTCCGGCTGCACCTCTACGCCTTCCTTGGCCTCAAGCGCCTGATGCAGGCCATCGGAATAACGCCGGCCCGGCATCATGCGGCCCGTAAACTCGTCGATGATGATGATCTCGCCACCGCGCACGATGTAATCCACCTCGCGCGTGAACAGCGTGTGGGCGCGCAACGCCTGCGTGGCGGCATGCATCTGATTAACGTTTTCCGGATCGTAGAGGTTGCCGGAGGTGAGCAGACCTGCTTCGCGGAACAGGTCTTCAACGTGCTCCAGGCCCGGCTCCGTATAGCTGACGGCCTTGTCCTTTTCGTCCTTCTCGTAGGCGTTCTCGTCCAGCGTGGCGATAAGCTTATCGGCCTGCACGTAAAGATCGGTGGCCTGCTCGGCCGGGCCGGAGATGATCAGTGGCGTTCTGGCCTCATCAATGAGGATCGAGTCGACCTCATCGACGATGGCGTAATTCAGCGGCCGTTGTACAAGCTCTTCCTTGCCGAAGGACATGTTGTCGCGCAGGTAGTCAAAGCCGAATTCGTTGTTGGTGCCGTAGGAAATATCGGCGCCGTAGGCCTCCTGCCGCTTCTCGTTGCTGAGCCCGTGTACGATCACACCGACCGAGAGGCCCAGGAATTCGTATATCTTGCCCATCCACGCAGAGTCACGCTTGGCCAGGTAGTCGTTAACGGTGATGACATGGGCCCCTTTGCCGGCCAGGGCATTGAGGTAGATGGCCAGGGTGGCGACAAGCGTTTTGCCCTCGCCGGTTTTCATTTCGGCAATTTTCCCCTGATGCAGGATGATGCCGCCGGCCAGCTGAGAATCGAAGTGGCGCATGTTCAGAACGCGCTTGCCCGCCTCGCGCACGACCGCAAATGCCTCCGGCAGCAGATCGTCGAGGCTTTCGCCGTCCGCCACTCGCTTTTTGAACTCATCGGTCTTGGCGGCGAGTTGTTCGTCGCTCAGGGGGGAAATGTCCGGCTCCAGCGCGTTGATCCGGTCAACCGTCGGATCGATCTCTTTTAACAGGCGCTCGTTTCGATTGCCGAATATCTTGGTCAGAACATTAAACATGAAGGCTCGGGCTCCTATCGGATAAGGCGCGCACCATAGCATGCGCCCAAACCCGCACCAAGAGACAGGATTCTTACCACAAAGACACGAAGTAAGGAGGGCGGAAACAGGTTAATTTGGAGGCGATTGGCAGAAGGTCATCGAATGAGTTACGGGTTATGTTGCAGATAGCAGATTTCCCCTTTGTGTCTTGGTGTGATTCGGGGCATTTATGCCCCTCACCCTTCGGGCGGCCTTTGGTCGTCCAAACGGCAGGACTGCCTTTTTGTCTTTGTGGTTAATCCTTCTCCTGTTTAATGCCACATTATGATGCAAGGAATGACTTGATGCGGGCGATGCCCTCCCGGATGTTGACCAGGCTGTTGGCATAGGAGAAGCGCACATGCTGTGGGGCCAGATGTGTGCCGAAGTCTTCGCCCGGGGTGACAGCCACGCCCGCTTTCTCCAGCAAGTCCCAGCAGAAAGCCTTGGAATCATCCGTGATCTTTCCGACATTGGCGTAGATATAGAAGGCGCCCTGCGGTTCCACCACGATATCGAATCCCAGTTTCGGTAACTCAGCCAGCAGAAAACGCCGGCGCTCATCGTATTCGCTGCGCATTTTTTCAACTTCCGCATCCGTATCCAGAGCTGCAATGGCGGCATGCTGGGAGATGGTCGGAGCGGCGATGAAGATGTTCTGCATAACGCGGCGGCAGGGATTGATCAGTGCTTCGGGTACGATGGCCCAGCCGACGCGCCAGCCGGTCATGGCCCAGCGTTTGGAGAAGCCGTTGACGACGATGGCGTTGTCAGAGAACGATAAAGCCGTCGGTGCGGAGGAGCCATAGGTCAGGCCGTGGTATATCTCATCCGAGATCAACCAGCCGCCGCGCTCATGGCATTCGAAAGCTATAACCTTGAGTTCGGCCGGATCAATCAGGGTGCCGGTGGGATTTCCCGGCGAGATGACGACTGCGGCACGCGTATCCTTCCGCCAGTGCGCTTGCAGGTGTTCCAGGGACAGGTGGTAGCGGGATTCGGGGCCGACCGGTACGTTGAGCGGAATGCCGCCGGCCAGCCGGATAAAGTTGCGCTGGCAGGGGTAGCCGGGATCGGGCAGCAGCACGGATTCACCGGCTTCGAGCAACACGCTGTACAGCAGGCTGAAGGCGCCGGAGGCGCCCGGCGTGATCAGGATGCGCTCCGGCGCAATGGATACATCGTATTCACTTTGATACCAGCGGCTCAGGGTCTGTTGCAGCTCCGGCGCGCCGGTCGATGGCGTGTAGAAGGTGTCGCCGCTATCGAGCACTTCATGCGCTTTGACGATGACCGGAGCCGGGGTGGAAAAATCAGGCTCGCCGATCTCCATGTGGATGATAGTTTGCCCCTTGGCTTCAAGCTCTTTGGCCCGTTCCAGAAGCTGCATGACGCGGAAGGGTTCAATCTGATCAATACGGCGCATGGCCTGAGTCTAGCCTGCCGTTCAGCCCCTTACCTATAAAAAACTATGAGCAATTCAAAATATGACAAAGTGTCACGATTAAATGCCGGGGCTCCGCCTATTGATATGAGGCAATCAGGCTTCGGATATCCTCATCGCTGACATCCTCTGCAATAAAGGCATCGCCGATACTTCGCAGAAGGATGTAGCGAATGCGGCTGCCGACATTCTTCTTGTCGTGGCCCATGGCATCCAGCCAGTCATCGGCAACAAAAGATGGAATCTCAACCGGCAGGCCTGCTGCTTTATACAGCGCGCAAACCTTCTCCTCGGTTCCTGCCGACGCATGGCTCAGCCGCTCGGACAGTCTCGCTGCCATCAACGTGCCCAGGGCCACGGCCTCGCCATGCAGGTATTCCGTATATTTTGTCATGGATTCAATGGCATGGCCGAATGTATGACCGAGATTCAACAAAGCCCGCATGCCCTGCTCGGTTTCATCGGCCATGACAACCTCGGCCTTATGCCGGCACGAGGTCAGAATCACATGCGAAACCACATCGGGCGCCAGTGACAACAGTGCATCGATGTTTGTTACGAGATAGGCAAAGAAACCAGCATCGCGGATCAGCCCGTACTTGATCAACTCGGCGATGCCTGCCCGCAGCTCACGCAGCGGCAGGGTGGCGAGCACGGCCGGATCAATCCATACAAGTTTTGGTTGATAGAAGGCGCCGATCATATTTTTGCCGTGCGGATGATTGATCGCAGTCTTGCCGCCAACGCTGGAATCGACCTGGGACAAAAGCGTCGTCGGCGCCTGCACGTATGGAATACCACGCCGGTAACAGGCTGCGGCAAAGCCGGTCATATCCCCGACCACGCCACCGCCAAGCGCGATAACCGGCTCGTTTCTTGAAAGCCGGGCCGTCATCAACTGATCGAGTATCGCAGACAAGCTGACCATGGTCTTATGCTTCTCACCATCCGGCAGCACACATGTCTCTGCCTGCCAGCCAGAGCCTTCCAGGCTTTTCGTGACCTGATCCAGATACAGCGGCGCCACCACGTCATTACTGACGATGAAGCAACGGTTGATGCCGGGAAACAGCGAGGCCATCGCCGCACCAAGATTTTCCAGGCAACCCGGCTCGATGTGGATGTCATAAGAGCGCTCTCCCAGTTCCACCCGGTAATCGTGTATGGCGGTTTCAGTTTTCGGCATGATCTAGGGCCTGTTAACGCTAATTCTGGATGTAGCGATATAGCCATTTTTGTTGCTATGCAAGGCGTTTCGAGCGAAGTGTGCCCGAGGCACATCAGCAAGAAACAACGCAGCAGAGCTCAAAAACGGCCTATCCCAGAGGGCTGCGTCCCAAATGAGGCCATTCAGCGTTACTCGTCGTTCGTTTGGAATTACCAAATGTCACTCCTCGCGCCTTGACTGGCCTCGTCTTTATTGGATGCATCCGGGGCAGCAGCGCTTCAATCAGAATTAGCGTTAACAGGCCCTAATTCTGACAGAAAGGCCATGATGGTATCCACCGCTTCTTCAATCTGCGTTTCACCGGTGCACGCCTTCAGGTTTGCGCATTCTTCGTACAGCGGTGAACGCTTGCGGTGCAACTCGCGGGATTTCACCAAAGGATCCACACCCTTCAGTAAAGGACGGTTGGCATCGCCACGGATGCGGTCAGCCAGTATCTCCGGACTTGCATCCAGCCATATCACCCGCCCGGCTTTTTTCATGCGTTCGCGATTCGGCGCACTCATCACAATGCCGCCACCGGTGCCAATCACCTGCGGCTTATGGTTTGCACAGGCTTCGGCCAGTTCCTCCCCTTCCAGAGCCCGGAAGACGCATTCGCCATCCTCGGCAAAGATATCCGGAATGCTCTTGCCAGCGCGCTGCACGATGACATCATCCAAATCTGCAAAGGGCACACGTAATCGGGCGGCCAGATGCCGCCCGATCGTGGATTTCCCCGAGCCCATGGGGCCAATCAGAATTACATGCACATCAGCTGCTACTTGCCGAACCGGCAATCTTGCCCGGAGCCTGCTCAATGATCTTCGGCGTCAGAAAGATCAAGAGCTCGGTACGGTTGTCTACCGTAAGTTTTGTCTTGAACAACCAGCCGAGCAGCGGAATGTCCATGAGAAACGGCACGCCTTGCTCCGTGACATTATCCTCGCGTGTATATATGCCGCCGATAACAACAGTTTCCCCATTATTAAGCAAAATATTTGTTTTGATCTCGTTGGTAGAAATCCCCACCAAGCCAAGAACCGTTGCCGCCTTATCCTTGGTTATAAGGATGTCCAGAATGATGTCCTTGTCCGCCGTAATCTGCGGCGTTACCCGGAGTTCCAGCACGGCATCCACCAGCTCCGTCGTGGCCGGTTCGGTCGTCGTTGCAGGTGTCACGATGGACACCTTTTCACCCGACTTGATATAGGCCTCCTGCATATTGGCCGTAATCAGCCGGGGACTGGAAACGATTTTGACATCGTTATCGGACTCGGCGGCGGAAAGCTCCAGATCCAGATTGACGGCGCCACTTAATGTGCCAAGCGCAACGCCAATCGCAGCCCCCGGAGACTCAGTAGCAATGGCTGCAGGAAGATCCACAATAAAGCCTTCTGTTGCTGTCCCCGCGACTCCGCTGGCCGACCCGACATTCACGCTTGATGGGAATCCATCGCTAAACGAGGGCTCATTAAACTGGCCGCCCCAGCGAATACCAAGATCGCGCGTAAAATTATCGGTAGCCTCGACAATGCGGGCCTCGATCAGCACCTGCTGAACCGGCTTGTCCAGCACCTCGACCAGCCGCTTGATATTGTTCACCGAGTTTTGCGTATCCACGACGATCAATGTATTGGTGCGGACATCGGCCTGAATGCTGCCGCGATCCGAAAGCAGCGTGGTGGTGTTTTCCGTTCCTGCGCCTGTTGACCCCGTCGATGTTGTCGTCGTGGCCGACGTTCCTGCCGCAGGCGTTGACTGCGAACCCTGAAGCATCTCCACCACATCGGTAGCAGTCGCAAAATTCAGCGTGATGTATTCGCTCACCAGCGGCGCCAGTTCTGCAATGCCCTTCTGCACCTCCAGCCGGGCCTGCTGTTCGGTACGCAGGACATCAAGCGGCACGATGCGCACCACATTGCCCATCTGCTCTTTGCCCAGGCCGCGCGCAGCAAGAATGAGTTCCAGGGCCTGGTCCCAGGGCACGTCCATAAGCCGCATGGTAAGCGTGCCTGTTACATCATCGGCCATGATGATGTTCATGCCGCTCATCTCCGCGATCATCTTCAGGGCGTTGCGGATATCAATGTCCTTGAAATCGAAGGTCACCGGTTCACCGGTATAGAGAAGCGCTTCTTTCTCTGCTCCGGCGGCAGCCTTCGCAAGCGTCACTGCATCCGGCTCCAGCGTTATGGTCAGCACATTTCCACGCTGGAAAGAAGAATAGCTGGCCTTCTCCCGCAGCCTGGCCACGATGCGAACCTTGTCTCCCGCATTGTAGGCATCCACCTGTGAGACAGCGCCCGGAAAATCGCTCACATCCAGTGAACGCTCCTGCCCCGGAGCAAGCCTCGCCCTGATGATATCAAGCACGACATTTCCGCCCTGCTCATGCAGATCGACAACCGCATCCGTTGCATCCATGCGAATCACCAGATGGGAAGTACGCCCATCCGGTTTAAACGCCACATCTTCCACCTTTAGCAAGCCAGCCTTGCGTTCCGCCCCGCTACTGCCGAAACGCACGACCAGCTGACCGCTGCCGGCATCAATCTGATGCGGCGCCGTAGCTCCCGGCTGCAGATTGACGACCAGGCGGGCGCGTCCTTCCGCCTGTCCGACATTGATGCTGCGGATGCGCTGCGAGGCAAAGCTGTAGAATTCCTTTGGCAGCCTGGAGACGCCTCCCCAGAAATCCAGAATCATGGTTTTCCCCTGATTGGTGACAAAGGCGTTGTGGTTTGCATCCATTTGCCTGCCACGCACCACCAGTTCCGTCACTCCCCCCTGATCCCTGACCTCAAGCTCGATCAGTTCGGCAGCGGCTGTCCGGGGTGCGCCAGCCAATCCGGCCGGAACCGCGGCAAAGCGGATTTGCAAGCCATCCGGCTGCTGTTCAATCTGATAGGTCAGGGAGCGATCCATGCCGATCTCCAGACGTACGCCATCCGCTGATGCCACCGGGAAGACACTGGTAACGCCGCCCTGATCGTATTTCAGCGGGCTTACCGCCTGTTCGATGCCGGCCCCCGGGAAATTCAGCACCAGGCGCGCCGGTGCGCTCAGGTCATAGACCTGATAATCCATGATTTCATCCGTCTGAATGCTGACCACATCCCCATTTGCGGATTTCTCGACGGTAATGGACTGTATTTGGGCGGCCTGACTGCTGGCCGGCAACAGCAAAACAAACGCCATCCAGACAGATGCCAGCAAAACTGGACGCTGGGTTTTTATATCAAACATTGCTCAAACCTCCGGAACACCTTCGGGCTTAGTGTTCTGTCCCACAAATTCATCGTCCCTTCCTGCCGCCTTTTTTATCATCTTTGCCAGCCTTGCCTGCCTCGGCAGACTCAACAAAGCGATAGGTGACTGCAAGACCTGAGATATCAAGCGGCAACTGCCCGGCAGGGGCTCTCCCCTCCGCCACTGCCTGATTATCCAGATCAATCTTCAGGCTTTTCACATCGACAATCCTTGGCATTTCACCGACGCGATTCAGAAATGTCATCAACTGCCGGTAGGTTCCTGATATCTCCACCTCAACCGGCACCTCCGCATAAAACTGTTTGGGAACCTCACTGACAGGCCTGAACACCCTGAAGAAAAGGCCTGATTCCGTGCCCGCCCTGGAAACGCCTTCCAGTAAATCGGGAATCTGGGATTTCTCGGGCAGCATCTTCAAGGCAACATTCAACTGCTTTTCCAGTTGCGCATATTCTTCCTGTTTGCGCGGCAGGTTGGTTGCCAGCCGGCGATTCTTTTCCAGCATATGGCGCCGATCATCAACATTGGTCTGCGCCTGCTCAATTTCCTCGTAAAGCGGCATCCAGTTCATATACATGTACAGGCCGACGAGCAGCACAAAACCACCCGCCAACACCGCGACTTTCTGCCACAATGGAAAAGGCAGGATGGGACGAAGCACATCCAGTTGGGAAAGGTCGATGGATCCAAGGTTCACGCCTTGTTTTCCTCCTCAGCTCCGGGCTCTTGCTGTTCCGGCGGGTCAACCCGCTTCAGGTTAATGTTAAATGTCCGGATTGGCACACCATCAATATCCTTACGCTCTATATCTACAAGCCGCACATCGTCAAATAACTCGGAACGTTCAAGTAAACGCAAAAACCTGGCCACCGCCCTGTTGCTTTCAGCTATGCCAGATATGCTGAGATTTCCATTTTCATCCTTGATATCCGTCAGCCAGACATTTCCCGGAATATCCATGGAAAAGGAAACCAGGGTATTCAGCGAACGGAAACGGCCTTTCTGCAGATTTCCCACCACATCCAGCTTGTTCTCCACATCTGTGCGCAGCTTATCCAGATGTTCGATCTTTCCGAGCACTTCCCTCACTTTCCGGTTCTCTTCAATCAGCCTCGCTTCCTCATCCTGCAACCCGGAAAGCATGCTGCTGTAGATCACATGCAGGCCAATGCTCAAGGCAACCGCCAGGCCAAGGACGGCAACAGCGGCCGCGATATGCTGAAGTATCTGCCGCTGCCGTTTGGCCTCGCGGTGGGGCAACAGATTGATGCGGATCATTTGTCAAAGCTCCGCAAAGCCAATCCCACAGGCACCATCATCATCGGGCCGATTTTCTCCAGATAGGCGGCATCAAATTTGCGGGTCGAAGATTGAATGACGGAAAACGGGTTAAGCACTTCGGTCTCAATGCCAAGGCGCTCCTTCATTTCCTGGGCGATACCGGGAATCAGGGCGCAACCCCCGCTGATAAACATCTTCTGTACAGGGAGGCCGGCATGGCTGGCCACATAAAAGTCCAGCGAACGCACCAGTTCGGAAGCCAGCCCCTCATAAAAACCCGTCAATGCCCCCGGGTCGATGGCGGAAAAATCCTTCAGCTTCATCTCTTCAGCGGCCTGGAAGCTGATGTTATGTGCGCTCTGAATCTCTTCCGTCAGATTCTGCCCGCCGAAAAACTGATCGCGCACAAAGGTTGAGCGGCCATTTCTCAGGATGTTGATGTTTACAAGGTTTGCGCCGATATTGACCAGTGCATGGATCGTCTCTTCCTGCTGATCTCCGCCATCCGGGGCTTGACCATGAAGAAGCTCAGCGGCGTTTTCCAGGCAGAAGACACAGCAGTCCACACACTTGACTTCCAGTCCGGCCTCTTTCAGGACGAGTTGATAATCCTCGATGACCTCCCGCTTGCAGGCAGCCAATACAACCTCCATCTGATCGGGGTTATTGGGCGCCTCACCCAGAATCTGGAAATCCAGAAAAACCTCATCAATGTCATATGGGATATACTCATCGGCCTCGAATGCGATCTGCGACTCAAGTTCAAACTCTGACATGGCCGGCATCAATACAGTCTTGATGATCACAGCATTGCCGGATACCGAAAAAGCCACGTTGCGGACAGAAGGCCTGGCGGCAGCCAAGGCATCCTTGAGAGCCTGGGAAACAACCATGGAATCAATAATGGTGTTTTCCACGATAGCATCACGGGAAATCTGAACCATTGCCATGGACTCCAGCTTCAGCCCGGAATGACCACGCGACAATTCCAGCAGTTTGATGCCGGTCGAACTGATATCGATACCCATCAGGCTTTCAGCCTTGTGAGAAAAAAGATCCAATCCGCCCCCCTCGGTTACAGCAAGCATGGCTTACACAGAGGGAAATATAGTATCAAGCTGATATGGGCATGCAACAAACCTGACGCCATATTCAACCATCTGGGGCAAAAGCCGGCCAAATGAAAGAGAGCTTCAGCGGCCCAGAATTTCCCGTAACGACTTCGGAGACTCGATTGCCGGGGGAGCACCTACCCAGACCCCGCTGCTGCCATCAGCGCATGTGCATGGCGTTCCGGTCTCAACCAGGGCATCCGATTCCGACTCGCCGGGGCAGGCCCCGCTGGTATCACCATGATCAAGGTGGGCGTCTTCGGCAGATGCGCTGATACTGATCGTATGCTGGGCTGGAGAGCCTGGCTTGTGGCAAAGCGTTACCTTGTCGCTGCTCGAATTACTGTTGGAGTTTGAATTGGAATTGGAGGACACGGTGCAGTCGCAATAGCCCTGAGGACTGGCTTGACTACTTGAATTACCATTGGAGTTGTCGTTGCCGTTTTCATCACTGTCAGCATAGGCTGAGGGAATGGCCGCCTCCAGAATAACGGACGTAACCATTGGCTGCGCATTCACCAGCACTGAGGCGAGAATCAACACAACAAACCCGAACACGGGCAGGCTTGATACCTTATTCATCAGTTTACTCATATCATGCTCCTTGGCGCAGCAATTATAGTTTACATACCAGCCACATCATAAACTATGGCATCGTTCTCATGCGCGACTGTAAGCCATATCACATTGCTTTTGCATGCTTTTCCGGTAGAAAGCCTCTGCTTTGAAAGCATCCGTCACCTAGGGCCCATCAAAGAGGAGTGGCAATGAAGGATTATTCGGGCAAACGTATAACTGTTGTTTGCCCTGTTTATAACGAGGAGGACAACCTGCGCGAGCTGGCCATGCGCATACGCCGGACCCTGGATAGCCATTATGGCAAGAATTCCTGGGAGCTGATTCTCGCTGACGATCACAGCACCGATGCAAGCTGGGCGGTGGCCCAATCGCTTGGGCAGGAAGATGCGCGTATCCACCCTGTTCTCAATCCGGTTCGCTCAGGCCAAACCGGAGGCTTTGCAACCGGCTTCAGGCACGCAAGCGGAAAAATCGTAGTTACCATGGATGCCGACCTTCAGGTTCTGCCGGAAGACATCCCCCTGCTGGTGGATGAAATGGATAAGGGCTTCGATCTGGTAAACGCCGTCCGTGCCAAACGGCAGCACGACCCGGCAATCAAACTCGCATCCCGCATCTACAATCTGCTGATGAAACTGTTTTTCGAATCGCCGGTCAGCGATGCGGCGAGCAACTTTACTGCCATCCATGCCGAATATCTGCAAGAGTTGCCTCTGGTTGCCAACGATCACCGCTATCTGATACCTATCCTTCAGAATCGGGGATTGAAGCGGATCAGTGAAGTGGCTGTCCGCCATAAGGAGCGCGCCCGCGGCAAATCAAAGTACAGCCTCATGAAGGCGGTCACAGGATTCCCTGAATTGCTGGCCGTTTACGTCAGAATAAGGAAAGGGGTCTATCGATGTCCATAGTATTCATCACCGGTGGGGCCGGATTTATAGGGTCGGAGATATCGCGACAGTTGCTGGAGCGCGGCCATAAGGTAGTGCTGTTTGACTGCTGGCCCGATTTATCCAATGAGGCCGACCTCATATCGGCCCGTTTTCATGAATACCGCATGGGCCGGATCAAAAACGGCATCACACTTATCAAAGGGGATGTCCGGGATCGAAACCAGATTGAGGCATGTCTGTCGAAATACAGGCCGGACTACGCCATCCATCTTGCAGCCATTGCCGATGCCAAAAGAACCGCCAGCAATCCGGCCATGGCCGAACCGGTTAACCTTTTCGGCGTGCTCAATATGCTGCATGCATTGCGCAATTACCCGGTTCACCGTTTTGTGCTGGCGTCATCAAGCTTTGTATACGGGCACTTCAAATACCAGCCCGCCGATGAAAAGCACCCGCTGAACCCTCTGGATTCGTACGGATACAGCAAGCACAGCGCGGAAATCATGACCCGCGCCTTCTGCGCCGAATATGAAATCGAGCATGTCATCGTGCGCCCTTCCGCCGTCTATGGCTTTGGCGACTCCAACCGGCGCGTATCGCGAATCTTTATGGAGCATGCAATCAGCGGCAAACCTCTCATCATCAATCCCAGTGCCGGCAAACTTGATTTCACCTATATAGAGGATATCGCGCAGGGATTCGTGCTGTCCCTGTTTGCAGGGGAAGCCGCAGGCCATACATTCAACATTACCCGGGGAGAGGCGCGATCCCTGGATGAACTGGCCAACATCATCAAGCTCCGCTTCCCCGATACCGAAATCAAGGTGACAGAGGACAGCGAAAACGGCCGGCCGGTCAGGGGCACGCTGGATATCTCGGCTGCCCGGCGCATTCTGGGCTACAATCCCCGTTATTCCCTGGAGGACGGGATTGAGAAATATGCCGAACAGATGAAATCCCATGCGGAATGGTTCAGGGCCTAATGACTGAACGTGAGGTGCCTCTCAGCCGGCCTTGCACCGGCGAAGATGAAATTGAGGCCGTCAGTCGCGTCATCCGCTCCGGCTGGCTGGCGCATGGCCCCGAGGTCAAGGCCTTTGAAAGCGCCTTCGCCGGCTATATCGGGGTAAGCCATGCCGTGGCGCTGAATTCCGCCACCTCGGCCCTGCACCTTGCCCTGATTGCCCACGGTGTCCGTGGCGAGGTTATTTTACCCTCATTTACCTTCGTGGCCTCCGCAAATGCAGTGGTAACGGCAGGGTGTACGCCTGTGTTCGCCGACATCGACCCGCTATCGCTTTGCATCAGCCCTGCCGCCATAGAAGCGAATATCTCGGAGCAGACCATAGCCATCATGCCGGTGCACTTCGGAGGCCGCGCCTCAGACATGGCCCCGATCATGGAATTGGCTGAAAAACACGGGCTTATGGTGCTGGAGGATTCGGCGGAGGCCATCGGCGCAACCTGTGATGGACACATGACCGGCTCTTTCGGGGCCGGATGCTTTTCCTTTTTCCCCACAAAAAATATGGCCTGCGGCGAAGGCGGCATGCTGACCACCGATGATCCCGAATTGGCCGAGCGGATTCGGGCGCTGCGTGGGCACGGCATCGCATCCACCACCCATGAACGGCATGGCAGTCATAATCCATGGCGCCGGGAGGCGGTCATGCCGGGCTATAATTTCCGCATGCCGGATGTGCTCGCCGCCATCGGCAGGGTGCAACTCAAGAAACTCGATTTCATGAATGAACGGCGCTGTGAACATGCGGCATGGCTTGATATGCGGCTCAGGGAATACAAGGGGGTGCAGACCCCAACTCCCCCGGCAAACGGCAATCATGTCTATCAGATGTACACGGTGGTTCTTGATCCGAAGCTTTATGACAGGAATGCTGTCGTAAACCGGATGCGGGAACAGGGAGTTGGCGCAAGCGTCCATTTCGATCCGCCTGTGCACCAGCAGGAATATTACAGGGAGAACTTTCCCCATTCAGCCCTTCCGGTCACCGAATCCGTTGCCGCATCCATCCTGACATTACCCCTGTTTCCCGACATGACGAAGGCCATGCTTGAAAGGGTGGCCGAGGCCTTTTCGGAGGCTCTTGCAGCAGGGCAACGGACGTCATGAATACCTGCTGGAAGCGTATATCTGCCCTGCTGGACCATCCCGCCACCGGCTGGCTCATCGCAGCAATCATATCGCTGGCGTATTTCTTCCAGACCCAGTTCACCAATTCGAACATCCTCGAATACGATGCGCATTTGCATATCAGATATGCGCAGCAGATATGGGAAAGCGGCGAATTGCTGCCGCTGTCATGGCTTCCTTTTTCGATCCTGAACGATTACCCGGTCGATCACCATCTTCTGCAGCATATCCTGCTCATACCCTTCACCTTCGGCGATCTCGTTACCGGCAGTAAAATTTCGACTGTCCTGTTTGCCTCGTTGATGGCGCTGGCCTTTTATGGCGTCCTGCGTGACCAGAAAATTGCATATCCATTATTCTGGTTCATCCTGCTGTTTGCCTCCTCCACCGGATTCGTATTTCGCATGAGCCTGGGCAGGGTGCAAAGTCTGTCGCTGCTCTTCTTGCTGATCGCCGTCATTCTCCTGTTGAGAAGAAAGCATCTCGGGTTGTTTGTGCTCAGTTTCCTGTATGTCTGGCTATACCTGTCCGCTGCCGTTTTCCTGCCGCTTCTGGCCGCCTGCTACGTTGCGGCTGTGTGGTTTACAGATCGTGAATTTGCCTGGAAGACTCTGCTTGCAGTCTTTGCAGGATATGCGGCAGGCGTCGTTTTCAATCCCTTTTTCCCGGCGGATATCGGCTTTCTTTTTTATGACATCCTGTTAAAGCTCAAGGATTTTGACGTCTCTGTAGGCGGCGAGTGGTATCCATACAGCACCTGGCGCCTTATCACCGGATCGGCAGTAGCTCTGGCCTGTACGCTTGTGGGCCTGTTGATCCCCGCCCTGAGCGGCCGCCGCTGGACATCCCGGACGCTGTTTGTGTGCCTGGTCAATCTCGTCTTTTTGCTGGCGACGATGAAGTCAAAGCGTTTTGTCGAGTACTGGCCGGCCTTTTCAGTACTGTTTTGCGCCTTCTCGGTCAGGGACAGTTGGCAGTGGGCAAAGCTCGCCAGCCGGCCCTATTTCAAGCTGATACTGGCAGGTCTCATAGCCTTCCCCCTGTACATCACCCATCAAGCCCTGGTGGATGACCTGAGGGGTTCGGATTTGACCTATCGCTATGAGGGCGGCGCATCGTGGATCGCGCAGAATACAGAACCCGGCGAAATGATCTTTATCAGTGATTGGGACCTTTTCCCGATGCTTTTTTTCCATGCCCCGAAAAACAATTACGTGGCTGGCATGGATCCGGCCTACCTCGCCGAATATGACCCGGATTTGTATGAACTGTGGGATGACATCACGGACGGCGATATCAAACGGCCGTCTCAGGATATTCTTAATCAATTCGGCAGCCGTATTGTTTTCGTCACCCCCGGTGAGGATGACCTGATCGACAGGCTGAAGAATGATCCTTCAGCCAAACTGGAATATAAGGATTCAAACTGTTCGGTGTTTAGCCTGCTGCCATCCTGATCAGCAAGACATGGCAAACGGGAATGCTGTAACTGATTCCTGTCCGTCATCACAGAGACAGGCCCATTAGCAAAAACCAGCAAGAAGCCAGCACCTGCCCCCATAAAAAAACGCCCCCTGCATAAGCAGGAGGCGCTGTTCAGGTCAGGATTCGGGCTTTACTGGCCCATGACCTCCCGAAGTGAGTCCGGAGAACCAACCGTAGGAGGAGTGCCTACATAAGTGCCGGGGTCACCATTAGGACACGTGCATGGCGTTCCGGTATCGACCAGGGCATCCGCTTCCGTCTCGCCGGGGCACGCGCCACTGGTATCGCCATGGGCAAGATGGGCAGTCTCAGCAGACGAGTTGATGCTGATCGTATTCTCGGCTGTGGTGCCGGGCTTGTGACAAAGCGTTACATTGCCGCTGCTTGAATTGCTGTTCGAGCTATTACTGTTCGAGTTATTCGAGTTGCTTGAGTTACTGTTGCTGTTGCTGTTGCTGGCCGCATATTCGGCCACCGAACAGTCGCAGTAACCCGTGCTGGTGGCGTAAGCCGTCCCGACAAATAAATCCAGCAGTGAGAATCCGGCGTCCTTGTCCGCAGCCATCGCCACCGATGGCATAAAGGCAACCATCAGATACCCGGATATAATCATAAAGGGAAGTGTGATTCCTGGTGTTTTCTGTGTCATATCAGTCTCCTGAACGTTTCTCGCTTGCCCGGTTTAACGCAAGTATAAACCATACTTCATCAAATGCTACCCGATCAAAGACCCGCCACCGTGTTTTATGTCACGAATTAATCAATAGTCCCGATCAGCGCCCGCAGGAACCGCATGGGCGTGCCATCCACATAGGCCACGGCATATGCGGCAATGCTATAGTTTTCAACCTGTTTCCTACCGACACTATCTTCGATACAGGCCACCGGGGAGGCGGTCGAAGTGCACGTTCCCGCATCAGTATCAAGCTGCACATCGTCACCAATTATTGCGCTTTCCAGTATTGCAGAATCAGAAGCCACGGCCGTAAGCCAGACAACTGCCCCATTGGTTGGCACAGACGACGTACTGTAAGCCGGGCTGGGCAATGTGATGTTGCCAGACGTATCAATATTCAACACCAGATGCGCCGGCATCTGGCCGCTCGAAATCATCGTGGATAAATCCGGATTCAGCGCTGTAGGATCGCTGGCATCAAAAACGAAACCATTCCGGTCTGCGGTCGGGCGATTGTCAAAATAGGCCAGTTGCCCATCGCTCCCACCCAATGTCGTAGGGCCCGGCAAGGCCCGATTCATCCGGGCAACTGCCAACCAATCCCCATGATCAGCGGCATCACCGGGATCATTGGCAGGCAACTCGCCGTCCAGGTCAGCATCATTATCCAGCGCCCAGTCCACAAAATGGATGGCCGATTCGGCATAATAGAATGCGCGGGTGGTTTTCTGGCCCTGGTTGCTGATCTGCTGATTGATGGCGCTGCGATACCACAGCCCGACGGACAGCACGAGCAACAGGCTCATGATGACCAGGGAAGACAGCAGGATAAAGCCTTGCTCATGCTTTCGGCTGGTTTGCATATCCGCTAGTTCCTTGGCCATATCTTGAAGGATAACTCAAGCGTCTGCGCATCGTGATTCTTATCCAGATAAGTAGATTTTAAGGTAATAGTATATACGCCACCAACAGGGCCTGAGCGCACCAACCCCGAAGTCGCATCCATATTCCGTATCAACTCCTGATTACCACCACCGGCAGTAGGTGAGTCCCAAGTGATTTTGCTAAGAGAAGGAGTGGCTGAAGGCGCATATATGAAAAAACCATCTAAACCCTCCAGATCTGTGTATTTGATTTGATTGGCCGTGGATATATCGATGGAGCTGGCAACCCGCAGCTCGCCTTGCATGATATGCGAGGCCAGATACAAATCTCCCATGCGCTCGGTAACGTCCGACTGCATGCTCTGCACGCTGCTCTGCATAATGAAATTGCTGTAAATACCCGCCATCAGCACCAGCCCGATAACCATGGCGACCATGAGTTCGATCAGCGTGAACCCTCTCTGACCGGAGGTTGGTCCCGGCTGCGCCATTGAATGCCTCATGGCCGACAGGCACCACGGCTTATCATGCGCTAATCTCATTGCATCACCGTGACATGCGTCAGGTAGACGCTGTGTGTCCGCCCGTCACGCGTCCATGAAACGGTCACCTTCTTCTCGACGGGCGTGGTTGTGGCACCGTCAAGCATCGCAGATGTGGGAGTTCCTGTACCATTTCTCACACCGTTGGGCAGGTCCGCCACCATCCTTGTTACGGATGCAGTGAGCGCGTACGTGATATTGATATCACTCGCCGGATAGCTTCCTGTTTGAGTATTCGTTGAACTGCTGTTTGTTGGCGCTGCCGGGACTGAAAAACCAAATGTGGTGTCCAGATCACCCGTTGCCGACCATTCTTCCAGCATCTGCTCGGCAACATGGGTGGCTACAATGCGCGCCCGGGCCGTGGCGTCGGACCGCAGGACACCGATGGTAAAGCTGCCCAGGGCAAGAAGACCGGCTGAGATAACGACAAGCGTGACCATCGATTCGATGAGCGTAAAGCCGCCTTCCCGTCTCATAAGCTAAAATGTCCCGGTTGCAGAATGCTGCAGGTAGGCGCGACCGATCCTGTTGACGGTGATCTTCCACTGATGGCTTACCGTGCTTGATTCAAGGAAAATGCTGGTGCCCATCAATGAGCTGCCATCGATGTTCGCAATCTGGCCGTCACTCCTGAGTTTAATTCCGTCACTGATAGTGCTTGAACCAAAATCGATCGTTTTGGAATACTGATCCAGGCTGACCTGACGCGCATGGGCGCCGCCGTCATCCAGTGTATAGCTGTCAGGATCGGTTGCGTCGATAGTGAAATCGATGCTGCGATTTTCGGCCATGGCATAGTGCCGGGCCTGCTTCAGATGCGCCAGCATCGTCTCGGAAGCGCTGCGCAGGGCAGTCCTTTCCCGCCAGTTCTGAAAGGCGGGCACGGCGATAGCGAACAGAATCGCCATAATCGTAATCGCGACCATGATCTCGATCAGGGTGAATCCCTTCTCCCGTGCTTGCGGCTGATTGGCGCAAACACGTAGTCTTGGCGATATGCGTCTACTTTCCATGATATTCAAGCTTGGCCTCGCATCCTTTATGTTTGCCGTGATTGTCATCACAAGCGCCTATCTGTATTTCGCCAGCACACTGCCGGAACTTAACAATCTCACCGCCTATCAGCCACCATTGGTCAGCCGCGTTTTCAACACCAACGGCGAATTGCTGGCTGAGTATGCCGATGAACACCGTATCCTGACACCGCTTACCGACATGCCGGATCGTCTGAAGCATGCCTTTCTGGCCGCGGAAGACGAGCATTTCTACCAGCATCCGGGCATCAATCCGCCCCGCATCCTGGCCGCCGCCATCGCCAACCTGAGGGCCGGGCGCACAGTGCAGGGCGGCAGCACCATCACGCAACAGGTGGCGAAAAACCTTTTGCTCACCTCTGAAAGAACCTACTCGCGGAAAATACGCGAGGTCATCCTTGCCTACCGTATCGAACAATCCCTCAGCAAGGACGATATCCTTTTTCTGTACCTGAACCATATGTATCTTGGCAGAGGCGCCTATGGCGTTGCCTCGGCAGCCTGGCGCTATTTTCATAAACGCCTGGATGAACTGACACTGGCCGAGTGCGCCATGCTCGCAGGCCTGCCCAAGGCGCCGGGCAGATATGCGCCCCACCTGAATCCGGAGCTGGCCCTGTCGCGCCGCAATACGGTTCTGCACATGATGGAGCAGACCGGCCTTGCCGAAGACGCGGAGATAGAAGCGGCATTGCAGGAACCGCTTGAGATCGTGCCCCTGTCCGAACCGAAACTGACCAATGCGTATGCCAATGCCGTCTACCAACAACTTTCGGACGCCTTCGGCGCAGAAACCCTGCGCCGTCAGGGCATGACCATTATCATTCCCTACGACGCCGCCATGGAAAAGGCTGCAATAAAGGCCGTGCGCAAGGGCGTGCTGGAAATCGAACAGCGCCAGTTCTATCGCGGGCCGGCGGCACACCACGAGGTGGAATCATGGCCGGAAGTTCTGGCGGCCTGGGCGGAGACACGATCAGAAGAGCCCCCAGAGCCCGATGACATCTTCCCCGCTCTTGTCGAACAAGTGCAGCCGGATGGCAGCCTGCTGGCAAATGACGGCAAACGCGTCTGGCAACTCGCCAAGCCCCGCTGGCAATGGAAGAAACCGGAAAAAGATATGCCGCCGATACGGCGAAACTGGGTGATCGGTGATGAAATCCTGTTGCAGGGAACCAGTGACGGCAGTGTGCGTCTGACTCAGCAACCTTCGATCGAAGCCGCCCTTTATGCCATTGATCTGGAAAAAGGCACCGTACTGGCACGGGTAGGCGGCTTCGATTTCAGATTCGGCGACTTCGACCGCGTATCCCGCGCCAAGCGCCAGCCGGGTTCTGCTTTCAAACCCTTCCTGTACGCCACCGCCATGGATGATGGCTTCACGCCGGCCAGTATCGTGGTGGATTCTCCACTTGTATTCGACAACCGGAAAACCGACGAATTCTGGCGCCCCGAAAACTACAAGGGGAAATTCGCCGGAAACGTCACCCTGCGCAACGCCCTGGAGCATTCACGCAACCTGGCCTCCATCAAGCTGCTGCAGGATATTGGCATTGGGCGTTTTTTGCGCGCCCTGGAGAGCTATCAGTTCAAGGAAGATTTTCCTTCCCAGCTTGGCCTGGCGCTTGGCTCCACCGAGGTGACACTGAAGGAGTTGGCCGAATCCTATGCCGTGCTGGCGGACTCCGGCCGCCGCTGGCGGCCAACCCTGATCCAGCAGGTGCAGGACAGAACCGGCAAGAGCCTGCTCCGGGGCGTATCGGGCCACCGCTGTCAGGTATGCCATGCCGACCCTGTGCTGGCGGTCGGCAATAGCATGCGCCCGTTTGAGCAAACGGTTGATCCGGTCAGCAGCTTTCTTGCCACCAACATCATGCGCGGCGTGGTGGAGCGCGGGACGGGCAGGCGCGCCCTGGCGCTTCGCCGGCCAGTGGCCGGCAAGACCGGAACCACCAACGACCAGGTGGATGCATGGTTCACGGGCTATTCTCCCCAGATACTGACCGGCGTCTGGGTAGGACGTGATTCGCCAGTCAGCATGGGGCGAAGAGAGACAGGCAGCCGTGCGGCTTTGCCCATCTGGGTAGAGTTCATGCAGGACTTCCATAAGGGCAAGCCAAAACGGGACTTCTCGCCTCCGGCGGGCATTGAATGGGTGGTCATTGACCGCGAGACGGGCAAACACCCGACTGCAGACACAAAAAAACCGTTTCTGGAAGCCTTCCGGGCTGGAACGGCGCCCGCCGACAATGGCGGCCAGATGACAGGGCCTGAACAGAAGCAGTCTAAAGACCAGTTCTTTGAATTGGGGCTGTAAGGCAGGAACCGATCCGGACAAAAACACAAATGGCCATGCGGCCGGATTATCCTCCTTCCCTAACCCGGCTTAGCCAGAGCCAAGCAGGAGAAGATTGAACCACGAAGGCACAAAGTTAGGGTGGTAGAAGATTTTACCGCAGAGTACGCACAAAACGCAGGGAAAGAGCAAAGACAAGATGTTCGATAGATAACGAATCCCCCCATCCTCTGTCTGCTTCCGACTGCCTGCTTGGCCAGATGGCCGGCAGTCATGCAGACAGAGAATCCTTCACCATGCATGCCATGGCAGGCGAAAAATAAAGTCATGCCTGTTTGTTCCTCCTCCATCAAGTGAGAGAAGAGGTTTGGGCACGGTTGTTCACACAAAATTTTTCTCTGTGCCTTCGTGCCTTTGTGGTGAAATATCCTGTGCGTTTTTATAGGTAAGAGGCTAACTGGCTGGCAGGACACGGCCGCGCCGTATCGTAAATACCTCGAAACGCTTTTGCCCGACACCCGTTTTATCGAAATGTACATGGCCGGTCAGGCCCGGAAATCCTGCCTCGTCCATCAGCCCACGCCTCAGCTTGCTGCCCGAAAGGCCCATCCTGCTGGTCAGCATGGCGGCAATAAGCGTCGAGTCATAGGCCAGCCCCATAAGCTTGCCCGGCTTTTCCTCTCCTCCCCACACTTCCCGGTAAGCCAGCAACAGACGGCGCAGTTCCGCCATATTGCCCGCCGGGAAGCTCACATCCGAAAAGCGTGCGCGGCTCAGATACCGGCCCTTGTCGTCCAGAAGCTTGCCATCCCGCCAGTGACTGCTGCCGTACAGATTCACACCCGCTACATCCACATAGGCAAGCTGTCCGGCCACAAGGGCTACAAGCCTTCCGGGAAGCGCCAGATATACGCCATCGAAGCTTGCCGGCATGCGAATCTCCATCTCCGGCTCTGCCAGATAGGCCTGATTTTCATCAAGCACGGCCAGCAGTTCCTCGTCGTCCGTGCGGGCTCGCATGTCGCGCAGTATGTGGCGGAAATCGATCGTGTCCTCCGGCAACTGAATGGCCTCGACAACTTCACCCCCCAGCGACTCAAACCTCCGGGTGAAGGCGATCATCTCCTGCTGCGACAGGGATTTTGCCGAATAGATCAGCACCATGCGCCTGTCGCCCTGTTGCCAGGCGTCATCGGCCATGAAATGCGCCTGCGTCGGCAGCGACAGGGTATGCACAAACATCGAGGCTGAGCCCTGCGCCAGCCTGGTATGGCTCGTAAGACTCAGCACAGGTACGGACGAGCTTAGATGTGGCAACAGTGCTTCAGCGCATTCCGCCAGCAAAGGCCCGATAACCATCGCTACGCCATCCCCTGTCAGCCGCCGATAGGCGGACGCACAGGCGCTCGGATCACCACGCGTATCTTCGATGCGCAAGGAAACCCGTTGCCCTTCCTCCAGCAAGTCCATGGCCAGGCGAATGCCGCGCAGAGCCTGTTCGCCGAAATGCGCATATTCCCCGCTCAACGGCAGCAACACACCGATGGTGACCGGCTGCATGGTATCCAGAGACCAACGCCGGATGGATGCCAGCACTGCCGAGTTTGGATCATCTTCTTCCAGAAAACCTGTAATGGTCTGCAGTTCGCTGATTTGCCCGCGCAGTAAGCGGCCCCTGGCCGCATACAGATAAAAGGCATGCATGTCCTGCTGCAGCCAGCCTTCCTCCCTGAGGCGGGAGATCATGGCCAGCGAGGCGCGCGTGGCGGCTTTTCGCAACAAGCCGTCGCGCTGCTCCGGAAGTACACGCGCCGCCGTGAACAACCACTTGATGGATTCCCAATAGGCGCTGCGGCGTGCGGCGGCCATACCCAGGCTTACAGACTCTTCGGCCACTTCACGGGTCAGGCGCGCATGGTTTAAGGCCCTGGTTGTATGGGCCAGCACCTTGGCGTCTTCCTGCCGCTCGGCCCACCAATGAGCCAGCCACAATTCCACGTAAGGCGCGAGCGCGTGTTCAGGGAAACGATCCAGGAGCCGGCCGGCTACCATCGTCGCTTTAGGATAACTGAACCGAAGAAGCAATTGAACGCGCCTGAAGGCCGCTTCTTCGGCCATCGGACTTGGCTCTTCCCGCTCTATGCGGGCCAGTTCGGCCAGCGCCTCATCCACGAACTCACCCTGCAGGGCACGGGACATCAGCGCCTGAATCTCCGTCAGCCCTTCTGCAGATACAGCCTCCCGCTCCGATATATCAAAAGGTGACTTCCCCGCCGATACATGCACAGGCTCCTTGGGCGCGCAAGCGGTCAACCCCGCAAGCAGCAGGCACAGGATTGCGATTGCAGCATGGCCCGACTCAGGATACCGTGTGATAAGCATGGGTTCGGAGGATAGACATAAGAAGATGGCTGGCCAACTATTCATCGTTGCCACTCCTATCGGGAACCTGGGGGATATCACCTACCGGGCCGTGGAAACACTTAAACAGGCCGACCTGATCGCTGCGGAAGATACGCGCACCAGCCGCCGGTTGCTGGCGCACTACGGCATCAGCACACCGATGATGGCCTATCATGAACACAATGAGAAAAGCGCCAGTCAGAAGATTCTGGCCAGACTCAGGCAGGGAGATGATGTCGCCATGATCACCGATGCCGGCACGCCGCTGATCAGTGACCCGGGCTATTGCCTTGTCCGCCTGCTGCACAAAGAGGGCATTTCCGTGTCTCCCCTTCCCGGTCCCTGCAGTCCGGTCGCCGCACTTTCGGTATCGGGACTGCCTACGGACAGCTTCACCTTTCTCGGTTTCCTGCCACGTTCAGGCCAGTCCCGGCAGGATACGCTGGGGCGCATAGCGACCGCCTCAAACACCCAGGTATTGCTGGAATCAGCAAGGCGTCTGCAACGCACCCTGCGGGATATGGAAGAAGTTTGTGGCCCGGACAGAGAAATATGCGTGGCCCGGGAATTAACCAAGCTCTTTGAGGAAATCGTGCACGGAAGCCTTGCGCAGGTATGCAGTCACATGGACACAGGGAAGTTGCGTGGCGAGATCGTATTAATGATATCTCCGGCCACAGCCCGGCAGGTAACGGATGCAGAAATCATCAAGTGCCTGCAACAGCCTGATGCTGCCGGGTTGCCGCCCTCGGAAAGAGCCAAACAGGTAGCCCGCCAGCTTGGCGCCATTCGTGCACGGGTTTACGCCCTGCTGCTGGCCATGGATAAAAAAGATGAGCACGCATAAGGGTAGATTGGCCGAAGACCGGGCCGCGCGTTACCTGAAACGAAAGGGGTACGACATCGTGGCCCGCAATGTACGCCTTGGCCGTGGCGAGATAGACATCGTGGCCCGCCAGCGGGATATCCTCACATTCGTCGAGGTCAAGAAACGCAACCGCCGCGAGGAAGGCCTGCTAGCCATGCATACGGACAAATGCACGAGGCTTGTTTCCGCTGCCAGCGTCTATCTCGGCCGGCATCCCGAACTGGCGCGATTGCAAAGCCGCTTTGATTTAATCATCCTCACACCCGGACGGCTGAGAACACATATTGAACATATGCAGGATGTGATACAGATAACATGACAAAGCCTGATCAGAACATACAACATGCCTTGCAGGAGGGCATCCGGCTACGCCAGCACTGCTCTGAAGTGCTGACGGAGCCATTGCTGGCGGCGGCTGAACTCATGTGCGGCTGCCTGAAAAGCGACGGCAAGATACTGGCCTGCGGCAACGGGGGCTCCGCTGCCGATGCGCAGCACTTTGCCGGAGAACTGGTCAACCGCTTTGAAATGGACAGGCCGGGACTTGCGGCCCTGGCGCTGACCAGTGACGCCTCGGTCACCACCAGTATTGCCAATGACATATCCTTTCAGGATGTGTTTGCACGCCAGGTGCAGGCGCTGGGGCGATCCGGCGACATCCTGCTTGCCATTTCAACAAGTGGCGCATCCCCCAATGTCCTGGCCGCCGTGGATGCGGCAGTGGCGGCAGGGGTGAAGGTGATCGCCCTGACAGGCCGCGATGGCAGCGCCCTGGGACGGCATGCCGGAGTCAATGTTCATCTGAATATCCCGCATGATTCCACCCCCCGCATTCAGGAAATGCATATCACCTGCCTGCACATCCTCTGCGATCTCATTGATCAGAGCTTATTCGGAGAACGCCCATGACAACCAAGCGATTATCCTTCAGTAAACTGAAAACCGTACCGCTATCCAGCCGTAAGGTAGACAGGGATGAAGCCGATTTCGGTTCTCCCTACCGCACCGGCGGGAGCTTTTCCGACTTCCTGTGCAGCCTGCCGAATCTTGGCGCGGCAGAAGATTTATTCTATCTGCGGGACGCCATTGTCAGCGCCGTCAAGCGCGGACGCAGCGTGGTGCTCGGCTGCAGCGGTCATGTCATGGATTCAGGCCTGAATCCCCTGCTGATTAACCTGCTTGAGAAGCGTGTCATCTCCGCCATAGCCATGACCGGAGCCGCCATGCTTCAGGATGTGGAAATCGCGCTTTCCGGCAACACCGTTGGCTCCAGCGATCAGGACCTGAGCAATGGCCATTATTGCGTGACAGAGGAAACCGGGCGCCTGATTAACGAAGCCATCAATTTCGGCGTTACCGAAGGCACGGGCATCGGCAAGAGCATCGGCCAGAAGCTGGTGGATACGGAACCGGAACACCTGGATCATTCGGTGCTGGCCACCGCCTGCCGCTACGGCGTTCCCGTGACCGTACACCCGGCCATTGGCGCCGACACCTTCAACCTGCACCCTGCCGCCCATGGTGAATCCCTGGGGGCGGCCGGCATGCTCGATTTTCAATTGCTGGCCGGCATCATGGCTGAAGCAAGCGGCGGTGTGCTGATCAATGTTGCCTCCAGCGTGGTGCTGCCCCGCGTCTTCCTGCAAGCCGTGGATGCAGCCCGAAACCTGGGCAATAAGGTGGAAAAACTCACCTCCGTCGTCATCGACTCCAATGCCGACCCATCCGCTGTATCGGATATGGTCGGCCGCCTGTCACAACCGGGTGGCCGTGGCATCACCCTGCAGGGGCCGGATGAAGTCCTGCTGCCACTGTTGTTTGCCGCCGTTCTGGAGGTGTTGGGGGACAGCATTGAATAACAAGGCGTCACACGACAGGCACTGGAACAAGCGCCAGAAAAAAACCTTCGGGTCTGTTGCTCCAATTGCTCTCACCATAACCCTCGCATGCCTGGTGATTGCTTTTTTTGTCAGTAACCTTTTCAGTTGAGGCGCACTTGAAGAAGATAACAGCCTTGTCCCGGTATTATACTCCAACAGCCCTGATCCTGGCAGGCATGCTGCTGAATGGCTGTGTTGCCACGGCCATCGTCGGCGGCACAGCCGCGGCGGGCAGCGCCGCCTTTGATGAACGCAGCGTCGGTGAGCACATGGACGACGTGGCCATCGCCGCCAAAATCAAAACCCGGATGATCGCCGAAAAGGACTTCCCGTCGCGCTGGATCAGCGTGGAGGTATTAAGGGGTGATGTCACCCTGACCGGATACCTGCCGCACCAGAATCAGATCGATCGGGCCATCATCATCTGCCGCTCCTTCAAGGGCGTTAAGACTGTGCACTCTCAGGTCAAACTGGGCAAACCGAGCACAAACAGCCTGATTTCCGACAGCTGGATCACCACCAGGGTCAAGTCCAGGCTGCTGGACGATCCCATAACCTCCGGCTTCTCCGTTCATGTTGAAACAGTGGATGGCGTTGTTTACCTGCAAGGCTTCGTAAAAGATGACGAGCAGCGCTATCGCGCCAAGAATCTGGCCCTGTCCGTCAGCGGCGTAGCCGCTGTCGACAATCAGTTGCGCATCGAGCCTTGACGGACATCTCCTCTTATTGCCCCTTGCCGGAGGCGCAAGAACAAATCAGGGCATGGCGCAAAAACGGCAGGCGTATCGTCTTCACCAACGGCTGTTTCGATATCCTGCATCCCGGCCATGTCAGTTACCTTTCGGCAGCAAAAAGACTTGGCGACATTCTTGTCATCGGCCTGAATGATGATGATTCTGTCAAGCGGCTGAAAGGTGCCGGACGCCCGCTGAACGAACTGGACAGCCGGGCCTGCATGCTGGCTGCACTCAAGCCTGTGGATCTGGTCGTTCCCTTCCCGGAAGACACGCCGCTGGAACTCATCGAAGCACTGAAACCTGATGTGCTGGTCAAGGGCGGCGATTATGAACTGGACAACATTGTCGGCGCCAAAGAAGTCATGAGTTGGGGCGGACATGTCACCACAATCCCCTTTGTTGCAGGCCATTCGACCACCTCGCTGATCAACCGCATTCAACAGGACTGAATTAGTGTTGGCAGGCCCTAGATGACCGAGAAAAACGGCAGGCTGAATATCGTCGCCGATTCCCACATCTGGGGAGTGGAGTCCGCCTTTTCCTCCCTGCCCGGTCTGGATGTATCCCTGCACGTGCTGGAACACAGCCAAATCAACCACGAAGCATTGATGAATACCGATATCCTGCTGACACGATCATCGACCCGGGTGAACGCCGAATTGCTGGAAGGAACGCCTGTGCGCTTTGCCGCCACGGCGACCATCGGTGATGACCACTACGACAAGGCATGGCTGGATAAAAACAGTATCGCCCATGCCAATGCCGCAGGCTCATCCACCGCCTCCGTCCTCGAATACATGGTGGCGGCACTGCTCGAATTGCACAGGCATGATCTGATTTCGATGCCGGAAACATGCATCGGCATCATCGGCGCCGGGCGAATTGGCGGCGGTTTCGAGAAGGTATGCCGGGAACTGGGAATGAACGTGCTTCTCAACGATCCGCCACGGGCGCGCCAGGAAGGCGCCAAGGGCTTCGTGGAACTGAACGGGATGCTGCAGACAGCCGATGTCATCAGCCTGCATACACCGCTGACCTTTGATGGCAGCGATCCGACTTTTCATTTGATTGACCAGACCGCACTCGAACATTTCAAGGGAAGAGGCGTCATCAATGCCGGGCGCGGCGGCGTTGTGGACAATGAAGCCCTGGCCAACTGGCTGGATGCGAATTCTGATCATTTCGCTGTACTCGACTGCTGGGAAAATGAGCCGGATATCTCGCGCCGCCTGCTGACACATCCGCGTGTGGTGCTGGCCACGCCGCATATCGCCGGCCACTCACTTGACGGTAAGGCGGCCAACACACAGTACGTGCACAATGCCCTGTGCCGCCACCTTGGCATCGAGCCCGTCTGGGACATGGATGATCATCTGCCGAAAGCGAAAGACGGGGCGCTCCAAATCAGTGCAACAAATGATATCTGGAGCAATCTGCAAAGCGCCGTCGCGCAACTGTATGACATCGCAGAGGATGACCGGCAGTTCAAATCGTGCGGCAACTTGGGGAACGAGGCCCTGGCGCAGGCCTTCACTCGCCTGAGAAGGCATTATCCTGTGCGCCGCGCCTGGGACATTCACGCCATACATTTCTCCCCTGCCGAGCAGGAGACGGCCAGGCTGGCTAATGCCATCGGCCTGCGCCTAATATAGAGTCAGGCGATGGCAACGGATAATACGCAGCATCTGGTATGGATGGATCTGGAGATGACAGGGCTTGATCCTGAAACCGACACCATTCTTGAAATCGCCACCATCATCACCGACAAGGACCTGAACGTCATCGCCGAAGGTCCCAGCCTTGCCATCCATAACAGCCAGGCCGTGCTTGATGGCATGGATGAGTGGAACACCACGCACCATGGCGCCTCCGGCCTGAGTAAACGCGTGCTGAAATCAAAGGTCAGTCTGGCTGAGGCAGAAAAGCAGACGCTGGACTTCATCCGGAAATATGTGCCGGAGCGAAGCTCTCCGCTGTGCGGCAACTCCATCCATCAGGATCGGCGCTTTCTGGTGCGTTATATGCCACAAGTGGAAGCCTACGTGCACTACCGGAACATCGACGTCAGCACCATCAAGGAGTTGATCAAGCGCTGGTATCCGGGCTTTGAGCCTCCGGCAAAGAAGGCAGCGCATCTGGCGCTGGATGACATCCGCGAGTCCATTGAGGAACTGCGTTTCTACCGTAAGCGCATTTTCACATATAATCCCTGACGGCCGTATTGCTGCCTGAGCCTGCTATACTCGTCATAGATTCCGGCAAAAGGAGGCGATGATGTTTCTAAAAGACACAAAGAGTGGTGGTCTTGTAGAGGTGCAGAATCTGCACGCGCTGTTCGATCCCAATGAGGCACAGGTCGACGTCAGATTCCAGGCCGGTGAAGAGGTTGGGGATATTGTGAAGGCGGACAAGGCGGGTCTGGAATTTCCGTCCGCTGAAGCCCTCCCGAAATGCTGGCTGGACCCGCATTATCGTATCGATTTCTGAGTAAACAAACGCATTGGCCTGCCTTGCGGTCGCGCAAACGCACCGCAGGGCATTTTGCGTGCATTCGCATGCGCGGCTGAAGGTTCACATCGTGCTTGCATCCGGGGCGCTATGACAGTATAAACCGCGCTCCGTCAATTATGGCCAGGTAGCTCAGTTGGTAGAGCAGAGGACTGAAAATCCTCGTGTCGGCGGTTCGATTCCGTCCCTGGCCACCACTGATATCAAGGAGTCACGAGAGGTTGTGGCTCCTTTTTTTCTTTTTCATGTATGCAGGCAAGGGCTGTGAAGCGGCAGATGCTTCTACATATCCGGGGAGTCCAGGGGGAAAATGGGGAATACCGGGTTAAATGTTGAGAAATAAAGGTTTAAGGGGACTATAAACGGGCTGAAAAAATTGGCCGGAAAAAAACAGAATCCCGAAAAAACACCAACTGCGACACATGGTTTTATAATTATGTATTTATTTATGGCCTCTTCAGTTATTCCAGCGTTCTTTTCCCGAAGCAACTTCACTAATACGGGCAGCAGATTAGGGGCTTCCATTTCAATTCCTCCTGATTCTACAAGTGGTGCCCACCGTCAAAGTTCAGCGGAGCGCCGGGTTGAGTACCGTAATCAATCTTTGCCTGTCCACTCTGGAAGAGCAACACCAAATTTCCGGTTTACTCGTCGATTGAAATCGTCGCGTTCAGCAATCTTCGTTCAGATGAACACCACGGCCTCGGAATCGGAAAGAATCTTCACAACGTCCTTAAGCTTGTCGCGGTTTCCAAGGATCCCACCCGGTTGAATTTTTGAACATCCGTCGCGCGTTACTAAGATCGCCGCATAGTGCGCAGCTTCGTAGACGATCTTAACGTCATTACGTTCGTTGTCCGTCTTGGCACCTTCAGGGAATAGGGCGGCTTCGATCTTCCCGTAAACCGGATCGCTGGGATTTATGTTCTCGTCAGTTAAGGTGAAAATTTGGGACAGCGCTTTTTTTGTTCGCGCAAGGTCGCCACCAGCCTGTGCCTCCTTGAAACTTACCCCGGACATATTTACGAGTATCAGCTCCTCTTCCGCCCATCTTTCTATTTTGTTCATTGCTTCCAGATTGCCCCGGGCGTTGATCAAGTTCGTGTCTATGTGAAAGACAGGGGTGTAGAGCATTCGTCGCTGCATCTCAATGGTCATTGCATCACCCCAAGAAGCCCAACTAAGGAAATATGAGTAATTGGTATTCCACATATTTCCCTCCTGTAGATGGATATCTATTCCACCAAATTGCATATTAAGCCGCAAAAGGATAACCGGGTCAGGCATGAGTTGCTGAGTTCTGATTGCTGCCAAATCAACGGTTTAATTCTGCGCCGCATTTTGCGCACTTTTCAGGTGCTGAAAGGATTTTTTTGTGGGCAAGCATCCGCCCGCATGCCTCACAAAAGTAGAAACCTCTCAGGTTTGTAAAAATGATCGCCGCAACGGCAGGCACAAGGGCGTAATAACCTCTGACGGGAAAGTTCAACAGCCAGACCAAGCAGCGCACACCCCAGGCCGATGATGGCTATCGGCCATATCCGTTTCTTGACCGCAATATCCATATTGATGGAAAAAATCGCCAACCGTACGCCGATGAACAGCACCCAGAAAAAGATAAACAGAAAAACCATCGCCTGTGTTCAATCTCTACTCCCTTCGCTTCCTGCATTATTCCCGGTAAGCCTGCCGACCACGGCAGCGCCAACGGCATCGCCGTAGACATTGACCGTCGTACGGCAGCGATCCAGAAACCAGTCGATGGCCAGAATCAGGCCGATGCCTTCCAGCGGCAGACCCACGGCCTCCAGCACAATCACCATCGTCACCAGCCCCGCTTCAGGAATACCGGCCGCACCGATGGCCGCCATGGTGGCTGTCACCAGCACAATCATCTGCTGGCCGAAGGTCAAATCAATGCCCATGGCCTGGGCGATGAACAGCACCGCCACGGCCTCATACAATGCCGTGCCGTCCATATTGATGGTTGCACCCAGCGGCAGCACAAAACGGCGTGCAGGCTTGGGCACACCCGCCATCTTCACGCCTTCCATCGTCAACGGCAGCGTGGCGCTTGATGAGGCAGTCGAAAATGCAGTCATCAATGCCGTGGCCAGATGTCCGAGGTATTCGGCCACCGAACGGCGCGCAATAAACAGCAGCACGGAGCACAGAAAAGCAGCATGGATCAGCAGGCCCGAAATCACTGCCAGCGCATATTTCGCCAGACCGGCAAGCTGTGCAAAGAAGGCGTCACCGCCACCGGCTTCGCCGAGCTTGCTGGCGATCAGGGCGAATACGCCGATGGGCGCAAACCACATAATCCATCCAACCATCTTCATCATGGCCTCGTTCAGGCCTTCGAAAAAGCGCAATACTGTTTCGCCGCGTTCACCGAGCATGGACAGGGCGGCGGCAAAGGCGATGCAGAAAACGATGATCGGCAACAGCTTCATTTCGGCTGCGGCGGCAATGATGTTCGGGTGTACGAGCGACAGGATCAGGTCGGTAATGCCGACATCCCCCAGCGCGCGTGAGGGCGCCTGCATATCACCGAGCGGCACACCGACACCGGGCCGCCACAGGTTCGCCATAAGCAGCCCGATGGAGACGGCAATAAAGGTTGTCGTTGCATAGTAAGCGACGCTGATGCCGCCCAGGCGCCCAAGCTTGCGCACATCGCCAAGCCCTGCCACGCCAGTGATCACGCTGGCCACCACCAGGGGAACGATCAGCATCTTCAGTGCGGTCAGGAACAGATCGCCGAGCCATTTGACCGAAACCATGGCCTCGCCACCGACATAGCCTGCGCCAAAGCCGGCCACGACAGCCGCGATCATCAGCCACAGCAGCAACCTCTCGCCAGCCCGGATCATCCGGCGCCCCCGATGAGTTTTCTTGCCCGTATCAAATCGCGCGGCCGGCCGATATCGAGCCAGCCCCCCCGGTGCACCACGCCAAACAATAGTTCCCTGTCTATCAGGCTTTGCAATACCGTCATCAGCGGAAAGATATCGCCCTGCGAATAAGACTCAAATGCGAGAGCATCAAATACGGCCACGCCGGCATAAGTATAGCGGTGTTCCTTTTTGCGGGTACGCACAATCCTGTGGCCGGCAAGATCAAAGTCTCCCTGCGGGCGATGGGAGGGATTTTCCACCAGTGCCAGACAGCCGCCGCCAGAAGGACAGAAGGCGGCCAGGCGCGACAGATCGACATCAGCGAGCACATCCACGTTGTGTACGGCAAACAGGCCCGTACCCGGCAGCACCGGCAATGCCGTCGCCACGCCACCACCTGAATCCAGCAGTACATCCTCATGGCTGATATGGATACGCAGGCCAAAGCGTGAGCCATCCCCCAGTGCCTGAATCAACTGATCGGCATGGTAATGCGCATTGACGGCCACATCGCGCACCCCCTGGGAAACCAACTGCCGCAGCACATGCGCAATCATCGGCTGATCCGCCACCTCGACCAGAGCCTTGGGACAATGACGCGTCAGCCACTTCAATCTTGTGCCGAGGCCTGCGGCCAGCACAACTGCCCGGTCAACCTGCAAGGCGATATGCCCTCCAAAGCCCCCAGGCGTTGATCAGAACCCAGAAAACTTCCAGCACGATCAGGCCAAGGTTGTGATAAATCAGCGCGACAACAAACAGCACAAGACCGCCGGCCAGGCTGATCGAGCAATACCAGGCCAGTTTTTCCGGCCGGGTTACCGTCAGCATATAGGCCCCCAGAATCAGAACCGAGCCGATCATGCCCAGCACCTGCTCGGGCGTGGAAAAGTCCCAGTGATAAGGGCTCATGCTTTCAGCAACCGCTTCAGCTCCGGCAACACCTCAAGGGCCGCCTCCCGGCCTTTGGCGACCTCGCGCTCCGGCTCGGCAAAATCATGCCACTGGGTATATCCAACCAGTGGCTCAATCAACACATCGGCATGGGCCTTCTCATGGCGCCTCAGATACAGGGATTTTATCCCGGCCGCCCAATCCAGCATGCCCATGACAGTGGCCGGGGGATGATCGGGGTCGGGCCGCGCACCGGTGTTCACGGCGACAACCAGTTGATCCTCACTCGCAATCATACGCGCCTCTGCAGCGGGCACTTCCGAGGCCAGGCCGCCATCCAGATACATCTCTCCATCGATCTCCACCGGATTGAATACAGCCGGGATCGCCATACTCGCCGCCAGGGACCGGGACAAAGCCCCCCCTGAAAACATATGGCACTCCCCGCCAGGAAACCTGGTGGCTGTGACATGCAATGGAATCCGCATGTCCCTGAAACGACCCTCAGGGCACAGGGCCTCGACGATATCAATGAGTATCTGCACATCCAGAAAGGCGATGTCCGTCAGCCCCCTGGCATACAGGATGCTTTGCCTCGCCGCGGAACTCAGCCTGGACAGCCAGCTGTCGTCCTGGGCGTCACTTTCCTCCAGTATGGGTAGATCCAGCCCCTGAAAGTCATCGGACCGTATATATTCCAGCACGCGTTTGCGTACAGCCACGGCATCCGGATTGAGCGCATACATAGCCCCGAATAGTGCGCCTATGCTTGTGCCGACAATGGCGTCGGGCTTCAGATCATGCTCTTCGAGCACCTCCAGCACGCCAAGATGGGCCAGCCCCCGCCCTCCGCCACCGGATAGCGCCAGCACAAAACCGTCCTTCTTGTGACCGAATTTATTATTGAGCCACCTCATGAGTCCTCCGGAAGTTCCGCCACCTGCTGCAACCTGTTAAAGACATCATCAACAGCTTTAGCATGCAGCGGATTCCCCTGCCTGTCTGCCAGAAAGAACACATCGACCACCTTTTCACCAAATGTTGATATCGAAGCGCCGCGTATGTCCACTCCGGCAGTGGCAATGGCATGGGACAATTCGGCCAGAAGCCCCGGTCGGTCGGCCGCAGACACCTGGATAGCCGTCTGCCGGCTGGAAGCAAAAGGCAGTTCGCGCACCACTACCGGCAGCCGCCGCATCAGTACATTCACCTTCATGACCTCAGTCGGCGGCTCAAAATGAGCGCCTTCCAACACCTTCTCAATGCGGGCCTTCAAGCGCTCGATATCGTTCTCAATCCGCATCGGCTTTCTGCCTGCATCCTGTACATGAAACACATCCAGCACCTGGCCTTCCCTGATATCAAAGGCATGGGCGGCAACGATTTCAATATGGACAGCCGCAATCGCTGAAGTCAGGCCAGCAAACAGGCCTTCGCGATTTTTTGCCAGCACCAGAATCTGCGTTTCGCCGCGCATATCATCCGTGCGGATATCAACGGCCTGGCCGCGCTTCCCTTTTCGCAGCAGCCGCACCACATGCTTGAGCTGTCTGGGGCGGAAATGCATGACAGGCCGCCAGGGTAAACGCTTCAGCAATCGCCCGGCAGCCCGACGCTCTTCGG
>QIFG01000042.1 GCA_003228735.1 Zetaproteobacteria bacterium
TATCTGTGTGTAAAGTGCTTTGTCTCTCATGCCCCATAGCATAACCTCCAGTAATCACGTTACCCACACGATCAGGGGAAGAGCCCAAAAATGGAGTAAGAGGAGCGAATGATGGCTGAATTGAAATGCCTGTTATGGGATGTGGACGGCACCCTGGCCGACACCGAGCGCGATGGACATAGGGTGGCCTTCAACCTGGCCTTCGAGGAGGCCGGTATGGACAGGCGCTGGGATGTGCCGACCTACGGTGAACTTCTGGCCGTCACCGGCGGCAAGGAGCGCATCAAGTTCGACTATCAGCGGCGTGATCTGGAACCCTTGCCGGATGAGGAAATCGCCAGGCTGCATGCGCGCAAGACCGAGCATTACCAAGGCCTGATTGCCAGCGGTGAGATTCCGCTGCGCCCTGGAGTCAAACGCCTGCTCACCGAAGCCTATGATGCAGGCATCACGCTAAGCGTGGCCACAACAACGACACCATCCGCACTCGATGCATTGATTGAGCACTCGCTTGGCTCTGAATGGTTCAAGCAATTCGCCGTGCTGGCGGCGGGCGATATCGTGCCGGCCAAGAAGCCGGCGCCGGACATCTACTTCTATGCCATGCAGGAGCTTGGCATTTCATCCGATAATTGCCTGGCGCTGGAGGATTCCGGCAATGGCTGGCTGGCGGCGCATGCAGCAGGGCTCAAATGCGTGGTGGCGATTAACGATTACACGCATATGCATGATTTTACCGGGGCCGATCTTGTTGTTTCCGAATTCGGCGATCCGGATGCGAAGAACATCTTCGTCATCGAGAATCCACTCAACTTGGACAACCTGCACCACGTCACCCTGGCGCATCTCAAGACCATCATGGGGGCGTGAGCTGAAACTTGTCGATACGCACTGCCATCTCGATTTTCATCACTTCGATGACGATCGGGATGTGGTGCTTGAGCGCTTTGCGCAGGCAGGCGGCCAGTGGCTTGTCTCCGTAGCCGTCGATCTCGATCACCTGCCTCGATTGCAGGCTCTGGCCAAATCACGGGACAATGTTTATTTCAGCGTCGGCGTGCACCCGAACCATGAGGTTGATGCAGAGCCGACCGTAGATCAGCTATGCGAGCTTGCCGATCATCCGAAATGTGTGGCGATAGGGGAGACGGGGCTGGATTTCTTCCGCCATCGTGTCAGCCCCGAAGAGCAGGAGGCGCGTTTCCGGACTCATATCCAGGCCGCCAAGGCGCTCAACAAGCCCGTGATCGTCCACAACCGCGATGCGGATAAAGATGTGCTGCGCGTGATGGCTGATGAGGGGATTTCTGACTGCGGCGGCATCATGCACTGCTTTTCTTCGGACTGGCCAACAGCGCAGGCAGCGCTCGACATGAATATGTCCATTTCCTTCACCGGCAACGTCACCTTCAAGCGCAATGAAGAACTGCGCGGGGTCGCAGCCAAGGTGCCGGAGGATATGCTGCTGATCGAAACGGATTCTCCTTATCTCACCCCGGAACCCTTCCGCGGCAAGCGCAACGAGCCTTCCTATGTTCGTAATGTGGCTGAGTGCATTGCTAAAGTACGCAACGTGCCGCCTGAATATCTGGCCTCAGCAACAAGTCAGAATGCTTCCCGAAGATTCGGGTTGATTCGTCATGGACTAATTAGAGGATCAGGAGGACTTGGCTGCTTTTGAATCTAGAGAAGAGGGGCCAACGATTTCCAATGAGGAGCTTATCAACACATTGAAAGCAGACGGTAAGATATAGTTTTTTCGAGTTTCTGCTACCAAATGGATCGAACGTGCCTGTATTCCAGCAGGCGATGATCCTTGGTTAGCAGGACGGCGTTTTCTTCCCGTGCTGTAGCCACGATAATCTGATCGGCAGGATCACTGTGAAAGGGTTGTGGCAACACCGTTGACTGGTAAGCCAGCTTTGGACTTATAGGAACAAGCCGCAGCTTGGGCATGTCCAGCGCTGCATCAAGCCAGTCTTGCGCATCGCAACTGATGCCGAGCCGTTCTTTCTCCAACAATTTACAGAATTCCCATGGCGAGATGGCGGATAGCAGCAATTCGTCGTATCGGGAAACGTCCCCAATGGTTTTACGTGCTTTGGCGGATAGGCAATCAGGCTGCATGTGCCACCAAATCCAGACATGGGTGTCCAGCACATACTTTCTGACGTTTACCGGCACGCTTCCCACATCTCCTCATCCAACGGTGAGATGATGTCTTTCTCGAACACCAGCGTGTCAGCCAGCTTTCCCGGCTTGGCCGATCCTGTATCGCTCGTGTAGGGAACGACCTCTGCCAACGGTTTCCCCCGGCGGGTGATGACGACAGGTTCTTTGGTTTTGGAAATGGTATCTACAATGCGTAATGCATGCGCCTTGAACTCACTGATGGGCATGGTTTTCATGGCAATCTCCTGCAACTGTCCAGTTAATGGTAGATGGGTCATCTGAACTGGTCAAGTGTAAGGCAAAGTGTTGGTTCTGTTAATGCACTGCTGATTGAGACGGATTCGCCTTATCTCACCCCGGAACCCTTCCGCGGCAAACGCAACGAGCCTTCCTATGTCCGCAATGTGGCTGAGTGTGTTGCCACAGTTCGTGATATTTCCTTAGGGCGCTTGGCAGAAATCACAATTGCAAATGCCCACCAAAGGTTTTGCGTCTAAATGCTACGCTGCAAGACTTAACCCCAAGCTCTCAGTTAATCATTAAACGAATGCTTTTGGCAGCCGAAAGCGGGCATTTAGTTTTGTCCTTCTATAAGCAGTAAAACCCTTTCCATTTTACAGGATGTAATTTCCAATTGGGGCCTCCTAAAGTTTGACCCTGTTTGACCCTTGACAAAGTAGGACGGTCATCCTACTTTGGAACTTGATTAGGACGGTCATCCTACTCTTGCTGAGTCAGACCGAAGGAGATATTTATGTCTGTAGATTTGTTTAAGCCGTTTCAGTTAGGCGACCTTACGCTCGCCAATCGGATGGTCATGGCACCAATGACGCGTAATCGCGCTGATGAAAACGGAGTTGTGTCGCCCATGATGGTGACCTACTACCAACAACGCGCCAGCGCGGGTCTGGTCGTTACCGAGTCCGCTCCTGTCTCAGCAAAGGGCGTGGGCTATCCCTTCACGCCGGGGGTTTACACTGATGCACAGGCGGCAAGCTGGCTCCGGATGACCGATGCGGTGCACTCGGACGGTGGCCATCTCTTTGTTCAGCTGCAGCACTGCGGGCGGATTTCCCACCCGAGCTTACTGCCAAACAATGCCACGCCTGTGGGGCCATCGGCACTGCGGCCGATGGGGCAGGCGGTCACCTATGCCGGAATGAAGGATTTTATGATACCGCGCGAACTCAATACCCGAGAAATTCCAGATATCGTTGCGCAATTCCAGCGCGGTGCTGAGACGGCCAAGCGCGCGGGCTTCGATGGCGTGGAAGTACATGGCGCCAATGGCTATATCATCGATCAGTTTCTGCGCGATGGCAGTAACCACCGAACCGACGCGTATGGAAGCAGCGTGCAGAATCGCATGCGCCTATTGAACGAAATCCTTGATGCGGTGTGTTCGGTTTGGTCCGCGCAGCGCGTAGGCGTGCGTTTGAGCCCCGAGAACAGCTTCAATTCGATGTCTGATTCTGATCCCCAAGCGCACTTTGGTTATTTCGTTGAGCAGCTAAGTTCGCGAGGCTTGGCATATGTGCATGTACTCGAAGGCGACATGATGACAAAGGCCAGCGCGGTGGATTATCGTACCCTGCGCTCGAAGTTTGCAGGTCCGTATATCGCTAACAACGGCTATGATCCTGTGCGTGCCCAAACAGCGCTTAGTAGCCGTGCAGTGGATCTGGTTGCTTTCGGGATTCCATTCGTGGCCAATCCTGATCTGGTGCGACGATATCGGGAGAAACTACCGTTAAACGAGGCCGATCCATCCACTTTCTATGGAGGCAGCGAAGCAGGCTACACTGACTATCCCTTTTATCGGGGTGAAGAAACTTAAGCTGGAGGCTGTTTTATGAGTGAGAAGACAACACACAATCACATTGTTGAAGCTGCCGACCAGTTGTTTTATCGGCAGGGTTACGAGCACACCTCGTTCTCGAACATTGCGGATGCCGTAAAAATCTCGCGTGGAAATTTTTACCACCACTTCAAATCCAAGGATGAAATTCTGGATGCCGTGATTCATGTGCGTCTGGCGAATACCCGGAAAATGTTGGATCAGTGGGAAATCGAAGGGAAAACCCCCGAGGATCGCATTCTGAGCTTTATCCATATCCTGATCGGCAACAGGGCCAAGATAAAACGTTACGGATGTCCGGTTGGTACGCTGTGCTCTGAACTTGCGAAGCTGAATCACGGCTCGCAAGCTGAGGCAAATAAGCTATTTACGCTGTTTCGGACCTGGTTGTGCAGGCAATTCATACTGCTTGGCCGCAAGACAGATGCCGACGAGTTGGCGATGCATCTTCTCGCCCGCAGTCAGGGTGTTGCCACGCTGGCGAATGCCTTTCACGATGAGAAATTCATCAAACAGGAAGTAAAGCTGATGTGCGACTGGCTGAGATCGTCCACGGAAAGCACCGCGCAGGCTGAGCACTCATCCAACCCAAGTTTATAGGAGAAAAAACCCGATGTTTATCGTACTACTTACATTTTCTGGCAACAAAGACCAAGCCAGCCAATTCATGGAAGGTCACAAAGAATGGATCAAGCGCGGTTTTGATGACGGCGTATTTTTGTTGGTCGGCAGCCTTCAGCCTAATTTGGGCGGTGGGATTGTCGCGCATAATACGTCGCTGTCAGGTATTCAAAGCAGGGTGAACGACGATCCGTTTGTAGCGGAAAATGTTGTAAGCGCTGAAATCCTTGAAATTACGCCATCAATAACTGATGAACGACTAAAGTTTCTTCTCGGCTGAGTAATCACCCCGTAATTCTGATACAAAGAGTAGGCACATGAGCGCGACGATAGTGGGCCCCGATGGTAAATCACGCTGCCACTGGTGCGGTGCCGCACCGGAATTTCTGGCCTACCACGATACCGAGTGGGGCTTTCCAGTTAGCGATGATTCTCGCTTATTTGAGAAATTGAGTCTGGAGAGTTTTCAATCCGGACTGAGTTGGCGTACCATCCTTGCTAAGCGCGAGAATTTCCGTGCAGCGTTCCATTTTTTCGATTTCGACAAGGTAGCGCGTTTCACTCAGAATGACATTGATCGCCTGCTCAAGGACGAAGGTATCGTACGCCATCGTGGCAAGATTGAGGCGGTCATTAACAATGCAAGGCGGGCTCAGGAAATCGTCAAACAGGAGGGCTCGCTAGCAGCCTTCATCTGGCGTTACGAACCTGATAAGAAGCAGCTTGCAAAACCACAAACCGCATCGACCTCCGCGGAATCGCTTGCCCTATCGAAGGACCTAAAAAAGCAAGGCTGGAAATTCGTCGGATCGACCACGGCATATGCCTTCATGCAAGCAATGGGGCTAATCAACGATCATGTAGAGGACTGCGTTATCAAAACCAAAGTTGAGCACGTGCGCAAAGATTTCAGGCGACCAAGGCGCTGACAAATGGTCTTTTAATGCTTTTGGCAGCCAAAAGCGGACACTCAGTGACTTCTTCGATCCTGAAAAAAAGACTTTAACAGCTTGCCGCTTTCATTGGCTAGGACGCCGCTTGTGATATCAGGTTGGTGATTAAGTCGTTTATCGCTTAGTGCTTGGTATAGAGATTCAGCTGCGCCGGTTTTGGGGTCTGTTGCGCCGTAGACGACTCTAGCGATGCGGGCATGGATGATGGCGCCACAGCACATCAGGCACGGCTCCAGGGTCACATAGAGAGTCGAGTCGGGCAGGCGATAGTTTTCCACGGACTTGCAGGCGGCACGGATCACGCGCATTTCGGCATGCGCACTGGCGTCGTTTTCGCTGATCGGTGCGTTGTGTGCGGCGAATTCGCGGCCGTCCTCAAGCACGAGTACGGCACCCACGGGAACTTCACCATTATTCGATGCAATTTCCGCCTGTTGCAGAGCTTTCTTCATGTATCGAATGTCTTTATATTCGTTCACTTTCGACCCTGTAATCGTGGGTCGGTGAGGTCTCTCAAGCCTTCGCCAAGCAGGTTGTAGCCCAGCACGGTAATCAGGATGGCCAGACCCGGATAAAACGACAGCCACCAGGCAATCTGAATGTTGTCCTTGCCCTCGGTGAGGATGTTGCCCCATGAAGGATCGGGCGGCTGAACGCCAAGACCAAGGAAAGACAGGCCGGATTCAACGAGGACTGCGCCTGCAATGCCGAGCACGGCGGAGACGAGAATCGGCCCCATCGCATTGGGCAGAAGATAACCCCAGACAAGCCTGAAGCCTGAAACGCCAAGGCTTTTCGCCGCCAGCACGAACTCGCGTTCGCGCAGGGATAGAAGCTCGGCCCGCACGAGACGCGCCACGCCCATCCATGAGGTCAGGCCGATGACGATCATAATGTTCCAGATCGAAGGCTCCAGAAAGGCGATGACGGCCAGGATCAGGAAGAATGTGGGGAAACACAGCACCATATCGGTGGCGCGCATGATGCCGGAATCAACATAGCCGCCCAGATGGCCTGCCAGCGCGCCCAGCAGCACGCCGATGGCAATGGCGATGCCGACGGCCACAAAGCCGACAGCCAGCGACACGCGTGCGCCAAACAGCATGCGGGAGAAGACATCGCGGCCCAAGGTGTCTGTGCCGCACCAGTGCTCCCAGGACGGCGGCAGCAGGATAGCCTTCACATTGATGGCGGCAGGGTCGTACGGGGCGATCAGCGGCGCAAATACGGCTAGAACGGCAACCATGGCTACAATCACACCGCCGACAAACAGTAAGGGATGGTTTAACCACAAAGACACCAAGACACCAAGTGAAAATTCCTTGCTGTTTTGTCTTTGTGCCTTCGTGTGATTCGGGACATCTTGCCCCTCACCCTTCGGGCGCCCTTGCGTGCGTCCAAACGGCAGGGCTGCCTTTTTGTCTTGGTGGTTCACTTTTCTCCTCCGTGGCGGATACGCGGATCGGCCCAGGCATAGGAAAGATCGGCCAGCAGGTTGCCCATCAGCGTCAGTACAGCGCCGATAACGGTGATGCCCATGACCAGCGGGTAATCACGGGATAAAACAGCTTCATAGAACAGCAGACCCATGCCGGGAATCGAGAACAGTTGCTCAACGATGACCGAGCCGCCGATCAGGCCGGGCACCGACAGGCCGAGCAGCGTGATGATCGGCAGCATGGCGTTCTTCAGCGCGTAACGGTAACGGATGGTGTTCTCGGCCATGCCCATGGCGCGGGCCGTGGTGATGTAATCGGAGCGGATGACCTCAAGCATGCCGGAACGCATGAAGCGGCTCATGCCGGCCAGTCCTCCAATCGCGGAAACGAACACGGGCAGGATCAGATGGTGGGCCAGATCAAGTTGCGCCTCCCAGAAGCCCATCTGCTGCCAGTCGTAATCATGGATGCCGGAGATCGGCAGCCAGCTCAATTGTACACCGAATCCATACATCAATAACAGGCCGAGCCAGAAAGAGGGAATGGCAAAGCCGATGAAGACGAAGACGGTCAGCGACCTGTCCAGCCCCGAGTTTCGGAAAACTGCGGAAAATATACCGATTGGAATGGCTGCAAGCAGGATAAAGGCCATGGCCAGCACATTGATCCAGATGGTGATGGGCAGCCGCTCAGTGATCTTGTCCAGCACCGGGCGGTGATCGGACGAGAATGATTCGCCGAAGTCCAGCACGGCAAGGCGCTGCAGCCAGTTCCAGTACTGCTCGTACAGTGGTTTGTCGAGGCCGTAATATACCCTGAGGCGTTCGATATCCTGGGCTGAAACCTTCGGATTAAACTCCTGGCCGGCGGCCACCGGCTCGCCCGGCGCCACATGCATGATGCCGAACGAGATGATCGTGATGCCGAGCAGCAGGGGAATCATGCCGGCCAGTCTTTTGAACAGATACTTTTTCATCGTCCCGGCATGTTAAAGGTCTCTGCCTCAGTCCACAAAGGCATATATCATACTGCATCCATAACTTTCGGAGTTGTGACAACACCACCTTGGTCTGATAACTTGCAGGCATGCGTATTTTTGCACTGGTTGCTTTTGTGGCTCTGCAGCTTTCCATGTTTACATGTGAGACGGATATCCATATACACAGCCTGGATGCCGGCACAAGCCACTTTGCTCAGCATGGCAACGAATCAGACGGCCCTGAAAATATGCTGATTGACCATTCAAGCCAGATTCATGCATCCCATGTCTTTATCGAGCACGAACCAAATATTCTGGACGCAATTCCATCGGTTTCAGAGCCGAGCTATGAACTTGCTACTCTGGACTTCACAAACGTTCCGCACCTTATAGAGCGCCCACCGAAACATTTGCACGGATGAGTTTCATCTCCTCAATGCCTGAGTAGGTCTACGCTGTAGATCTGACTGATGCATTCCGAGGCCGAACCTCGGCTTTTCCACAACTTAAAATCTCATCACAGGGGGAAACTGTGCGTATTCGTTATTTGATCGCATTTCATGCCGGGCTGCTGGCCTGCCTGCAACCGTGGCATGCAGATGCGATAACACTTGAAGAAGCTATGAAAATTGCCAGTGAGCAGCATCCATTGCTGCAAATGGCTGAACAAAATATTGAAGTGGCCAGAGGCAACCTGACAGAACAGGGCTCTTATGCCTACAACCCGGAGCTTTCTCTGGAGCCGCAACGCCGCAGGTTGAACGCTGGCGGCACATCCAATGATTACTACGTCACCTTATCCCAGGGAATCGAAATTGGTGGCAAACGCGGATATAGAGAGCAGTCCGCCCAAGCAGCTCTGGATGCAGCCAGCCAGGACAGAGAAGCGGCACGTCAGCGGCTGACCATTGAGGCCGCCAGATCCTTTTCTGATCTATACTATGCGGAACAGATCCTTGATTTCCGCCGTAAGCAAAGCGCGATGTTGAATAAAGTCAGTCAGGCTGTCGCCCGGCAATTGGAAGTGGGTCAATCCAGCCAGCTGGACGCCAACCTTGCGCAATCGGCCTTTGGTTCCGCGCTGAATGCAACAACAACCGCCAGGCAGGCGTTCACGCAAAGCCGGCAGCGTTATTTTACTGCCTTGGGAAAGACACAGGAGACGGAAAATCTCTCCCGTCTGGAACTTCCCAGGCTTTCGCCAGGCTGGCGGCCGCCAAAAGACTCTTTCAAGGTGGCGCTTGAGTCCCGGCCCGATTTTTCAGCCTTGCGTTCAAAGCTGGCGCAATCCAGCGCACAAGCTGATCTGGCCAGTGTGGAGCGGATCCCCGATATCACGTTCAGTGCCATGACCGGGCGTGAGGCAGGAGAAAATTTAATCAAACTGGGAGTTGCGATTCCGTTCCCGGTATTGAATACCCATCAGGGGGCTTACCGGTCGGCGCTGGCTGAAAAAGAGCGCACCCGCACGGGGCTTGATTGGTCGGAGCAGCGGCTGCGCTATGAGGTGCGGAGTGCGCTCGATAATCACGCCAATACCATGCAGGCGCTGTCCGGCATCACTGAAACGGACATGCAGCGCACAGGACAAGAGACCATTGATCTCGCACAGAAAGCCTATGACGCAGGCGAACTGGACCTGGAAGAACTGGTGGTTCACATCAGGCAGGGGCTTGATGCCCGAATGACTGCGCTTGACATTATCAAACAGGCATGGATGGCCCGGATCCGGCTGGCCGAGGTGCTCGGCCGCCCAGAATACATTCTCGAAGGAACCGAATAATGAAAACATTACTTACTAACAACAACACAAATAAAGCCACACGCAGAGTCCCACAAGCGCCCCGGCTCCGCGTTACGGCTAGTATATCAATCTTTACGCTGGCTATGATATTCAGCCAGCCTTTGATGGCTGAAGAGCAGGGACATGGGAAACAGGGGCACGAAGAACCAGGCGTTGTCAAATTGAGCCCTGGCCAGATCAGGCAGGCTGGCCTGCAAACAGAAACGGTTAAATTTCAGCCCAAGCCAGACACTATCCGTGCGCCAGGAACCGTGGCTTTTAATGCTTACCGCCTGTCCGATGTGACCACGCTTGTCGATAGCGTCGTCCATGCCCGCCATGTCCGCTTGGGGGACCATGTAAAAAGAGGACAAAAACTGGTGACTTTGATCAGTACGGCGCTGGCCCAGGCTGAGGCGGATTTCCTGCGCGCCGAGGCGGAACATCGCAGGAGCAAGCAGGAATGGAAACGGGTCGAAGGTCTGGCAGTACAGAAAATCGTCTCCCAGGCCCGCCTTCAACAGGCGGAAAGCAGCCATCAGGCCGTCCACGCCAGCCTTGCCGCAAACCGGGCCTCTCTGGCTTCCTATGGCCTGAGAAGCGGGGATATAGATGAGTTGATGAAGCAGAGTGATTACGGCCAGTTGGTACTCCGCGCTCCGAGCGCTGGAATGATCGTAGCGGATGATTTTCGTACAGGTCAGCACATCGCGGCCGGCACACGTCTGTTGCAAATTGCCGATGAAAAAACGGTCTGGGTTGAGGCTAGGATTCCTGCCATGCAACTTGCCGGTATCAAGGTGGGACAATCCGCATCCATCACGCCAAAAGGCAGCAATCAGCATTACGCGGGTAAGGTCATCAATATTCACCCTCAACTGGATTCCGCCACCCGTACAGCCGGCGTGCGTCTGGAAATAGGCAATTCTCAAAGGGCGCTGCAGCCCGGCATGTTCGTTGAGGCGGAAATCATGGCCGGTAGTGGTGAAAAGGCGCTGCTCTTGCCGCAACAGGCCATTCAACGCCAGGGCACTGAGCTGATCGTCTTCGTGGAGGAGGAGCCGGGGCACTTTGAACGGCGTGAGGTGCGCATCGGTGGAGCCAGCATGGGGCTGGTCCCACTCATTTCGGGCGTCAAAGAAGGTGAGCGCGTGGTGGTGAAGGGTGCATTTGCACTCGCTTCGGAGTTGGCCAAGTCCGGCTTTGAAGCACACAACCATTGAGGGCGCCCATATGTTTGCAAAACTGATTGATGCAGCGGTCAACAACCGCTTTCTGATTCTTTTGTTGTTACTGGGTTCGATGGGTTATGCGATGTTTGTCGTGCCGAAACTGAACCTGGACGCCTTTCCCGATGTCACCAATATACAGGTGACCATTAACACCGAAGCGCAAGGACTGGCCTCCGAAGAGGTGGAGCAATTGATCACCTATCCTGTGGAGGCGGTGATGTACGCCCTGCCTGATGTCGAGGAAGTGCGTTCCATATCAAAAACGGGCCTGTCGATTGTCACGGTCGTATTCAAGGAAGGCACGGACATCTATTTCGCCCGCCAACTGGTGTTTCAGAAGCTCCAGGATGCGCGCCAGACCGTCCCGGCCTGGGCGGGAACGCCGAAGATCGGGCCGAACACCTCTGGCCTGGGGCAGGTTTTTCAGTATATTCTGAAGGCGGACCCTGATGCGGGTTACGATGCCCTGACCTTGCGCGCCCTGAATGACTGGGTCGTTAAACTGATGCTGATGCCGGTGAATGGCGTCACGGAGATTCTCTCCTACGGCGGAGAGGTGCGGCAGTATCAGGTGCGCCTGAACCCCGAACGCCTGTTGTCATACAGCCTGCATGTCGATGATATCGCGAGAGCTATTGAGGCCAATAACCGCAATGCAGGCGGCTGGTATCTGCCGCAGGGCGATGAGCAGCTGGTGATTCGCGGCGTGGGCTGGGTGCCAAGCGGTGAAGAAGGGCTGGGAGCCATTGCTGCGATCCCAGTCAAAACAGTAAACGGCACGCCGGTTCGCGTGCGTGACGTGGCAACCGTGGAATTTGGCGGCGAAATTCGCCAGGGCGCAGTCACGATGACCGAGCGCGCGGATGACGGCGGCATCAAACAACTGGGCGAAGTGGTGGTTGGTATTGTGCTCAAGCGATTCGGCGCCAACACCAAGGCAACCATTGATGATGTGAAATCCCGCCTGGACATCGTACAGAAGGCGTTACCCGAAGGCGTTATGATCCAGCCGTTCTATGACCAGTCCGATCTGATTGATAAGGCGGTATGGACGGTGGAAAAGGCGCTGATGGAAGCCTTTGTGCTGATCATCATCATTCTGTTCCTGTTTCTGATGAATGTGCGCGCCGCCACGCTGGTGCTGCTATCGGTGCCTATTTCGGTTTTGGCTGCGCTGGCGGCCATGGAATATTACGGCATCTCCGCCAATCTGATGAGCCTGGGCGGGCTGGCCATCGCCATTGGCATGATGGTCGATGGCTCTGTGGTGATGGTGGAAAATATCTTCAAACACATGGAGAGGGTGAAGGAGGGGGATCATGGCATCGCCCTGCGCGTGACTGCGGCTGCCAGGGAAATTGCCCGGCCGGTGCTATTCGCTGTGCTGATCATCCTGATCGTGTTTACGCCGTTGTTCTCGCTGGAGGGCGTGGAAGGCAAGCTGTTCACTCCGATGGCGCTGTCCATCTGCTTTGCCATGTTTGCATCCTTACTGGTGGCGATTTTTGTGATGCCGGTGCTGGCGACCTATGCGTTTACCAAAGGCGTTGTGCACAAAGACAGCCCGGTGCTCGTACCGATTGCCCGTGCCTATCACTCCCTGCTTAAGCGTGCCCTGACGACCCGTAAAAAGGTGGTCGGCGGAGCAGCGGCAGCCTTCGTGCTTACGCTCTCGATTGTGCCCTTCCTGGGCACCGAATTCGTGCCGGAACTGGAGGAAGGAACACTGGCCATACGCATTACGCTGGCCCCGTCTTCCTCCCTGAACTATGCCAAAGGCGTAGGTGAAAAACTGGAGAAAATCCTGATGGATAATTTTCCTGAAGCTCTCTACGTCTCGGCCCGGACAGGGCGGGCGGAAATTGGCGGCGACCCGGAACCGGTATCCAATGTGGAACTCTTTGTTGGCCTCAAACCGGTCGCTGAATGGACAAGCGCTAACAACAGGATGGCCCTGCAGAAGCTGATGCGCGAAAAGATGGAGGCTGTTCCCGGTATTCTAATCGCCTTTACTCAACCCATTGCCATGCGCGTGGATGAATTGCTCTCCGGCGTGAAGGCGCAGCTTGCCATCAAGCTGTTCGGCCCAGACCTTGAAGTGCTGGCCGGGAAGGGAAGGGAGATCGAAAAGCTGGTTAAAACGGTCGAGGGCGCCCGCGATGTGGCCATGGAGCAAATTGAGGGTGAAGCGCAACTGGTGGTTCACCCTGACCGCAGCAAGCTGGATCGGTACGGTATTCCAGTCGATGATGTGATGGCACTGGTTGCCGATGCCATTGGTGGCGCATCCGCCGGGCAGGTGATCAAGGGCAATGAACGCTACGACATCTACGTACGCCTGAAAAAAAACTACAGGGACAGCGCTGAAGCCATCGGCAGCCTGATCCTGCAAGCTCCGGATGGTGCATGGGTTCGCCTTGCGGATGTAGCCTCCATCGACGTTGAACAAGGGCCGCCGATGATCCGGCGCGATGATGTGCAAAGGCGCGTGGTCATTCAAAGCAATGTTGAAGGACGTGACATGGGTGGTCTTGTGGCTGAACTGGACCAGCGTATCCAGCAAGAAATTGACCTGCCGCCCGGATATACCATCGTGTTTGGCGGTCAATTTAAAAATCAGCAGCGGGCGCAGGCGAAACTGATGATCGTCGTGCCATTATCATTGCTGCTGATCTTCCTGCTGCTCTACTTCGCCTTTCATTCGGCCGGGCAAGCGGCGCTTATTATGCTCAATGTTCCGATGGCCCTGATTGGCGGCATCCTGGCCCTGTTAGTATCGGGTCAATACCTGTCCGTGCCTTCCAGTATCGGCTTTATCGCCCTGTTTGGCCTGGCCGTTCTCAATGGCGTGGTGCTGGTCGATGCTATTAACCGCCGTCTGCGGGACGGGTGTAATATAGATGAAGCGATTCGCACCGGATCGGAAAGCCGTTTGAGGCCGGTGTTAATGACAGCCATGATTGCAGGCTTTGGCCTGATTCCTTTGCTGCTGGCGACAGGCATCGGCTCGGAAATTCAGCGTCCCCTGGCCTCGGTTGTAGTTGGCGGACTGGTTTCCTCCACGCTGTTGACACTGTTTGTCCTGCCCTGTCTGTATGAACGCTTCAGCAAAAGCAAAATCCGTGAATCATCCTAAGCACAGCCACCTGCTGAACACCGCATTGTGGTTAACGGCGGCATTCGCGCTGGTGGAACTGGCCGGCGGCCTCATAGCCGACTCGCTGGCATTGCTGGCCGATGCCGGACATATGGCCTCGGATGCCGTGGCCCTGGGCCTGGCCGTGTTTGCCCAGCGCATCGCCAGCCGCCCGGCCCATGGCCGGATGACCTATGGCTATGGACGCGCCAAGGTGCTGGCCGCACAGGTGAATGGGCTGGGTCTTTGGTTCTTAAGCGGTTGGATTGTCTGGGAAGCCGCAGGAAGGCTTGCGAATCCTCCTGAGGTACAGGGTTATGTCGTGTTGGTCGTGGCGTCCATAGGATTACTGGTCAATCTGGCCGTGTTGTATTGGCTTCGCGGCGGTCATGATCTTAACATCCGTGCGGCCTATTGGCATGTGTTAGGCGATGCCCTTGGTTCAATCGCAGCCATTGCTGCAGGCGGAATTATTATCTTGACCGGCTGGATGCCGATTGACCCAATCCTGTCGTTCCTTGTCGCTGGAATCCTTGCCTGGGGCGGCTGGCGGCTGGTGCGTGAGACCACGCTGGAGCTTATGGAAGGCGTGCCGCAAGACGTTGATTCAGGGGCCGCCGAACAAGCCATGCAACAGATTGAAGGGGTGGCTGGTATCCACCACGTTCACGTATGGCGATTGCCGGACGGTCAACTCGCCATGTCTGCGCATATCCAAATTGCCAGCATGCAGCATTGGACCTCGATTCTTCCCGCCCTGCTCGAAGCACTTAAAGAACAAGGCATAGTGCATGCCACTCTGCAGCCGGAGACGGCATGCCATGATGATGAGATACATTGCCCCAACTGATTGCATACCGATAGTGGCAAGTTATGTCTGATTGTGGATGTGAAATAGAGACAAAAGGCCGGGAGCAACGAAGTGTCTTGCTGATACTGCTCAGTATCAACGCCCTGATGTTTGTTGTTGAATTTGCCTTAGGCCTTGCCAGTGAATCAACAGCCCTGATTGCCGATGCCATGGATATGCTGGCTGATGCCCTCGTTTATGGCATCAGCCTGTATGCTGTTGGCAGGGCCGCTTATGCCAAGGTGAAAGCAGCAATGTTCAGCGGAGGGGTTCAGATATTACTTGGTATCGGTGTCATCATCGATGTTGCCCGTAGATTCATCGTGGGGAGTGAACCAGAATCGTTACTGATGATATCGGTAGGTTTTCTTGCCCTCATCGCCAACTTGTTTTGCCTTGTGCTGATCTCCAAGCACAGAGAAGGTGAGATCCACATGAGGGCAAGCTGGATTTTTTCCAAGAACGATGTGATTGCCAACATAGGGGTTATTCTTGGAGGCGTACTGGTGGCTGTGTTGGCCTCGCCGTTTCCTGATCTCATTATCGGAGTGATCATTTCAACAATCGTGATCAAGGGTGGTATCTTGATTATCAAGGATGCTGTTGCGGAAAAGAGGACTCCTAGGGCTGAATAGCCTTCACCTGATAGCGCTGCAATTCGGCGGGTACAAACCAGTGTTCACTGTTGTGGCCGATGCCGGCCGGAGCCGGATCGATGCCGTGAATACGCTTGTGGATGACGGGTAGCGAGTAGGGCGCATAGAGGAAGACAATGGGCACATCCGTGTAGATTTCCTCCTGTACGGCGTCGTAAAACCGCTTGCGCTCAGCTTTGTCGAATGTGCGTGTCGCCGCCACCAATGCTTCATCAACCCTGGTATTGTCATACGATAGAAAATTGAACTGGCGGGGACCGGTCTGGGATGAGTGCCAGATGCTGTACTGATCCGGTTCGGGCGACAGCGACCAACCGAGGATAACGGCCTCGAAATTGCGTTTGTTGATAAAGTTCTCAATGAAGGCCGACCATTCAACCAGGCGAACCTTGACCTCAATGCCCACCTGCCGCAGCCGCTGCTGGATAATCGTGGCCGTATCGGAGCGCTGTTTGTTGCCGTTATTGGTCAGGATCGTAAACGAAAGCGGTTCTCCATCCTTGTCCACGAGGCCGTCGCCGTCCGTGTCTTTCCAGCCGGACTCTGCAAGTAATTCTTTCGCTTTATCAGCAAGATAGCGGCGCGGCTTGATGGATTCATTCACCCAGTATGTGCCGGGTTTGTAGGGCGTGGCGATGATTTCTCCCAGACCCAGCAGCACGCCATCGACGATCTCCTGACGGTCGATGGCATAGGCGATGGCCTCGCGAACGCGTGGATCATCAAACGGCTTGTGTTTGAGGTTGAAGCCCATATACGTGTAGCCGAAGCCGAGATTCTTGTAGCGCTGATAATTCGATGTCAGATCGGGATTGGTCGGGAACTGGCGGGAATACTGCATGGGCGTCAGCCCCATCATGTCCAGATGACCGGCCGACAACTCCAGAAACTGCGTGGCCGTATCCGGGATGATGCGGGTCAACTTTTCTGCGATCCACACCGGCCCGTCAAAGTATCCTTCATTGGCCTTCAATGTGATGGACTGCTGGGTCTGCCAGTCTGACAAAATATATGGCCCTATGGTGGCCTCCGGCTGTCTTGAAAGTTTCGTATTCATGATGTTTACGCCTTCGAATACGTGGCTGGGCAGTATTGCAAGCGATATCCACGAGGTCAGGGCGGGAGAGTATGGCTCGGAATAGTGTACGATGAAGGTTGAATCGTCGGGTGTTTCAAAGCGCACGACCTTTTCATAATCCGACTTATAGGCGCTCTGGGTTTTTTCGTCATGGATCAGGACCAATGTGAAGGCGCAGTCTCTGGAGGTGAGGGGTTTGCCATCCGTCCATTTCAGGCCCTGGCGGATGCGGAAGGTAATGGTGAGGTTGTCCTTTGATACCTCCCATGACTCAGCCAATTGACCGACGACATTGAGGTCCCGGTCGTATTTGAGAAGTCCGAGGTACATCTGGCCGGCGATCTCATGGCTGGAGGCATCGCCGGCAATCATCGGAATCAGATTTGAGGCGTCACCAATGCTGGCCGCAACCAGCCGGTCTCCTTTAGCTGGTTGATAAGCGGATTCCTGTGTCGCATTGATAGATGTTGCCGGATTTTCTCCGACCGGCTCGGAGGAGCAGGCCGTAAGGACTGCGCCAAGCAGCAGAAGAGGGAGTATTTTCAGGATGGGCGGATGCGGGCGCGAATCCACAGTTTGTCGCCGGGCTGCAAATAGGTGCTCTCTTTAAGGCTGTTGGCGCGGGCGATAGCGCGGGTCGAGGTTCCGAAGCGTTGCGCAATATCCCACAGCGTGTCACCGCGCCGCACCTTGTAGAGGATGCGCCTGCCGTTCGACAGCAGTGGATTCAGGGCAGTTGAGGCGCGGAACTGTCTGGTGGCCGGAACCATCAACTTTTGTCCGATGGAGAGGTGTGTTTTGAGACCCGGGTTGATACGGCGGATGAACGATACGCTTGCGCCGTACTTGCGGGCCAGATTCCAGAGGTTGTCGCCCTTGCGAATCCTGATCTGCACTTTCCTGGGAGTTGCGTCCGGCAGGTTCTGCTGAGCTACGGGATAAACGTCTTCTGGAACATGCAAAGTAAGCGGGCCCTTTACATACTGGCTGTAGTCTAGTTCGGGGTTGAATCGGAAGATGTCATGCCGGTCAATGCCGGAGGCCTTTGCCAGCCGTTGCAGGTCCACCGGCCCTTGAACGATCAGTGGTTGTGTTTTGTGGGCAGCCGGAAACTCAAGCGCGCCCATGCGGGTGAGGGCGGCCAGGCCCAGGACATGGCGCACATAGGCCTTTGTAATACCCGGCAGCGGTAAATTATCCACGCCATCCTGCGGCTTCCAGGGGCGCTTGCGCAAACTCTTTCGTATGGAGCCAGGCCCGCGATGATAGGCGGCGAAGGCCAGAGGCCAGTTGCCAAAGTGTTTCTTCATCTGCAACAGATAACGGATGGCGGCCTCAGTGCTGCGGACAACATCGCGGCGACCGTTGAGGCCAGGTTTATTGCGCAGGCCCAGCAAGCGCGCCGTTCCGGGCATGATCTGCCACAGGCCCATGGCCCCGGCGTGGGAGAGGGCATAGGGGTTGTAACCGGACTCGACAACCGGCAGCACCTCAAGCTCTGTCGGCGCGCCCATGCGGTTAATGACCTCATGGATACGTGCGCGGACAAATCGGGAGCGCTCGGAAACAATGGGCCAGTGCTTGAGGTAAAGGCGTTTGGCTTCGGCCTGAATGCGGGCAATGTCCTCTGGCGGCAAGCCCGCTAGAAGCTCCGACGGTTTTGTCTGCTGGAGCAGGGCTTTTCTGTGGTGTGTGACCGGAAAAGAGGACATCTTCTGCACAGGGGTTTCAGGTGTGATGGCGTCGGAAATGATGTCCATGCCAGCCGGGTTTTTATGCGCGCAGCCAGCCAACAGGAGCAGCGCTGCTGCATAATATATATGGACACCTCGATTCATCATGGCCGAAAGATAGCGTGACAAGTGCTGAGGTAAAGGAACTGGGTCATTGACTCAGAAGATGCGATGAAGTAAAAACCCGCTCCTTTCAAAATGCTCCCATCGTCTAGCGGTTAGGACGCTGGCCTCTCACGCCGGAAACAGGGGTTCGATTCCCCTTGGGAGTACCAAACAGGTACGGCTTCTTGCCGGGCTTTTTTGAAGCAGGGGATTGTACAGGGTCGTCAACTGCGGCTGCGATCTTCCTTCTTTTTGCCCCAGAGATACTCCGGAACTTTATGGCAACCATGCAGCGGCAATCTTCACGTGCTTTTCCATAAGCAGCCAACATACAGAATACAGAATGAATAATCATTAGGTACTTTCAAATTCGTAACGTCCTCCTTATTGTTTACAAAACGACCAGCAACAGCACATTTAAAAAACCACGGGAAGGGTGAGGTAACCTTCAAGTACTAAAAACGCCTCACAGGCCATCCTAGTTTAATTATCTTTAGTGCGCATAATGTATATTATGTCAAGTTACAAAGGTGGGAAATGCCAGATCGAATACTGAATAAGTCTAATTACTTCGACAAGTTAGAGGCTCTTATGCGAGTTCTACGTGAGGAATGCCCCTGGGATAAGGAGCAAACCCTCACCTCCCTGCGTCGTTACACGCTTGAGGAGACTCACGAAGTGATCGAAGCGATCGATCACGCCGCCAAGCACGACGATTGGCAGAAGCTGAAGATCGAGCTGGGCGACCTTTTGATTCAGGTCGCCTTCTACGCCCGCATCGCCGATGAGCAGGATAAGTTCTCACTGGGCGATGTTATCGATACGCTGATCGACAAGATGATTTACAGGCATCCGCACGTATTCGAGGACGCCAGGCCTGCTGATTTGAAACACCAGTGGGAGAGTTTGAAAGATGCGGAGCATAGTGAGCGCCACAGCCTGATGGATGATATTCCTCTCCTCCCGGCCCTTGCCTATGCCTTAAAACAGCAAAGCCGGGCTTCCAGGGTGGGCTTTGATTGGGATAACGCCACAGATGTTATTGCTAAGATGGAAGAGGAACTTGCCGAACTCAGCCATGAAGTGGCCTCAGGTGCCGATCCTGCAAGAGTCGAGGATGAATTCGGGGATGTGCTGTTTACCCTGGTGAACCTTGGCCGAAAGCTGGGAATTGATGCGGAGATCGCCCTGATGCACACCAATCGCAAGTTTTCCAAACGCTTTCGCAGCATGGAGAGCCTGGCTGAAGACAGGGGTGTTTTGTTGTCAGAGCTTGATCTGGATGGTCTGGAGTCCCTCTATGAGGAGGCTAAACAGGCACTGCAAGAGACCAGTTAACGTTCGCTCTCAGGCAACACCTGAGTTATGACTTTTGCATCCTGCGCATACCGATCTCCTGCATCTGTTCGGCAAATTTGAGGTGTTCCCTGGCCGCAGCATTGACCTCATCCACCGGGAAGGCGAAGGCTATAACATCCGTATTCGCCACAACATCTGCCACCGGCATGCCCAGCCCGATCGTTGAAATTTCGCCCACCACATCGCCTTCCTTCAGGCAAGCAATCAATTCTCCATCGCTGATGACATCTACCAAACCCTTGGCGATCAGGTACAGGTAATAGTTGAATTCGCCCTGTTTGATCAACGCAGCTCCCGGCTCAAGCTCGATAACCCTGCATTTGGCCACAAGACTTTCCTTTTCTTTCTTCGGCAACTCCTTGAACAGGGTGTGCCCGTAAACCACCTTGTGCAGATATTCCAGGGAATCTCCGGTTCTTACGATCTTCATCCATTTGGAGTCGTCATAGCGTGTCAGGCACTCCCTGTGTGTAGCCCCTTCCAGAATCAGGAAAAATGCCAAGCCCAAAAAAATGGATTGGATCCACAGGCCAAAGATCACGGCAACGACGATGATGCTGATGATGCGAATAATATTTCTGTCGGCCTCGAGCTTGAGAAAGGTGAAAAACAGTCCGGCAAGGGGCACAAACAACAGCGCCACAAAGGCGAATTCAATGTTCATTCCGGCTTCATAGATGCCGATGGCTGTCAGGATTCCACTGGCGAGCAACTTGACAAGAAACTTCCAGTCCATTTTCGTTGCGCCGGGAAGATACAGTTTCGAAAGAAGTTTCGAAAGAATGTCCATGGCGTTATCCGTCCCTTCCCGTATTTGTTTGTAGCCACTCTATGGCCCTGGCCGTGGCTTCAGCCAGCGGAATATTCCCTGCCGCCAGTTGAGCGGTAATTGCTGCGGTAAGCCTGCAACCCGTACCGTGGCTTTGTTCGGCGTCCAGGTTTCGCTTGTGATGGACAAAGGGTGTTACGTCACCATTCACCTCATAAAGCATATCCACCAACCTTTTCGTCTTACCATGCCCTCCCTTCAGCAACACAGCGCTTCCAAACATGCCTGCTAATTCGCAGGCATCTTCGGCTGGGTCGGACACTTTTCTTCCAAGTAACATTTCAGCTTCCGGAAGATTTGGTGTCATCAATGTTGCCAGTGGGAGCAATTCCGATTTCAGTGTGGCAATAGCTGATGTGTCCAGTAGCTTTTCTCCCGATGACGAAACCATGACTGGGTCAACAACCAAAGGCTTGCCGGAATGGTGCTTCTCTAACAATCCTGCAACCAGGTGAATGTGATCGGAGTCAACAAGCATGCCTGTTTTTATTGCTGCTACATCATAATAATCGAAGATCGCCCTGATTTCGGCCTCTAATTGTGGCAACGGTGATGCTTCTATTCTGCAAATGTCATCAGGGTTCTGTGCGGTCAGTGCAGTGATTGCACTGCATCCTTTGACCCCGAAGGCGGCGAAGGTGGCCAGGTCAGCCTGAATGCCGGCGCCGGCACAGGAATCACTGCCGCCGATGGCAAGGCAGACCTTCACGCTGACTCCCATGATTCGATTAGCTGGCGTGTATGAGCCTCGATATCCCTTGCGGCAAACAGGCCGGAGATCATGGCCACTGCTGAGGCTCCGGCTTCCTTTAATGTCGCCAGATGTGCAGCTTGAATCCCGCCAACGGCAACAATGCAGGTGCCTGCAAGTTTACGTCTGGCGTTTCTCAGCGCATCAATACCTACCAGTTCAGCATCTGTCTTACTGCTGGTCGGATAGATAGCGCCAATGGAGATGTAATCAGCGCCGCTTTCCAGGACATGCCCGGCAAATTCGAGATCCTGCCTGCACGTAACGCCGAGCAGGCGGGACGCGCCAAGCTGGCCGCGAAACAGGCCCCAGTCATCGACATCGGAGCGGCCGACATGGACGCCATCGGCATCGGATTCAATGGACAAGGTGATGTCGTCGTTGATGATCATGGTGGCGCCATAGATTCGGGTCAGCCCACGCAGGGCCTTGGCGCGCATCAACCTTTCGGGAAAAGGTATGCCTTTATCGCGGAGTTGAATTGTGCGCAGGCCGCCTTTGAGGGCGGCTTCGGCCCTTTTCATCAGGTCATTTGTCTCTAGGCCGGACGGTAGGATGCCGTAGATCCCTTGCGGCTTTTTCATTTAAGCAAATCGAGCAGTTGCGTGAATTCCATGATGTGCCATACGCGATCCTCATACTCTTCCGGCACGTCCTGATAACCGTGCTCGACAAAGGCCACGCCCTGGCAGCCTGCATTGATGCCCGCCTCTACATCGAACTTCGTATCCCCCACCATCCAGGCCTCGGATGCCTCCACGCCCATGCAGCGGCAGCATTCCCACAACATGTCCGGAGCAGGTTTTTTGGCGAAGCCGTCTTCCGGGGAAAGCGCTGTGGTCAGATAGGTTTCGATATGCATTTTCTTCAACACTTGGATACGTGCCTTGGCCGGTTTAGCGGTAACGCAGGACATCGGAATCCCCTGGTCGCGCAGGGCCTGCAAGGTTTCAATCACGCCCGGAAACGGGATGCCGTGATCGGCCGGGTTCTGCTCGTAGATATCGGCAAACGTATGATACAGCGCCATCGTTTCGGGGTGATCCATGGGGAGGCCCAGCACACTGGACGCAAGCTTCTGTGCGCCTCCGCCCACATGCGGTTTGGTTGTCTCCTCGGTCAGGCGTATGTCGTAGCCCAGCTTTCCCAGAGCACGGTTGGCATTGGCCTGAATGTCGAGCAGCGCATGCACCAGCGTACCGTCCAGATCGAAGATGAATGCCTTTGGTTTGCTCATGTATCCTCTCTTTTTCTAGGCCCTAAAACCTGAATGCTTAAGTTTAATTCCTGCCTGGCCTCTTCATGTTTCTCCTGCTCCAGACAGGTGTTTAAAACAGGCAGGGCGCTGGCGGCACCCAAACGCGCCAGGGCCCAGGCGGCATGACCGCGGATCAGGGGTTCCGGATCGGCCAGCGCGCCGGTCAGTTCTTTAGCATACCCGGAATCCCCGGAATTTCCCATGGCAATGGCGACGTTTCTCAACAATTTTCCCCTTCCCGTCCGCCTGACCGGGGATTTCCTGAAGCGTGTCCTGAAACCCTCTTCATCCAGCGCAAACAGCTCCGATAACTCCGGCAGCGTATTGTGACCCCTGGGATGAAGCAGGTCGGCTTCAGGAGTTTGCGCATGCCTGTTCCATGGACATATAACCTGGCAGTCATCACAACCGAAAATACGGTTGCCCATCAGTGGCCGTAACTCCAGTGGAATAAAGCCTTTGTATTCGATGGTCAGATATGAGATGCAACTGCGGGCGTCAACGATATATGGCGCCACGATGGCGTTTGTCGGACATATCGACATGCAGGCAATGCACGTGCCGCAATGATTGGCGGCCGGCTTGTCAGATGGTAATTCGGCCGTCGTAAATATCTCGCCGAGCATGAGCCAAGATCCAATATCCTTATTGATTGTCAGGCTGTTTTTCCCCTGCCAGCCCAGACCGGAGGATTCAGCCAGCGCATGTTCGAGCACGGGCGAGGTGTCGACATAAACCCGTTGCCCGTGCTCTCCCAGCAGCGCATCCAGACCACGCGCAAATGCTTTCAACCGCTTTTTCATCACATCATGGTAGTCGTCGCCATGCGCATAAGCGGCGATTGCCCCTCTGTCCTTTGCCTTTTCTGCTTCAGCCAGCGTGTAGGCAGGTGGTGAATGGCGCATGCCGGCTGTGATCGCAGATTTGACACCAGCCAGCATGGTTTCGGGATGGATGCGCCGCCCCATGCGTGTTTCCTCGGCCATGTATGCCATGTCTCCATGCATACCGGCCTGCACCCATTTCTGGTAGGTCAATGAGTGACTGGCCGGAATTTCCGGGCGGGTAAAGTGGCACAGGTCGAAGCCGTGCTGCTTCGCCATATCACGGATGGTTTGACGTAAATCAGGCAGGTCGCGCCCCCTTGCGCTTAGATAAGCTTTAACCCTAAGCCTGTTGACCCGTCCGGAAAATCAAGGATAGCAGTCCGCATGGATACAGAGGCTATTCAGGCTCAATCCCTGTCTCCGGCTCAGGCGATCGGATCATTCTCAAGCCATGTGGCGCGCTGCGATGACAGGCCCCATTTTTTCACGCACATGTTGGCGCCGCCCCGCGGCTCCAATGGCTGGGTTTTTGCAATTCACTGATCAAGAAAAACTGATAGAGTATGCTCCAAACTAAAACTAAGTGAACTGGAGAGGATTCATGCGAAACATTTCCGTAGCTGTTGCTGTCTGCCTGATGGGTGGGTACTTGATGATTTCTGAAGCAATAGCCGCAGATGAAACTGACCTGCCGTTAATGAAGCGCGGCAGCATCTCTGATCAGGACGCAAATGCGGAACGCGAGGCCAAGTTAAAGGCCAGAATCAAGGCGATTAACGAAAAATCACGGCATGAGGAGGCTGGTGCAGAAACGCCGGTGCCTCTGGAGCGCAGATCAGCGCGGGGTTCAGATCAAATAAAGGCCAAGATGAAGGCGGCCAGGGAATCGAAATCCGGGCAGTGGCTGCAGGACTGGTATCACGATATCACGAAAGGTATGGAAGCGGCGGAATCGAAAAGGAAAGACACCTTCAAAAAGAAGCTTGCGCAGGAAAAGGCCAGGCGGATGGAAAAGAAAAAAGCCAGGGAGAATAGCCAGTAACCGGTATATTCCCGCAAACGTCAATCAGCAATCAGAAGTAAACGCGCATCGGGATGGTCGAGGACTGTTGTCAGGGTGATCCGGCGCACATCCGGCGGCAATAGTCCCGGCGCACGCTCCGGCCATTCGATGATGGATATCCACGGCGGCGCGAGATATTCACGCACGCCCAGGGTCTCGGTTTCGGAAGCGGTTTCCAGCCGGTACCAGTCCATATGAGCCACCATGCATCCCCTGCCTTGGTATGTCTGGATCAGGGCGAAGGTCGGGCTGGGCAGGGCTTCATCTGTCACGCCGAGTGAGCGCATCAGGGCGCGTGCAAACACGCTCTTGCCCGCGCCAAGTTCACCCGTCAGGGCAACGGTATCTCCCGGCTTCAGGCCGGAAGCGAGTTTTGCAGCAAAAGCGCAGGTCTCTTCCTCATTGTTAAGGCGGTGAAGCAAGGCTAAGAAATACTGCTGGCCAGAGCCTTGATGACATCGTGTTTGGAGATCATGCCGACGATGGTTTCGTTGTCGATGACCGGCAAATGGTGGGCGTGCTCGTCGGCCATGAGATTCGAGATATCAAGCAGCTCGGTATCCGGCTTGACGGTTTGCACATCCCTGGCCATCAGGCTTTCTGCCGTCATTGCCTGCATGCGCTCGATTTCGTGCTCGAATTTCGTTTCGCCCAGCGGAATGACTATGTCGAACAGGGCAATGACCGTGGGGATATGCAGATTCTGCTGGCCGACCAGGTCGGTTTCGGTAATGACGCCAAGCAGGTATTTCTCTTCATCAACAACCAGCATGCCGCTGATGTTTTCATCGGCAAAACGTTTGGCGACCTCGGCGACCGGCGTGTCCGGATCGCAGAATGGTGGGTTCGGGTTCATGATATCTTTGGCCTGCGGCATCCTTCTCTCCTGTACAGGGGTAATCAGTAACTACTCAGCTACAATAATCATAGCGCAAATGGCGGCGCTATGGCGGCGCTATGACGACATGTATGAAAAGTTTACGCCTTGCGGTAGATATGTGAACCGGTCTTGGTGAATTCCTCAGCTTTTTCGTGCAGGCCAGCCTCAATCGCTTCACCATTCTCCAGGTCATGGCTGGCGGCGTAGTCGCGCACTTCCTGGCTGATCTTCATCGAGCAGAATTTCGGCCCGCACATCGAGCAGAAATGCGCTACCTTGGCCGAATCCCTGGGCAGCGTTTCATCGTGGTAGGCCCTGGCCGTATCGGGATCGAGCGCCAGATTGAACTGATCCTCCCAGCGGAATTCAAAGCGCGCCTTGGCCATCGCATCGTCACGCAACTGGGTGCCCGGATGCCCCTTGGCCAGATCGGCGGCGTGCGCGGCAATCTTGTAGGCAATGACGCCCTGCTTCACATCTTCCCTGTTGGGCAGGCCCAGATGCTCCTTCGGGGTGACATAGCAGAGCATGGCGCAGCCATACCAGCCGATCTGTGCCGCGCCGATGGCGGATGTAATGTGGTCGTATCCCGGAGCAATATCGGTCGTTAATGGTCCCAATGTGTAAAACGGCGCTTCAAAGCAGTGCTTCAACTGCTCGTCCATATTCTCCCTGATCATCTGCATCGGCACATGGCCCGGCCCTTCAATCATGACCTGAACATCGTGCTTCCAGGCAATCTTCGTCAGCTCGCCCAGCGTATGCAGCTCGGAGAACTGTGCGTCATCATTGGCGTCGGCAATAGAACCCGGCCGGAGGCCGTCACCGAGGGAGAACGAGACATCGTATGCCTTCATGATCTCGCATATGTCCTCAAAATGCGTGTACAGGAAGTTCTCTTCATGATGCGCCAGACACCACTTGGCCAGGATGGCGCCGCCGCGTGAGACGATGCCGGCCAGACGTTTGGCGGTCATCGGCACATAACGCAGCAACACGCCGGCATGGATCGTAAAGTAGTCCACGCCCTGCTCGGCCTGCTCAATCAATGTATCGCGGAATATCTCCCAGGTGAGATCCTCGGCAACGCCATTCACCTTCTCCAGGGCCTGGTAAATGGGCACGGTGCCGATCGGCACGGCGCTGTTGCGGATAATCCATTCGCGCGTCTCGTGGATGTTCTTGCCAGTGGACAGATCCATGACCGTATCCGCGCCCCAGCGCGTCGCCCAGATCATCTTCTCCACCTCCTCCTCGATGCTTGAGGTGATAGCCGAATTGCCAATGTTCCCGTTGATCTTGGCCAGGAAGTTGCGGCCGATGATCACCGGCTCCAGTTCCGGATGGTTGATGTTGGCCGGAATGATGGCGCGTCCACGGGCCAACTCGTCGCGTACGAACTCCGGCGTAATGACCGCTGGAATGGCGGCGCCGAAGCTCTGGCCCGGATGCTGGGTAGTAACCTCGCGTACCCATTCGCGCTTCTGGTTTTCGCGGATGGCGACGAACTCCATCTCCGGCGTAATGATGCCGGCGCGGGCATAGTGCATCTGCGAGACGTTTTCCCCCGGCCTGGCGCGCCGTGGCTTCAGTAAACGTTCAAAGCGCAGGCTGTCCAGTTCCGAATCATTGCGGCGTTCGCGCCCATATTCGGAACTCAGGTCGGTAAGCTCTTCGGTGTCGCCACGCTCATCAATCCATCTGCGACGTAAGGACGGCAGACCCTTCATCAGGTTGATGTCGATGGCGGCATCGGTATAGGGGCCGGAGGTGTCATATACGAGGATCGGCGCATTGGGCGTGCCGCCGTGGCTGTCCGGTGTTGGCGACAGGGAAATTTCCCGCATCGGCACGCGGATATCGGGACGGGAGCCTTCAATATAAATCTTGCGGGAGTTGGGAAAAGGCTGTCTTGCCTCAGCCGATGGCTTCATATCCCGAGTGTTGCCCTTGCTCATGGTTCCTCCGCTGGCACTGTGTATGGAAATGTGTATGCAAACAGGCGCGCAATATACCCGACAACCTTTATCATATATAGGGATCGAATTTGTGGTTTTTTCGCGGCCATTTCCATGTAACCATGCTGGACTGTAACTGCCTGATATTCGTCACAACGCTACCAGGAGGCCGGGTGAACCAGTCTGTTGTAAAACTTTCGGCATCAAGCCAGTCCCTGCTCAATGAGGGGCATATCTGCTGTGCCCATACACATCTGGCTGTGCTCAAGGCTTCAGGTGAGGGCTTACACGATTACCTGCAGGGGCAGATTACCCAGGATGTAAAGCCCCTTTCAGCAGATCGGGGCCTGTACGCCTGTGCGCTGACGCCGCAGGGCAAGCCGGTGGCGGATATGCATATCATGCAGGGCTTTGGTGATGAACTCGTCATGTTTGCTGAGGCTTCTCACGCCGAAGCCCTGGTAGGACGGTTGCGGCATTACGCCCTGGGCTACCAGGTGCGTATCGGCATCGTTGCGGAGATGGCGGCTATCGCTGTGCAGGGATTAAAAACGGATGCCGCACTTCTCCATGCCGGCCTGCCGGTGCCGGGTAGACAGACATGCGCGACGGCCAGGGCAGAGGGAACGGAAATCTTCTGCATGCGCATGACCGAAGCAGCAAGTGATGGCGTCTGGGTAGTGTTGCCGAAATCCGATGTTAAGGATTGTCTTGAAAAGCTGGGCAATACGGTGGGTGAATCGGAGATGGAGGCGGCACGTATACTCGCCGGAAGCCCTCGTTTCGGCATCGACTGGGATGAATCCACCTATCCGCTCAACGCCAACCTGATCGAACGCCGTGGCGTCTCGTTCGACAAGGGGTGTTACATCGGCCAGGAGGTTACGAGCCGCATGCGCTGGCGCGGCAGGATCAGGAAGAAGCTGTACCGTGTCAGCCTGAGTGACAGACCGAATGCCCTCCCCTGCAATATCTGCACCGAAGCAACCATCGGCGTGCTGACGAGTGCTACAGCAAATGCGCGGGGTGAGGTCTCCGGAATTGCGCTGTTGAATATCACGACCGTGGAAGCCGGCCAGGAGCTGACCACTGAGAACGATGTCGCCATCAAGGTGCTGGGTGCCTGCGGCTTGATTGATTCGTCCCGGCAGGGAGACAAGGAAACCAAATGACCACCTCCCCCATGTTCGAACAAGCCTCCGTCTATTTCCAGGACCTGCGCGACCGCATCTGTGCGGCGTTTACGGCGCTGGACACATCGACATTCGAGCGCACGGACTGGCAGCGGGATGAAGGCGGCGGTGGCGTCATGTCCGTCATGCGCGGCAGCGTCTTCGAAAAGGTCGGCGTCAATTTCTCCAGTGTCAGCGGCAAGCTCTCCGATGACTTCCGCAGGCAGATTCCCGGTGCCGGAGAAACAGGCGAATTCCGTGCCTGCGGCATTTCACTCGTGGCGCATATGGCGAATCCGAGGTGTCCGGCCGTACACATGAATCTGAGGCGCATCGAAACGAGTAAAGGCTGGTTCGGCGGCGGCACCGATCTGACCCCTTATTTTCCCTATGAAGACGATATAGCACTGTTTCATGCGCGGCTGAAACAGGCCTGTGATTGCTTCGATCCGGACTATTACCCGAAGTTCAAGGCATGGTGCGATAAGTATTTCTTCCTGCCGCACAGAAACGAGCCGAGGGGCGCGGGCGGCATCTTCTTTGACAATCTTGATACGGTGGACGCCGAACTGGATTTCAGCTTTGTGCAGGCCGTCGGCGAGGCGTTTCTTGCCACCTATCCTGAAATCGTCGCCCGTCGTAAAAATGAGGTATTTACAGAAGAGGAGCGGGAATATCAGCTTGTCCGGCGCGGCCGCTATGCCGAATTCAACCTGCTTTACGACCGAGGCACGACCTTCGGTTTGCAAACCGGCGGCAACCCGGAAGCCATTCTGATGTCGATGCCGCCGCTTGTCCGCTGGCCCTGAGGGCTCACTGACCGTATAATCTCACCCGGGCACACCAGAGCTTTTATCCGTGTTTTTGGGATGGGAACGTGAAAAACAATCATGCTAATGCGGCATAAGGCAAACAAGCCGTGACATTATCCATTGCCGCCATGGTTGCAGGCTTCGTGCTGCTTGTCTGGGGCGCCGACCGCTTTGTTCTCGGGGCGGCGGCCATGGCCCGCAATCTCGGCATATCCACGCTCATCATTGGCCTGACCATAGTCGGCTTCGGCACCTCGGCGCCCGAGATACTCGTTTCGGTTGTCGCCTCCTGGCAGGGCAACACGGGCCTGGCGATTGGTAATGCGCTGGGCTCGAACATCGCCAATATCGGTCTGGTTCTCGGCGTCACGGCGCTTGTCTGCCCGATCTGCGTACAGTCTGAAATGCTGAAGCGCGAGTTTCCGATCCTGCTCGTCACCATGCTTATCGCTCTGGTGCTGATGCTCAATGGCACTCTGGATCGAGTCGATGGCGGCATTCTGCTGCTCGGACTTGCGTGCATGATCTTCTGGCTGGTGCGGCTGGGCATGAACAACCGGCGCGATCCGCTACGCAAGGAACTTGAAGCTGAAATTCCGGATCAAATGCGCATGAGTCTGGCAGTTATGTGGTTTCTGATCGGCCTTGCGGTACTGCTCGTCAGTTCACGCATGCTGGTCTGGGGGGCTGTGAACATTGCGCAGGCGCTCGGCGTCAGCGATACGGTCATCGGCCTGACTATCGTGGCGCTCGGCACCAGCCTGCCGGAGCTTGCCGCGTCAATCATGAGTGTGTTGAAGAAGGAGCATGATCTGGCCATCGGCAATGTCGTCGGCTCGAACATGTTCAACCTGCTGGCCGTGCTCAGTATGCCCGGCCTGATCCGCCCCGGTGCATTTTCACCGGATTTGTTAAGCCGTGACTTCCCGGTGATGATTGGCCTGACCCTGCTGCTGTTCGTCATGGCCTACGGTTTCCGCGGGCCGGGCCACATCAAACGCTATGAAGGCGCGGCCCTGCTGGCCGTATATATCGGCTATATGACCTTGTTGTTTCTGGAAACCAGTCTGCCAGCTTAGACAAGTAATGGCGGCGGCAGCATCCAGCTAATCCCCCAGCCATCTTCCCCACGCTCAAGACATACGACCGTTCCCGGCTGAAAGCGAACGCTATCGGCATTCATGTCGCCACAGATGAGCAAGGATGCCAGACGCCCCACATGCGGCAGATGACCGACCAGCATGATATCTGCATCCATGCCAGCAAGATGTGCCGACCAGGTGCCCGGATCGGCCATCGGATTAAGATCGGGAACCTCTTTAATATCGGCCACCTGCAAATGCCGGCCGAGGATTTCAGCGGTCTGCCATGCCCGCGTCTTGCCGCTGTGTACGATGCGATGCAGCCTGATACGGCCGGAGAGCATGACTGCAACGCGTTCGATGTCGGCGATGCCTGCCTCTGTCAGCGGCCTGTCGGCGTCTTCGTCTTTTGATTTGGCCTGACCGTGCTGTACCAGATATACCTGCATGCTCACCCCCCTCGCCTGCATTAGTCTCTATCGAAATCTAAACAAAAAGCACAAAGTCACGAAGAATATAGAAAAACAGGACGGATTGATTCAGAGCTACGATCTGGAACTTATTGGCAGATGCCTCTGCAAGCCTGCCTGTCGGCAGACAAGCCGCACAAAAAGGCGGAACGTCGTTTGGACGCACGCAAGTGCGCCCGAAGGGCGAGCGCCGCAGGCGCGAGTCACAAAAAGTGGATTCATATGCCTTTACGCTTTGTGTCTTGGTGCCTTTGTGGTTCAATCTTTTACTGTTTGGCTCCGGCTTCGCAGGGCTAGGGCTGTAGCCAATTATTGGACCGTATCGTTTCCGAAAAAAGCCTCTATATCACCCATATGGCTGGAAACCGGCGCCGGCGGCAGGTTATGCACAACCTCGCGGCCATAACTCCGGCTGTAGATGCGTGAATCCAGCAGCGCCATGATGCCGCGGTCGCTGCCCATACGGATCAATCGCCCCATACCCTGCCGCAGCACGGCGATGGCCTCGGGCAACTGGATGTCACGGAAGCCGTTGCCGCCGGCCTCTTCGCACGATTTGATGCGTGCCTTGAGCAGCGGACTGTCGGGTGGTGCAAACGGCAGCTTGTCGATAATGACGATGGATAATGCCTCGCCGGGCACGTCCACGCCCTCCCAAAAGCTTCGTGTTCCACATAAGACAGAGTGCGTATCTTCCCGGAATTTCGAAAGAATCGAATCGTTACTGCCGCTCTTCCCCTGCTGCAAAACGGGCCAGGGCAGCTTTTCTGCCAGCAGCGGCGCTACGGCCTTGAGCAGCTGATGCGTGGTGAACAGCACAAACCCCCGGCCGTTGGAGGCGGTCAACAGCGCCTCGATCTCGGCCACTATCCTGTCCGTATAATCATTTTTGCCCGGCACCGGTAGATGGCGCGGCAGATAGAGCATGGCCTGCCTACTGTAATCGAACGGCGAGCCATGGAAGCTTTCTTTGGCATCAGTAAGCCCCAGCCGCCCATTGATGTATTTAAAGCTGCCTGAGATGCGCAGGGTTGCCGACAGCAGGATAAACGAGGCCGGTCTTTGCCAAAGATGCGTATCAAGCACAGGGCCGGTCTCCACAGGCGCCAGAATATGGCGTTTGTACTCCCCTGCCCCGTCTGTCCAGTTCACATGTCCTGGCGGCGGATCAACGATGGCTTCGATATTTTCACCGATCAGCGTCGCCCGTCCGGACAGCTTGAACAACTCCTCGTTTCGCTCGCTGCGACTCTCAGCCAGAGACATCATCGGTTGCCAGGATTCGAGCAATAGAGCCAGCTCAGGCTTGGCCCAGGCGTCCAATACCTTTCTGAATTGCGCCGTCAGCTCTCCCTTCAGTGCTGGCTCATCGCCCAAATCATCGAGCACAGTCTGCATATCGTTGAACCACTGGATCAGGCGCATTCGCCCGAGTTGCAGACCGAAGTGCTGGCTGGCCAGCTCAGGCAGTGCATGCGCTTCATCGAGTATATATGCGTCGAAATCCGGCAGCACCTCGCCAAAGTCACCGCTTTTAAGGGCTGCGTCGGCCAATAGCAGACTGTGATTGCTGACGACGATGTCCGCCTCCTGCGCTCTTGAGCGGGCGCGCATCAGCGGGCAACGACTCCAGTCCGGGCATTTAGAGCCAAGGCACTGCTCGGCCGTGGCCGTTACCAGCGGGGCAATGCCGACCTCGAAGATATCGAAACCAAGCCCGGAAAGGTCGCCATCGGTGCTCGTCTCCGCCCATTCGTGAACTTCGAGCAGCGGTTTGACAGCGTGAGCATCAAGCCGGTGATCCTGCAATTTGTTTCGCAGCCGGAGCGGACACAGGTAATTGGCGCGCCCCTTGAGCAGCGCAATGCGCCGCTTGCGCCCCAGGGCCTTTTGTACGGCCGGAATATCGCGGAAAACAAGCTGATCCTGCAACGCTTTCGTGTGGGTCGAGATCAACACCTTGATGCCGCATCTTAAGGCTGGCACCAGATACGCCAGCGTCTTGCCGGTGCCCGTTTCGGCCTCGGCCAGCAGCCGGCTGCCCGAATCCAGAGATTCGGCAATCTCGCCGGAAAGGGCTGCCTGTTCGGGACGAACCCCATAGCCCGGCATATTCTGATCGAGCGATCCGCCCGGTTCGAAATCCCCAGTAATCTGTTCGGAAAAAGATGTGCTCAAAAGCTACCAACCATATTGACGCGAAACCTGAATCGGGACACTGTTTCTCCATTCCATGTTTGCAGTTTAATCTGGAATATGGATAAACCAATGTCCACCTATGGGAGAAGAATTTTTCCAGTGGAGTTAAGATGACAATAACGCAACCACATAAGCTTGGCCCCAGCATGTTCAAGCAGGTCGCTTAAGGGGATGGCAATGCGCGAAACAAGACCTGGCCCCTCTCCGTGCTTGCATGGCCCCTCTCCGTGCTTGCAGGCCGGTTAGCTCTACGTTAGACGGGAACATACAGACATACAACTGTATGCCCTTCTCGCAGGTTATCGCCAATGCCGTTAGATTTATAAACCGATATCTATCAGATAGGAGCGTTCAGAATTGACAAAGAAGAATAAACGCCTATCAAGGGGAAGTAGAAAGTTCATCCGAGATATTGTTGCGCATACTCCGATCCTGAAGTTGACCTTTTTATTAGGCATTTCATGGATGCTTTTTGCTGCTGGGTTGTATTTTTCTGAACGTGGAGCAGACGGCACAACGATAACGTCATACGGAAAAGCCTTGTATTGGGGTATAGCGGCTTTTTCCACTGCTGGCATTGCTGATATGCCCGTAAATGGAATATCGGAATTAATTGGTGCGATATGGATCGTCCTCGGATCTATGCTCTTCTTTGGTGCAATTGTTGCTACGATCACTGCGTACTTTATGCGTCCATTGCATCGCCCATCAAAGCAAATTATAGATACTATTGAATACAACCTTGAACAACTTGATGATTTGTCCATAGAAGAGCTGGAACTTCTCAAAGAGACAACCGATTCCCTCATAGAACACGTGGAACGTTTGAAAACAGCGGAAAAAGAGAAGCGATAGGTTCCAAGATTACGGATAACGTGAGATAAAGTTACTGTTGCAAGTTGCTAATAGCGATACAAATAAAAAAGTAAATCTAACAAGGCAAATCCAGCCGCCCACAAAAGTGGAGCACCTCCTCAGTTTTATTCAAGGCCATACAGCCGCTTTTGTGGGCGGCTGATTTACGGCGCTAGAAGGAAAATATGGCAATCAATGAGTTTGAAGAAAAACGGTGTGAAAGGTTTGTCGTACAATTCATGGCCAAACACAGGCCGGGATAAGACCTGTGGTCTTCCACCAGAGCTAACCCGGAATCAGCAACAGGGGTGCAGGCAGGCATAGCCGTGCATTTCTCCGATTAGCTCTCCGTTAAAGCTTTCGCAGTCTTGCCGGGCACACTTGCAGCGCAGGCGATAGGCGCAGCCGGTATCGCATACATCTTCAGCCGGTTCCGGAATCCCGGCGGAAGACTTGCGGCGCTCATCCGGGTGCGAGATCGGCCTGGCTGCCAGCAGCGCCTTCGTATACGGGTGCATCGGACTGGCAAAGACCTCCGCAGCACTTCCCTTCTCGACAATGCGGCCGGCAAACATGACGGCGACGCGGTCGGCGACCTGGTGTATGACCGACAGATCGTGCGAGATAAACAGATAGGACAGGCTGTGCTCAGACTGCAATTTCTTCAGCAGGTTCAGGATCTGGGCTTGTACGGAGACATCCAGGGCCGATACCGGCTCGTCGAGCACAAGCACCTTCGGCGAGATGGCCAGGGCGCGCGCAATGCCGATGCGCTGGCGCTGGCCACCGGAAAACTGGTGCGGATAGCGGCTGAGTGTCTCCTCGCCCATGCCGCAGTCGCTCAAAACCTCGGCCACACGCTGCCTGAGTGCTGCTTTGCCCATTTCGGGTGCATGCACCTTCAGGCCCTCGGCCACGGTTTCCTCAACCCGCATACGCGGGTTCAATGAGGCGAACGGGTCCTGGAACACCATCTGGATATGCCGCCGCATCGGGATCATGTCGTGGCCGGAAAGCGTGGTGATGTCGCGGCCCAGCAGTTCGATACGCCCGGCGTCCGCATCGATCATGCGCATGGCAAGCCTTGCCGCCGTTGATTTACCGCTGCCCGATTCGCCGACGATCGCCAGCGTTTCGCCCTCATTGACCTCAAAGCTGACGTCATTGACGGCGTGCACCTCGGCGCCATCGGCGCTCCACAGGCCGCTACGCTTAAAGCGCTTGTGCAGCCCTTCGACCGAGAGAACGCTCAAGCTTCACCTTCCACATGCAGACACCTGGCCGTGTGCTCTTTCTTGTGCCATGCATCGACTGTGACCGGGGCCTTGCATTCGTTTGTCGCCAGATCACAACGTGGCGCAAAGCGGCAACCGGCAGGCCAGAACCCCGGCACCGGCACCTGGCCGGGAATCACCGCCAGATCGCCGCCATGGGTGTTTGCCTCCGGCCTGCAGGCCATCAGCGCCTTCGTGTATGGATGGGCCGGACGATCGAACATGGCTTTGGCGCTGCCGAATTCAACGATATGGCCGGCGTACATCACGGCGACAAAGTCGGCCAGTTCCGCGACAAGGCCGAAATCGTGCGTCACCAGCAGCATGCCGAGCCCGCGTTTCTGCTGTAATGACTTTAGAAGCTCGACAATGCGCGCTTGCACCGAGACATCGAGCGCCGTCGTCGGCTCATCGGCAATGATGTAATCCGGTTCGGGCGACATGGCCATGGCGATGAGCACCCTTTGCCGCATGCCGCCTGAAAGTGCGTCGGGATACTGTTTGAGCAGGGATTCCGCATCCTGCAGGCCGACGTCCTGCAAAAGCTCAATGGCGCGATCCCTCGCCTGCTGTTTGTTGAAACCGAGATGCAACCGGATGACGTCGCACATCTGCTCGCCGATTGTGAATACGGGGTTTAAGGCCGTCATCGGTTCCTGGAAGATCATGGCGATGCGCCCGCCGCGCACCTGCCTGAGTGATTTTTCATCCATAGCAAAGACGTCCTTGCCATCAAGCAGGATACGGCCCGATGTCCGTTCCACGCCCTGGGATTCGCCCAACCGAAGGATGGCTTGGGCTGTCAGGGTTTTGCCGCAACCGGACTCGCCGACCAGGCCCAGCACCTGCCCCGGCTTTAAAGTCAGGGAGACATTGGTAACGGCGGGTTTTGCCCCATCTGTTGTTGGAATGGTCAGCGACAGATCATCGATTTCGAGCATATCGTGAGTGTGTCGGATGTGGCCCTGGCTTTCCAGCCCTGCCTATTACGTAGTTCCAGTTTTCCCTCCTACGATTTCTGGTCAGCAGAAGGTCGTAGCAAAGCCCGATGAACCAGCGGGTGAAACGAAGCGGCTGGAAGCCACCTATCAGCAAAAGCTGTCGGCGTTGGACGAGCTCAAGCAATCGCTGTTACATAAAGCCTTTAACAGTGAGTTGATAGCTGCTTGACAAATAACTTGACTTATACTTGACATCTAAGCAACCTTTTCACATGGCTTATGTCCCGAAATTCATGATCACACCTGCTCTGCTTGCCGAAGTCGAGCAAGCGGCAGCACTGCGCGAACGCATTCAAAGCGCAGTGGTGGACCTTGCCTGGATTCCCGCCTTGCAAAAGGACACTCGCAATCGCAATGCTCATGCCTCGACTGCCATCGAGGGAAACCCGCTGACGCTGGAGCAGGTGCGTGCGCTGGAGGAAGGCCGTGAACTTTCCGACCCCGCCGCGCAGCCCAAGCGGGAAGTCGTCAATTATTTCGCCGGGCTGCGCTATGTGGAAAAGAACGCCACCAAAAAGATCATCCGCCAGGCGGACATTCTGGAGTTGCACCGGATTCTGGCCGGCGAGGTCATGGATCAGGGCGAGGCTGGAGCATACCGGACGATTGCTGTGCGTGTAGGGCAGTATCATCCCCCGCCGCCGGATGCTGTTTCGGGGCTGATGTTCGAGCTGCTGGAGTGGTGGAATACGGAATCGGCAAAACTCTCGCCGCTACTCAGCTCTGCCGTCCTGCATTACCGCTTTGAGGCCATTCATCCATTTGCCGACGGCAACGGCCGCACGGGCCGGGCGCTTGCCTTGTGGGAACTCTACCGGCGCGGCTTCGATACCCACCACATTTTCTCGGTAGATGAGTATTACTGGGAGGATCGACCGAAATACTACGCCGCGCTGGATGGCGTGCGGCGGGCCGGCGAAGATATGACGGCATGGCTGGAATACTGCGCGGCGGGCCTCCGGCTAACCCTGGAGCGGGCATGGCTGCGGATTCAAACCTTCCAGACCGGCACCACGGAGAAACTGGTCTTGCGGCCAAGACAGGAACAGCTTCTCCACCTGCTCCGCGATCACGGGAGCATGACTCCCGGTGAAATATGGGAGGCGCTGGGCGTGTCCCGGCAGGGTGCGATGGATTTGCTGCGTCCGCTGCTCGATACGGGGCTGGTCGAGAAGGTAGGCGGGAAAAAGACCGGACGTTACGTGTTGCGAAACCCGTGAACGAAGCTGAAACCCAACGCTTCGTGTGTCGGAGATAGACTCCCCTTTCCAGTTCCTGATGAAGGAGAAATGGGGGCAGACTCGAAGTCTATCCAGCGATTCAGAATTCTTTATAGCTCACAATGCAACGATATATGAGCACTACTGTCCGGTTAAGCACTGACCAAGCGCATTTGCCGCTGATTTATGGTTGATTGCCGCTTAGGCGGTGGTGCGGGTCTGGTCAGAAG
>QIFG01000047.1 GCA_003228735.1 Zetaproteobacteria bacterium
GGCAAGGGAACAACCATTCCCTGCGCACCGTGCCTTGATCCGAACCACCTGTGGAACTCTGCATGTGGCTTTATTTATGAAGGTATTAGTAGCTTCACTTGCGTCAGTTCTCCCCCGCCATCTCCCATGATATGGGCGGCGCAAACCAAGAAGGGGCCGAAGCGGCATAGCGCCTGCTCATGCCGCACTCCTGAAACGGCCATAGCTGTAGTAGGCCGCGCATGAGCCTTCGGCCGACACCATGCATGAGCCCATCGGATTGTCCGGCGTGCAGATCGTGCCGAACAATTTGCAGTCCAGCGGCTTCTTTTGCCCGCGCAGGATAGCCCCGCATTCGCAGCCTTTAACATCTTTGGCCGGTTTCTGTTCGACATCAAAGCGCTTCTCGGCATCGAATGCTTTATATTCTTTTCGGATACTCAGCGCGCTGTCTGGAACTTCGCCCAGGCCACGCCACTCAAAGCTCGGCCGCAATTCAAATATCTCAGCCATCAATTTTTGAGCTTTGAGATTGCCGTCACGGCCGACGGCGCGCGCATATTCGTTCTCGACCTCGGCTCTCTCCTCGTTGACCTGACGCACAAGCATGAGGATGGCCTGCATGATATCCAGCGGCTCAAAGCCTGCGATAACGACGGGTTTCTTGAAATCGGCTGCGAAACACTCATATGCCCTCGTGCCAATCACTGTGCTGACATGGGCCGGGCCGACAAAGCCGTCCAGCGGCACGACATCCTTTGTGTCGAGAATGCTGCGGATGGCGGCAGGTGTGAGCACATGGTTGCAAAACACCGAGAAGTTGCTTAATCCCTCCTGCTTCGCCTGCATGATGGCGACCGCAGTCGGCGGCGTGGTCGTCTCGAAACCGATGGCGAAGAACACGACCTCGCTGGCCGGGTTATCGCGCGCGATCTGCAGGGCATCCTGTGTTGAATACACCATGCGCACATCCGCGCCCGCAGCCTTTGCTTTATTGAGGCTGGCGCGATTTGAGCCGGGCACGCGCAGCATGTCGGCATAGGTGCAAAGGATGATGTCTTCCCCGGATGCAAGCGCAATGGCCTGATCGATGCGGCCGATCGGCAGCACGCAGACCGGGCAGCCCGGCCCATGCACCATCTCCACTTCGGGCGGCAGAAGATCCTGCACGCCATAGCGGAAGATTGCGTGCGTATGGCCGCCACAGAACTCCATCAGCCGGTATTTACGATCCGGCTTCACCTCGGCGGCGATATCGGCCGCCAGCTTCTTAGCCAGCGAGCGCTCCCGGAATTCATCGATGTATTTCACGATTGGGTACTCCTTGAAGATGATAAATTGGGGTGCAGCCAGTCGGGAAGCGGTTAGCCGCTAGGCGCGCGAGCGCAGGACTAGCCATAGCTAATTCAAGTGAGTGCAACAACGCGGATGACCGCTTCCCGGCAGGCCTGAAGGGAGTCACCCACATCGACCAATGCGGCGTTGCAGCCCTTGGCAAAGGAACAACCTTTCCCTGCGGTCTGCGTCTTGCCTTGGCCGATGTGGGTAGCTCTGAACCCCAATTTATCATCTTCAAGAAGTACTAGCCTCGGCAAACAACGCCAATGTGGCTGCCGCTTCCTCAGGATCGAGCCGGCTTAAGGCGAAGCCGACATGCACGATGACGTAATCGCCAACGCTTATATCCTCGACAAGGGCCAGCGAGATTTCCTTGTGCACGCCATCAAGCGACACGGTTGCCATATCACCATCAATGGCGACTACCTCGGCTGGAATGGCCAGGCACATGTCAGCCGGCGGCCTTCTGTGCGGTCTCGACGAACGCTGCGGCCCGGGTCCGAATCCACTCCATCCATGCTTCGATGCCGTCGCCGGTGGTGGCGGACAGTTGCAGCACCTCGATATCGGGATTGATGCGCCGTGCATACTCAATACAGCGTCCGACATTGAAATCGACATGCGGCAGCAGGTCGATCTTGTTGATGATCATCAGATCGGCGGCATGGAACATGTCCGCATACTTCAGCGGCTTGTCCTCGCCCTCGGTCACCGAAAGGATGACGACCTTGTGCGCCTCGCCGAGATCGAAGGCGGCCGGACAGACAAGATTGCCGACGTTCTCGATGAACAGCACGCCGGGTGCCGCGGGCGCCAGCGCCTCGACAGCGTGGCCGACCATGTGCGCATCCAAGTGACACCCCTTGCCGGTATTGATCTGCTGCACGGGCACGCCGGTCTGCCGAATGCGTTCGGCATCAAGGCTCGTCTGCTGATCGCCCTCGATCACCGCAGCCGACAACCTAAGGGTCTCAATAGTCCGGACAAGTAATGTTGTCTTGCCCGAGCCGGGACTCGAAACAAGATTCAGGGCAAAAATCCCCTGCTGCGCAAAGTAATCCCTGTTGGCTCTCGCAAAGGCATTGTTCCGGGACAGGATGTCCATCTCGATTTTGATGTGGCGCGAACCTTCATCCGCTCCATGCTCGTGATCATGGCTGTGATGATGGAGGTGCGCGTCGGGCTGGCCGCAACCGCAGTATGTACACATCAGATCACCTCCAGTTCCTTAATCCTGAGTTCTTCACCGCCAAGAATGTTGAGGCGGAAGCTACCGCATTCGGGACATTGCGCGTATCGCTCCAGGGCCTCGAAAGATGCCCTGCATTCAAGACATTCGGCCTGCCCCGGCGCCTGCTCAATATTAAGGGCCGCTCCCTCGGCCACGGAATCACGGGCGGCGGACTCAAAGCTGAAGCACAATGCCTCCGGCTCAATACAGGATAATTGCCCGATCTCGACCCACAATGCCTTCACGCGATTAAAGCCCTGCACTTCGGCCTGCTCCTCCAGCAACTCCACCAGACCAGTACAGACCGACAGCTCATGCATGAGCGCCCTCCAGCACGTTTGCCGCCACCCAGGCCTGACCAAGGCTGATGGCCGCATCGCCGGGCGGCAACTTCTCTGGCATCCATATCTGGAGACCCTGGCTTTGAAGCGTAGTCCTCAGCCCCTCTGCCAAAACAGCGTTCGCCATGCAACCACCGCACAGGACAACATCAGAAATTCCCGTTTCTCCGGCTGATTCCTTTACCAGTTCGGCAAAACCCTGAATGCAACCGGCATGGAAGGCCGTGGCCAGCCTTGCAATAGATGCTCCTGCCAGCCGCTTATTGGCAATCTCAATCAGGGCGGGTGTAAAATCCAATTCGTTCAGACAACCTGTTCTCTCCAGCGAGAATGAAAGTTCCGCACCATCAGGACTTTCACAAAGAGACTCCAGCTCTATGGCCGCCTGCCCTTCATAACTTGAGAGGTGGCAACCGGCGATGATTGCAGCGGCGGCATCAAAAAGCCGTCCGGCACTGCTGGTTCGGAGCGTACGGTCACATTGGCAGAGTTGCAGAACCGCCTGACGCATAGGGTTATCGGGAAACAGCCTCGCTGTGAGTTCCTCCGCACCATCTCCAAGCCCGGCCTGCAGGAAGGAAACAGCCATACGCCAGGGCTGGCGCGCTGCCATATCACCTCCAGGCAAAGGCACGGGCCTCAGCCGCCCCACACGAATCATGCCTTCTGCATCAACGCGCAGTAATTCCCCACCCCATACCGTGCCATCCTCGCCAAAACCAAAACCATCCAGCGCCAGGCCGAGTATCGGCCCGTTAAGATGATGTTCGGCCATGACAGCGGCAACATGGGCATGATGATGCTGAATCCTGTACAGGGGGATATTGAGACCTGCCGCCAGTTTTTCCGCCAAACGGGTTGAAAAGAAATCAGGGTGTAAATCCGCTGCTACAGCTTCAGGCCTGATGTGCAATAAGTCGCAGAGCCGGGAATACGTATTCTCCGCCAGGGAAAAGACATCCGGGTGCTGCATATCGCCAAGGTGTGGAGAAACAAAAGCAATATCTTTCTTGCTCAGCGTTAGTGTTGTTTTGAGGTCTGCTCCCATAGCTGCTATGGAAGGCATACTGTCTGCAAGTTGTATTGCCTGGGGGGAAATGCCGCGCGCCTGCCGCAGCCAGACAGCTTTTTTGCCATGCAGGCACAGAAGCGAATCGTCGGCACGATTCAGAATGTCGCGGTCATGCAGCAAAAAACCGTCGATCTTACCTGCAAATTCGGCAAGGATCTCGGCATTTTCCGCGGCAAGCACGCCGCCGCTGATGTTGGCGCTTGTTGCCACCAGAACCTGTGAAGAAGCCTGGTCTAAATAGTCTGTGGCCGACGGCCTGCCATCAAGTTCATGGAGCAACAAATGATGTAGGGGGGTGTAGGGCAACATCCAGCCTAGCCAGGCTAGCCTCGGAGCAACTGCCTGCATCCATTTCTTCTCTGCGCTCTTTTGCAGCAACACAACAGGCCTGGATGTGGATTTCAGCATATTCGCTGCCGCCTCGTTGAACGTGCCGTATCTGGCAAGACCTGCAGTATTGCGGCACATGACGGCAAGCGGTTTGTCCGGACGCTGCTTGATTTGCCTTAAACGGTGCACCGCCTCGGTATTTTTTGCATCGCAAACCAGATGGAATCCGCCTATACCCTTAACAGCGATAATGCCGCCTTTTTTTACAACGGATGCGCCCATGCTGATGGCATCACCGGGATTTTCATCCCCATTTTTATCGGCAAATAAAAGCTGAGGGCCGCAGTCCGGACAGGCCTGTGTTTGCGCATGGAAACGGCGATTATTGGATGTCTCAAACTCCCTGTGGCATGGCCTACAGAGTGCGAATGCGGATTGGCTCGTATTGCCCCGGTCATAAGGCATATCCCGCATGATGGTATAACGGGGGCCGCAATCAGTGCATGAGATAAATGGGTAACGATAGCGCCGGTTGGAAGGCGTCAATAACTCCATGGTACAGGCGTTACAGCATGCCTTATCGAGTGATAGCAATGCCAGGTGCTTGTCTGACACGGACTTACTGGTAATGATCGAGAATTCCTTTCCGCCCTGCGGTTCTGTCGCAACGCTCCGTATGGCGTGTATTTCAGCCTGTTCCGGCAACTCTGTTTGCATGGCATTCGAAAATGCCTGGATCACATCCTCGCGACCCTCTACCTCAATACTCACCGCATGACCATTGCAAACCCAGCCGCTGAGTCCAAACCCGGATGCCAGCCGATGGATAAAAGGCCTGAAGCCCACACCCTGGACGAAGCCGGACACTTCAATATGGCGGCGAATTATTTGCCCGGAATTGCCACTCATGGAGTGGCTTCAGCCGCCAGGCTTTGCTGAACGGCGTTTTCAACCTCCAGCAGCAGTCGCGGCATGTTTTTCTCAACCTCAGCGCTGAGACCCGCACCCAATTCGGCCTGCGCAATTTCGATGCCGAAGATGCGCATATGCCGGACGGGCTGGCCGAGCTTTACAGCCAAGGCAGCCCAGTGGGCCAGACCGAGACCATGGGAAGAGCAGTGCCTTAAGCCTGCCCCGGCAATATCATCCGGAGCAAAGCGGTGGATCGTGCCGGAGGCAGCACCCCCCATTACGGCATCAATAACGATCAGGACATCATCCTCGCCCAAACGCTCGAACATATCCCAGTCAGGCTTGTCGCGCCATTCGACATGCACATCGGCGGGAAGGCTCTGCCGCAGCTTTCTGGCGGCGATTAAGCCCGCAGCATCATCGCCCGCCAGTTCATTGCCGAGCCCGACGACATAAACCAAGCCAGTCATATCCTCTTGATATTCAGCTTCAGGAAGTGGGTGGCGCACGAGATACACGGATCGTAACAGCGGATCAGGCGCTCACATTCGAAGGCGATTTCTCCGTCCTCCCTGTCCAGCAATGTGGGTAGAAGATTGCGCATGTCTTCTTCGATGCGAGCCTGGTTCTGTGAGGTCGGCGGCACGATCTTCGCCTCCTCAATCAATCCTTCCGCATTGACGCGATAGCGATGATACAGCAGCCCGCGCGGCGCCTCGGTGGCCGCCATGCCGGTGCCTCCCTTCACTACCACATGCTCGGCAGGTACGGCAGGCGCTTCATAGGCATCAATAATTTCGATGGCTTCATCAACAGCCTGCAGTATCTCCAGGCTGCGCACGATAATGCTCTGGTGTGGATTGGTGACGCTCGAATTTAACCCGACATCAGCCATCGCCTGCTTCACGATGGGGCGCAGGCGCTGATGATTCAGGCACAGCCGCGCCTGCGGGCCAACCAGATACGGCTTGCCATGCAGGTGGCTGTGCAGGGCTGTCGAATGCGGCTCCTGATGCTCCTCGCAATGCTCCTCAAAGAGCGAGGCGGGCGCCTTCAGGCCATTGCTTGCCGCCACATCGCCCTCATTCATCGGATATTCGGCTTCCGATTGCAGCGCCACAAAGGTGTAATCCTGAACCAGATTCGGAAAATCAAATCCGCCCACCCAGCGCACCGTATCCAGCGCCGCATCCCTGGCCCATTTCAGATCTTCCAGCAATGTCCGCAACTCACTCACGGGTGGCACACGCGAAAAACCGCCGACACAGACTGAAACCGGATGCACGGCGCGTCCGCCCAGCAATGTCAGAATGATATCACCCGCCTTTTTCAGCCTGAGTCCCCTCTGCAATATCTCCGGCTCACTGGCTGCCAGGTCAAGCGCGCCATCTACCCCCAAAAAATCCGGCGCATGCAGCATGTAGACATGCAGGGCATGGCTCTCGATCCATTCACCGCAATACAGCAATCGCCTGAGAGACCTGATCGAATCACCGACATCGACATCGAACAGCGACTCCAGCGCATGCACCGCACTCATCTGGTAGGCCACCGGGCAAATGCCGCAAATGCGCGCCACGATATCCGGCACCTCCGTATAATGACGCCCCTTAAGCAAAGTCTCGAAAAAGCGCGGCGGCTCGAAAATCCGCAGGTGCACATCGCGCACTTCGTCTCCGGCCAGCGTGACATCAAGCGCCCCTTCGCCTTCAACGCGCGCCAGCACATCCACCTTGATCTTTCTTGTCCGCGGCTCAGCCATCATCTTCCCATTTGGCGGCAGTCTGTTTGAACGGATCCATATAACCGTGAATGCCGCGGAAATGGCGCACAACATCGGCTGCATCCATCTTCAGCGCTTCATGAAAGTGAAGGGCCAGCGCATCGCTGTTGGCCTGGCTACGCCCCGGTGGGAAACTCGCATCGGCAGGGCCGAAACAACCGTAGCAACCCCGACTCATGCCTGGACATATGGCGCCACAACCGGTTCGTGTCACCGGGCCCAGACATGCCTCACCCCTGGCGACAAGCACGCAAGTTCGCTGCCTGCGCTTGCATTCGATACAGACACTGCTGCCCGGCAACCGGGGCTTCACGCCTGCCAGGAGATCGCCAAGAACCAGTGCAAGCTGTTGCTTGTCAATGGGACAACCCCAAAGCTCAAAATCGACATCCACATGCTCGGAGATCGGCGTCGACGTCGACAGCGTGTCGATGTATTCAGGACTCGGATATACGGCGCTGACATCAAGATCAATAAAATTGCGCAGCGCCTGAATGCCGCCGGAGGTGGCGCAGGCGCCGATACTGACGAGCTTGCCGCACTGCTCACGAACGGCGGACAGGCGGTGCACGTCCTCAGGCGTCGATACCGAGCCTTCAACCAGGCCGAGATCATAGGGGCCGTCCAGCATACGGCTGGAGGCCTCAGGGAAATAGGCAATGTCTACCTTGCCACCCAGAACAAGCAGGTCTTCTTCCAGACTCAGCACCGAAAGCTGGCAACCGTCGCAGGAGGCGAACTTGAATACGGCCAACCGTGGTTTAGGCACTTCAGACATCCCTGCCCAGGAATGGGGCGATTCTGTCGTAGCGCATGACCGGACCATCCTTGCAGGCGAAATACGGCCCGATCTGGCAATGGCCGCACAGACCGATGCCGCACTGCATATTGCGCTCCATCGAAAGATACATGCGCTCACGAGGTACGCCCCGCCGACCCATGTGCTCGGCCGCCAGCCGCATCATCACCTCCGGACCGCACATCATGACGATGCTGCGTTCAGGCTCCATCTCAACCTCATCAAACAGCTCTGTCACCACGCCGATATGGTAGTGCCATGTTCTGCCGGCCACATCACTGGCCAGCAGCACTTCGGTATCCGGGTGCTGGCGCCAGGCATCGAAGCGCTCGCGGAAAAGAAGATCGCGTGGCTTCTTGACGCCATGCATAATCTTAACGCTGCCGTATTGCTCACGGCGCCGGAAAATATACTCAATGGCGCCCGCCACCGGAGCACAACCAAGACCGCCAGTCACGACCAGCACATCCCGACCACGCGCCTCATCCAGCGGCCAGCCATGGCCGAATGGCCCGCGGATACCGAGCGTATCGCCCTCCTGCAAATTGCCCATCACCTCACTGACCCGGCCGACAACACGGATTGTGTGATCAAGCTCGCGGGCACGATCCGGATCCGAAACGATGGAGATCGGAATTTCGCCGACCCCGGCCACATACAGCATATTGAACTGGCCACCGGCAAAGGCAAAAGCGCTCGCCACCGCTTCGTCCTCAAATAGTAGCCGGAACGTGTAGATGCCGGGCGCCTCCTGAATCTTTTCGGCGATGCGGGCAGCATGGATCGCGTACGGATTCATGCGTCCTTCTCCAGCAGGGCCGCAACCTCGGCTGTCAGATCAATGCCGACAGGACACCAGGTGATACAGCGCCCGCAACCCACGCATCCACTGCTGCCGAACTGGTCAATCCATGCGGCAAGCTTGTGGGTCAACCACATGCGGTAACGCTCGCGCGTCGCTGGCCGCATGTTCTTGCCGTGGATATAACCATGCTCGGGCGTAAAGCAGGAATCCCAGACGCGGATACGCTCGCTTTCGTCACGCGACAGGGTGGGAACCTCCTCTACGGCATGGCAGAAACAGGTCGGGCAAACCATCGTGCAGTTCGCGCACGACAGGCAGCGGCTGGCAATGTCATCCCAGTGCGGATGATCATGCGCCGCATACATCGCCTGCGGCAGTTGCTCCGTATTGATACTGCGCGTTTGGCTGGCGGCACAGGCTTCAACGGCCTGCCTTGCCTCTTCCTGTTCAGGCTCGCCTGCCGCATCCAGGTTCAGAGATGCAATAATCTCCTCACCTGTCCGGCTGCCGGCGGCAACCAGAAACCCCTCTTCGAGTTCGGTCAGCACCAGATCAAAGCCGGACTCGGCAGCGGGGCCGGTTCCCATCGAGGCACAGAAACAGGTTGGCTGCGCACGCGTGCAGTTTACGGCCACCAGCAACAGCTTCTCGCGTCTGGCCTTGAAATACGGGTCGGCATATTCCCCTTCGATGAAAATGCGCTCCTGCATTTTAAGCGCCGCCAGATCGCAGGCCCGCACACCGATAACGGCTGTCGGCTTTGACTCCGCTGCTTCGCTATCGAATGTGAGACCGTCATCGCCACACCGCACATGCACCAGCTTCTGACGCGGTGAAAATGTCAGGGATTTGAGTGATTGCGGGCCGTGCGTTACTTCAAAACAGCGTTCGGGATGCCCTGCTTCCAGACGGTACGAGCCCGGCGCCTGGCTATCCGCCTTGCCCCATGCCAACTCCCGGCTGCCTTCAATCTCCCCCCACATGACGGAGCCATCGCGTTCGACAGGCGCCAACAGCAGATAATTCCGCTGCCGAATAGCCTGCAAAAGATCATCAAACCTGTCTCTGGGCAGCTTGAACGCACACCTGTCAGTCATGTGTTGTCATGCGCCTGTCCGAGCCCTTTTTCCGCTTCCAGTATATGCATGGTCGCTGTCAGTACGCTGTCCGGGTTCAGTGAAATGGATGTGATTCCCTGGCGCACCAGAAACTCCGCCACATCGGGATAATCGGATGGCGCCTGGCCGCAAATGCCTACATATTTGTCCCGTTTCCTGCAGGCGGAAACTGCCATGCGCAGCATCTCCAGCATGGCCGGCTGGCGCTCATCAAAGATATGCGCCACCAGCGCCGAATCCCGATCGACCCCAAGCACCAGTTGGGTCAGATCATTGGAGCCGATGGAGAAACCATCAAAGTGGTCGAGGAACGCATCGGCATCCAGAATATTGGCCGGCACCTCGCACATCATGTAAACCTCCAGGCCATTCTCGCCACGCTTCAGGCCGTGTTTGCCCATTTCCTGCAATACCTTCTTAGCTTCCTGAGGCGTACGCACGAATGGCGCCATCAGGCAGACATTGGTAAGCCCCATCTGTTCTCGCACCAGGCGCATGGCGCGGCATTCAAGCGCAAAGGCCTCACGGAAATCTTGCGAGTAATAACGCGAGGCGCCACGGAAGCCGAGCATCGGATTTTCCTCCTCCGGCTCAAACAGGCTTCCTCCCAGTAGATTGGCGTATTCGTTCGATTTGAAATCGGACAGGCGCACGATGACCTTTTTCGGATAAAAAGCGGCGGCAATGGTTCCCACCCCCTCCGCCAGCTTCTCGACATAGAAACTGACCGGATCGGAGTAGGCGGCGGTACGGCTGCTGATTTTTCCCCTGAGTTTTTCATCCTGCAGCTTATCGAATTGCAACAGGGCATTGGGATGAATGCCGATCGTGCTGCTGATGATGAACTCCACCCGGGCCAGGCCAACACCATCGTTCGGGATCAAGCTGAAGCCGAAGGCGCGCTGCGGGCTGGCCACATTCATCATCACCTTGGTGTGGGGATGCGGGAACTTGCCGAGATCGACCTTGTTGACCGAATAGGGCAACTCATCCTCATAGACGAGGCCTGTCTCCCCTTCGGCACAGGAAACGGTCACCACCTGCCGATCGTCGATCTTTGCGGTGGCGTCAATAGTTCCCACTACGGCCGGGATGCCAAGCTCACGGGCGATAATGGCGGTATGGCAGGTGCGACCGCCGCGATTGGTGACGATGGCCGCTGCAATCTTCATGATCGGCTCCCAGTCCGGGTCCGTCATCTCCGTGACCAGCACATCGCCCGGCTGCAATCGCTCCAGATGCGTAGCATCCCTGATGATGCGGGCGCGGCCGGCGGCGATTTTCGAACCCACACTCTTGCCCTTCACCAGAACATGACCGCGCTGCTGCAATACATGCTGTTCCAGTGTCGTCTTCTTGCGCCCGGCGTGCACCGTCTCGGGCCTCGCCTGCACGATGAACAACTCACCGCTGAGCCCGTCCTTGGCCCATTCGATATCCATTGGGCGACAGCAACCCGAAAGCTGTGAATAGTGCTCCTCGATGATGATGGCATAGCGGGCGAGCGTCAGAACCTCATCATCCGTCAGGCAGAAGCGCCTGCGCTCTTCCTGCGGCACGCTGACGTTCCTGGTCGGATGCTTCAGCGAATCCGAATAAACCATCCTGATCTCTTTTTCGCCAAGGTTGCGGCTGAGGATGGGGCGTAAATCGCCTCTCAGTGTCGGTTTGAAAACATGGAACTCATCCGGGCTGACCGCACCCTGTACGATATTCTCGCCCAGTCCGTAGGCGGCGGTGATAAGCACAACATTCTGAAAACCCGTTTCGGTATCAATCGAAAACATGACGCCGGCGGTAGCCAGATCGCTGCGCACCATTGTCTGGATACCGACAGACAGGGCGACATCCATGTGGTTGAAGCCCTTGTCGACGCGATAGGAGATGGCGCGGTTGGTAAACAGCGACGCGAACACACGCTTGGTGCAGGCCACAACCTGCTGCTCACCACAGACGTTCAGATAGGTTTCCTGCTGACCGGCAAAGGATGCGTCCGGCAAATCCTCGGCCGTTGCCGAACTGCGTACGGCCACATCCAGAACCTTGCCGCCGGAATCCGACTGCAATTTGCGGTATGCCTGGATAATCTCTTCCTCAAGATCGGGCGGCATGGAGGCATGCGCCAGCAGGCTGCGAATGTGGGCGCCGCGATGGGCCAGATCCTGCACATCTGAAGTATTTAACCCTTCAAGGCTGTGCTGGATTTCATCACGCAGACGATTGTGATCGAGGTAGCGCCAGTAGGCCTCGGCTGTAGTGGCGTAGCCGCCCGGCACCCGGATGCCCTTGCCCGTGAGATTCCGGTACATCTCTCCGAGCGAGGCATTTTTGCCGCCAACCAGCGGCACGTCATCCATCCCCAGTTCATCAAAAAAGCGGATATAGCGCATGGCTACTCCCTAGGGGTCTGTCGGACTTATGGGAAGTGTTGCGAGCAGGTGGGAGAGCGAGTCAAAATATTCACGGATATGAGGCGCATAGTGGCGCCTATGTAATAAATATCCGGGGATATTTGGGCCGCTTTCCCTGCCGCACAGTAGATTCATCATAAGTTCGACAGACTCCTGAAATCAGGCGGCTCACTCCGCCGCCTTCTCGCAGCCCATTATAGCAGAGATTCTATTGCCTCAGAGCACTTCTGGTCGTCGCCAACAGCCACAGGCAGCCCGCCACGCCAGCCGCTAATGAGGCTACGAGCACGCCTGTTTTTGCCATCAGCAGGTATTCGGGGCTGGCCTTGAAGCCGAGTTCTGCAATAAAGATGGACATCGTGAAGCCAATGCCGCCAAGCAGGCCCACACCAATGATATGACTGAAGCGCGTACCGGCCGGGAGCTGGCCAAAGCCCATCCTTAATGCCAGCCAACTGACACCGGCAATGCCAATGAGCTTGCCCAATATCAGGGCCATAACCACACCTATGGTCACCGGGTGCAGCATCGTATCTTCCAGGCTCTCCACCGCAATCGGAATACCGGCATTGGCCAGAGCAAAAACGGGAATGATGATGAATGCCACAGGCAGATGCATGCTGCGCTCCAGCCGCTGCAATGGCGTCTCCACCATATGCACGCTGTTTTCCAGCGTTTGCACGATGGAACACTGCGCCTCGTTCATCATCAGGTTTCTCAACTGCAGGCAGTTGGCGTCGAAGCGCTGCATCAGGCCTTTCACATGTCGGCTGAAATGGGCCGGATCATATTTCGGCCAGGCCGGAATGGTCAGCGCCGTGAGTATGCCGGCCAGCGTGGCATGAATGCCGGACTGCATCATGGCCAGCCACATGGCAATGCCAACCATGAAATACGGCAGGGGGTTGCGCACACCGGCGCGGTTGAAGATGGCCAACACAACCAGCAGCGCGATGGCTGCCGCCAATGCCTCCCAAATGATCTTGTCGGTGTAAAACAGGGCAATGACGATGACGCCGCCCAAGTCGTCGACAATGGCCAGCGCCACCAGAAACGTAATCAATGATTTGGGAATGCGGCGGCCCAACAGCACCATAACGCCGACCGCAAAGGCAATGTCGGTGGCCATCGGAATGCCCCAGCCCAGCGCGGCATCGCTGCCGGCATTGATGGCATAATAGATGCCGGCCGGAATAACCATGCCACCAAAAGCCGCTGCAATCGGCAAAACAGCCTGTTTCGGCTCGGCCAGTTCCCCAACCAAAATCTCACGCTTGATCTCCAGCCCCACGACGAAGAAAAACAGCGCCATCAGACCGTCATTGATCCAGTGGTGCAGACTCATGTTCAAATGCCAACTGCCGATCGCAATACCGATGCTGGTATGGAAAAAATGGTGATAGCTGTCTGCCAGAGCCGAATTCGCCAGAACCAGGGCGAGCAGGGCGCAGGCGATCAGCAGCAGGCCACTGGTTGTCTCATGGTGGATAAACTCTTCAAACGGAGAAATAACCTTGCCGAGACGCTTCTCCCAGGGGGCATAGCGCTCAAAACTTGTACTGGTTTCAGCGGCTTTATTTTGCTCTGTCATGGAACCCTGCTCAGGAGCTTTGATCGGACGATTGTGTGGAAACTACTCCGCTGCCAGACACAGCGCTTCCTTCCGGCGGCCACGGAGGGCTGACAACGCCGGCTGAAATCACGCATTTCATGCCCTCTTCCACCGACATCGCCAAGGCAATGACATCGGATTCCGGCACATAAAGAAGAAAGCCTGAGGTTGGGTTTGGGGTCGTCGGCACAAACACGGCAATGACGTTATCGCTGGTCTTGTGCTGAACCTCGCCCTGATCCGTGCCGGTCACAAAAGCGATCGCATATACACCCTTGCGCGGATATTCGATCATCACCACGCGCCGGAAGGTATCCTTGTTGTTGTACAGGATCGTTTCGAGCACATGTTTGAGTGAGCCGTAAACAGCACGAACCAGCGGTATCCTGGCCAGGATGCGTTCGCCCAAGCGTACCAGGCGCTTGCCGATGAAGCTGGCGCCAATCATGCCGGTCACCAGCACGATCAACAGGGTCAGGATGAGTCCCAGGCCGGGAATATCGAAGCCGAGCAACTGCACCGGCTGATACTGCTGAGGAATGAGATTGATCATGCCGTCCATCGTGCGCACGACTGCGGCCAGCAGATAGAAGGTCACCACTACGGGAACCAGCAGGATGATTCCGGTGATAAACCAGCGTCTTAAGCGAGAACCAGTCTTCATGTTCCACACTCCCTGTTACTTCCAAACTGACCCGGAACATCATCCATGACATTCGCAGAAATTGGAAGTGGTGCAGCACCTGCGACGCCGGCCTTTAGAATTTCAGCTACACTGATAGGCTTCTCGTAAACATTGATGGGGGTGCGCCATGGCCTGGACAGATAAGGAAAAAGAACTGGTCGCCGTCGGCGCCTCAGTCGCCGTTGGCTGCAGACCTTGTACGGATTATCACTTCAACAAGGTACGTGAAACAGGCGCAACAGATGATGAGATCAGGCAGGCGATGGCGATTGGCATCCGTGTGCGTAACAGCGCCACAAACATCATACGGGCCTTTGCCTATAGTCACGTGGATGCAGAGATTGATATTCCCGCTGCACAGGATGCCATCGAGAACTCTCGCATCGGTGTGATGGTCTCCATCGGTGCTGCCTTTGCAGTAAATTCCACCGCCGATCTGGAGAAACATCTGACCACTGCCAAAGCCATGGGCATCACGGATACGGAAGTAAAAGCGGTGGCGAAACTCGCCCTGATGATCAAAGGGGTTGGCAGTTCACACGTGGAGAAGATGGTCGGGATAGAGAAAAAAGACTAGGGCCAAACCGGTTCTGAACCCTTAAATTTGACCCTGGCCTTCGTCTTGAAACATCAAGCCCGCTCAGTCCTTGCCCATGGCTATCATCATGAAGATTCCAACCAAACCCATCAGCACGATCAGGCTAGAGCCAATCAGCCATAATATGCGGATAATCTCAGTACTCAGCAGGAATCCAAGCAGGAAAAGAATGGAACCCAGCACCAAGGGGATGAAGGGGCGCCACCTTCCCCGTTTGCGGCAACCGCAACCCGCCTCTGATTTGTTTTTATCCGTATTGCAGCATCCAGACATATTCCGACCTCCATGCAACAGCTGGCAAGGCTGGTATCGGTCAATCTCATGCATCGCCGTAATTTGGTCGAACTTCTGACCAGACCCGCACCACCGCCTAAGCGGCAATCAACCATAAATCAGTGGCAAATGTGTTTGGTCAGTGCTTAACCGGACAGTAGTGACCCATACTGTTGAATTTCAATAAAATGAGTTGCTTTGGGGAAATGGCGCGCGGTACAGGATTCGAACCTGTGACCTCAGCCTTCGGAGGGCTGCGCTCTATCCAGCTGAGCTAACCGCGCTATTTGAGGCGCGCATCATAGGGATGAAGGCATGCGCCCGCAATCAGGCGGCGGCAGCCTGCGTTTCGTAATCCCTGACATCCACGCCGACGATGCGGGACACGCCCGGCTCCGGCATGGACACGCCGATCAGGCAGCTTGCCATTTGCATGCTGATCTTGTTGTGAGTGATGGTCAGAAACTGAACATCCCGGGACAGCTCTTCCAGCATCTCTCCAAAGCGTTGCACATTGGCGTCATCCAGCGGCGCATCGACCTCATCGAGAATGCAGAACGGCGCCGGCTTCAGCCTGAAGATCGAGAAAACCAGCGCCACGGCGGTAAGCGCCTTCTCGCCACCCGAAAGCAGGCCGACATCCTGAAGGTGCTTGCCCGGCGGCTGCGCGATGATTTCCACACCGGCCGTCAGCGGATCGTCTGAATCCAGCCTGAGCTCGGCCCGGCCACCGCCAAACAGACGCGGGAAGGTTTCCTGGAAAAAGGCGTTCGTACGTTCAAAAGCATCGGCAAAACGATCCCTTGTGGTGCGATCGATGCGGTTAATCGTGTTCATCAGGGTCTGCAGGCTGGCATCCAGGTCCTTCGCCTGCTCATCGAGAAACTTCTCGCGCTCGGCCACCTGCCCGTATTCCTCGATGGCCAGGAGATTCACCGGCCCGAAACGCGCCAGCCTCTCTTCCAGTTGCTGAGCCTTGGCCAGAATATCCTGCTCGTCCACCGGCTCTTCCATGGCTTCCAGTGTCTGCAACAGCTTCTCGGGCGAAATCCGGCAACGTTGCTTGATCTCCTCTGACAAATCCTGAAGACGCGTCTGCTCGGTAGCCAGGTGCAACTCAATCTTCTGCCGCTCTTCTGCCGCCTGTTGCTGACGGGTTCTTACTTCCCGTTCATCCCTCTCCGCCTCATGCGCTGTCTGCTGCAACTGGGAACCGTGCTGGCGAAGATGGTTGAGCTGCCGGTGAATCCGATCCCCCTCAAAGGCCGCTTCCCTTAATGCCGCATCCATCTCGTCCTGCTTCTCGGCCGATGATAATTCAGCCTCTGCCTCCTGCAGGCGCGACTTATCCTCTTCGGTCTGATGCGTAAGACGCTGTTGTTCGGAAGCAACACGCTGCTCTTCAGCCTTTAATGACTGCATGGCCTGCTGCTTGAGCGCCAATGCCTGTTCAGCGGAGGCCAGTGCAGCCCTGGACTGATCGAGCTGATCCTCTGCCTGTTGCTGGATGTCTGTCTGCTCATACAAGGCCTGCCTGGCCGCATCGATCCTGCCGGTATCCGTCTGCACTTCACCGGTAAGCTGTCCGCGCCAGTGCTCCAGATCGGCTTCGGCCTCATGATGATCTTCCGCCAATCGCGCTATGCGCGTCTGAATGGACTCCTGCTCTCCCTGCAGGCGCTCGGATTTGGCCTGCGAGGACTGCCTCTCGCTTTGCGCTTCCGTCATCGCCAGATGCGACTCCTGCCAGTCGCTCTGCCGCTGATTCAGGGTCTCATCCGCCTGCTGAAAGGCCTGATGCAGAGAGGCAAGCTGCTGCTCCGCCTTGGCCAATTCACCGACGCGTTCGCGCAGATTTCTCTGCAACATCAGACGGGTAGCCGTGCGCTTGTGCGCCGGCGGCGAAAGCCAGCCGTTTTGTTCCATCCGCCAGCCGCCCCGGCTGACCGCCGTAGTGAAGCCGCTGCCATCCAGATTTGCCCGCAAGATGTCGTCAACCAGCAATACGCTTGAGAACATGTCATACATGGGATGGTCGTGGGCCAAGCCAAGATGTTCGGAAAGACTGCCGGAAACCGCCCTACCCTTAGAGCCCGTAAAGAAGGCGATGGGCGAATCCTCAACCTGCTGGAAGGTCTCGCGCCAGTCGCTGAGATTAGAAGCCGGAATACGCGCGTCCGCTCCCTGCCCCCTGAGCGCCGCCGCGACGGCCAACTCCAGACCTTCGGGCGCCCGCAGCGCCTCATCGACCCAGATCGCACCCCTGTCGCGAATGCGGTCGCGCACTTCCCCGGATACATCGCGGCTATCAAGCCTTGCCTTCAACTCTTCGGCATCACCCTTGAGCCGGCGTACCATCGCTTCCTGGTCGCTCAACTCGAGCTGCGCTTTTTCCCGTCCGGCTCTGGCCGCATCAAGCTGTTTCTGCGCCAGGTTCAGCTTCCCTACAGCTTGCTCCTGCTGGTTCCTGGCTGCTTCGGCATTCTCCTTCGCTTTGGCAAACAACTCTTCGGTGTTCTGCAATTGCTGCCTGGCCTCTGCCTGCTGGGACTGCATAGCGGCAATACGCGCCTCTAATCGCTCCACTGCCGCCTCGGCCTGCTTTCTGCCTGTTTCAACATTTTCCTGTTCACCGCGAAGCCGCTCGTATTCGGCCAGCAACTCATCCCGCCGCTGTCTTTCCTTTGCGTGTTTTTGGAGCGCTTCATCTACCTGGACATGCGCCAGTTCAAGGGCGGCCTGCAACTCAGCATCGTCCTGCTCGGCAGTTCGGGAAGCCAGCTCTGAAACCTGTTTAGCAAGCTGAACCTTCCGCGCCTCGGCCTCTTTAAGCCGTTCATTCAGGCTGGTTTTGCGCTCAGCCAGCAGGCGCCGCTCACCGGCCAGGCGTTCGGCCTTCTGCTGCAACTCGGCACGCTGCTGTTCGGCGGCACGCAGCTTGTCCTGCTCGGCCTGGGCTTCGGCTTCATGCGCAATCAGGGCATCGCGGGCTTCTGCAAGCTGCCGCTCCATACCTGCCTGCTGCCCTGCCACTTGATCTTCCCTGGCCCTGGCCTGCTGGATTTCCTGCTCCACGGTCGTGCAGGCCTGCTTCTGCCTGCGGTAACGGATACCCATGCTGAGCGACTGCACATGCTGCAATTCATCCTGCTGCTTTTTGAAGCGCTCGGCGCGGGAAGCCTGCTGCTTGAGACTGCGGCACTGCGTGCGCACCTCCTCCAGCAGATCAAGCACGCGTTCCAGATTGATCCGGGTGTCTTTCATCTTGCGCTCGGCCTCACGTTTGCGGGCCCGGTATTTCATCACGCCCGCTGCTTCTTCGAGCATCAGCCGCCGTTCTTCCGGCTTGGCCGTAAGCATGCGTGCAATCGAGCCCTGTTCGACGATAGCATAGGCGCGAGTGGACACGCCGGTATCCAGAAACAGATCGACGATATCCTTGATGCGCACCATCTTGCCGTTGATAAAGGCATCGCTGCCCGACTCACGGTGCAACCTGCGGCGAACACGAATCTCTTCCATTTCATGATACGGAGGAGACAACTGGCCGGGGTTTACGGAAAAGGTCAGCTCGACATCGCACATGGCGACAGGAGGACGCGTCTGCGAGCCCTGAAAAACCAGGTCATCCATGACGCCGCCGCGCAGATGCTTGGCCGAATGTTCGCCCAACACCCAGCGGATGGCGTCTACGATATTGGATTTACCACAACCGTTAGGGCCAACGATGCCGGTAATGCCCTCACCGAGATCAATCTTCGTCGGATCAACAAAGGATTTGAAACCGGCCAGCTCGACGCGCTTCAGGCGCATGTGTGTGTTCCTTGTAACCGGCTCAACATATACCGGCAGGTTACACAGGCGGTGAAGGTGGAGGCAACTATCATGTACAGCACCACCAGTTGCGCTCCGGCAGCTTCAAGGGGTGCTGCGCCTGCCAGCAGCATGCCAACAAAGATTCCCGGCAGGTGCACAAGCCCGACGACACGCAGGGTATCCACCGGCGGAATCAATGCGCCTTTGATGCTGGCGCTAACCTCCTGACCGCTGTCGATGCGATCAAGCATCAGCGAGACCGCATTCATGGCATTGGCTACAACCATGCTGGACAGTGGAATCAGCGCCCGGCTCTCCTGACTGATGGCGCCGGAGAACACAAGCCAGGGAAGCGTTGCCAGACATGCAAGGACAAGGCCGGTTGATGCTGATACCCAGGCTGGGCCGGTTGCGGAATAATGCCCGGCGCTGACGCGTGCTGCGATCAGGCAAAGCAACAGAACGATACCCGCCTGAGCGGCGATATGGTTGATATCGAAAATGAAGTGAAGAACGGATACGACCACCAGCAACTGCAACAGGCCACGCAGCGAGGCCATAAGCATACGCTTCGTAAGTCCCAGCTTTTCGCGGCCTGCCCAAAGGCTGGCGGCAAGCAACAACAACCATGCCGCCAGAAGGCCCGTCAGTGTTTCGGCGTCCGGCAGTGCAATCAAAGCCGGGAGATGTCCGCCAGCTTAAGGAACAGTTCGCGCAGGCGCGCCAGCAGAGCCAGCCGATTGTTGCGCAGCTTTTCGTCATCGGCCATAACCATGACGTCATCAAAGAACTGATCCACCGGTTCACGCAGTCCAGCCAGCACTTCCAGTTGGGCTTCCGGCTCCTCCGGAAAACCGGCTTCAGCCTTCTGCAAGGCATTGAACAATGCCGATTCGGCATCTTCTGCAAACAATGCCGCATCCACCTTGGCAGACTTCAATTCTGCCTTTTTCAGAATGTTTGCAATGCGCTTGTTGGCGGCGGCCACAGCCTGCCCGGTTTCGGAATCGGCAAAGCCAGCTAAAAGACGCGCCACGGCGGCATGTTGATAAACAGGCCGATCAATGGCCGCCGCGAATGCGGCTTCAATGGCCGACTTCCGCACCCTGATGATACTCATGCGTTCGGCTATAAATGACTCAACCTGTTGTAGCGTCTTATCCGAAATGGCAATGGTTACACGCTGCTGGTTCCACTGTTTGGCCGCCTCCCTCAGCACACACTTCAGAGACATCTTCACTGGCTTCTTCTCATCGGCCAACAACAGAATCAGTCCCATAGCAGCACGCCGCAGACCATATGGGTCGGCACTCGCTGTCGGGACACGGCCGAGGTGGAAATAGCCAAGCAGTTTGTCGGCACGCTCGGCAACAGCGATAGCGCGGGCAATCGGACTCTTTGGCGGTTTATCGCCAGCATGCATCGGGTGATAATGCTCAGAAATGGCCTGTGCCACATACTCATTCTCGCCACCAAGCCGTGCGTAAATACCACCCATGTAACCTTGTAATTCAGGAAATTCGCCAACCAAACCAGTGGTCAGGTCGGATTTACACAAATAGGCGGCTCGCTGTGCATCATTGGCGTCCACGCCCAATGCGTTTGCATTATCCAGCGCAAAGCCGCGCAAGCGGCGCACCTGATCGCCAATCATCCCCAGGCCTTCCTGAAATACTACCTCGTTCAGCTTTTCAACCCGATCTTCCGGAGACTTCTTTGGATCACGTTCAAAATAAAAGGCTGCATCGGCAAGCCTGGCATTGACAACTCGCGCATTTCCTTGGGCTACCTGTGATGGGTCTTTAGATTCAATATTAGCCACAGCAATAAATTTATTAGAGATCATTCCGTCTTTGTCACAGGTAATAAAACAGCGCTGATGCTTTCTCAATGTGATTTGGATGACCTCTCTGGGTAAGCGCAGAAACCCTTCGTCGAACTCACACAGTATTGGCGCCGGCCACTCAGTTAGGTCGGCCACTTCTTCAAACAATTGCTCATCATCTACAAGGGTAAGGTTTGCATCTTTCGCCAAGCTATCCATCTTTTCTTTGATAGTGTCCAATCGGCCTATCGATTCATTGGGAAAACCGGCAGTTGCTGCCTGGCTTGGCGAAAGCCCTTGTCGCTTGGCTATGACATAGCGCTCATACAACCAACCCAAAGGATGTTCGATATTGATTTCACCAATCAACTCCTTTGGGCCTCGACTCCCTTTCTCACTAAATTCCCCAAAAGGAATACGATGGCCCCGACTCAACTTATCGGCTTTCACTCCGGCAAAGGAGAATGGAATCACCTCATCGCCCAAGCGGGCCACAATCCAGCGAACCGGCCGAATAAAGGCATCATCTCGATTTTCGCCGTCATTCCATCTCATCTGTTTCGGGCTAGGAAGCTTGCGCAGGATACTCGGCATAGCTTCAGCAATAATATCCGCCACCTTGCGGCCTTTGACTGTTTGTACCGCCTTCATATACAGCCCTTTACTATCAGGCTTATCGGCAAGTTCAAAATCCGAAATGTTCAGCCCCGATTTCTTGGCAAAACCTTCGGCGGCCTTGGTCGGTTTCCCCTCACTGTCAAAGGCAACTTTCTCCGGTGGCCCCCAGATGGTCTCCTCCCGATCTTCCTGAATCACAGGGCATTCATCGATATGTATCAATAGCCTACGAGGGGTGACTCCCCTGCTAATTCCGCTCACGTTAATTTTAGCGGACTGTAGTAGTTCATCAATTTTGTCGCCCAACTCTTCGCACATCTTCGGGGCAACGAAGGCCGGGATTTCCTCGGCGCCAATTTCGATCAGAAGTGGAGCGGTCTTATTCATTCATCCACCCCCGCATAAGCACGAGCCACGGTACGGGCAAGGCCGCGAACCCGACCAATAAAGCGCTGGCGCTCTGCTACGGAAATGGCGCCACGGGCATCAAGCAGGTTGAAGGCATGCGATGCCTTCATCACTTCCTCATAGGCTGGCAGCACGAGTCCCTTCTCATTAAGACGCATGCATTCGGACTCGGCATGGTCGAACTGTTCATGCAGCCAGGATGCGTCGGACTCATCGAAATTGTAGGTTGAAAACTCGACCTCGTTGCGGTGGAAGACTTCGCCGTAGGTCACCTTGCCACCATCGGGATTCTCTACCCATGTCAGATCGAAAACATTCTCCACGCCCTGCAGATACATGGCCAATCGCTCCAGACCATAGGTGATCTCACCCGGTGTTTGAGTCAATTCCACACCGCCGACCTGCTGAAAATAGGTGAACTGCGTGATCTCCATGCCGTTTAGCCAGACTTCCCAGCCCAGCCCCCAGGCGCCAAGCGTCGGCGATTCCCAATCGTCCTCGACAAAGCGGATATCGTGGACTTCAGGATCAATGCCGATCACGCGCAGCGATTCGAGATAAAGGTCGACAATATTGTCCGGGGCTGGCTTCAGGATGACCTGAAACTGATAGTAATGCTGCATGCGGTTCGGATTCTCGCCGTAGCGCCCGTCCGCCGGGCGGCGGCATGGCTGCACATAGGCCGTTTTCCATGCCTTGTCATCGAGTACGCGCAGGAAGGCGGCCGGGTGAAAGGTGCCTGCCCCCATCTGGGTATCATACGGCTGCTGCACAACGCAGCCTTGTTTGGCCCAGAAATTCTGCAGGGTCATAATTAAATCTTGAAAGGTCACGGCAGTGTTTTCTCCCCGGTCAATGATCGGGTGAAACCTAACGGTGCCTGCCGATGCTGACCAGACTGGAAGACTAGAAAGAAAGCAGGCTGGCTTCTACGCGCGGCCCTAAACCACCAAGGTGTGGTGACGGCTCCCATAACATGGGGTAAACGATGCTGATTCTGGCCGGGGAAACTCCTCGGCGGATCAGCGTTCGGCGCACATTCCGGGCGCGCTGGGCTGCCAGTTCCTTGTATCTTTTGGCCGAAGCCTGATCCCCGTCTCTGCCGGGGGCGGCACAACCCCTGAGCTCCAGCCTTAGCTCCAGCTGTTGCCGGAGTGCATGGGTGAGATGCCTTACCGTACGCTGGCCAGCATCGGAATATCTGAGGGCCGCATCCCTGAAGCCGATAACCTTATGTTTGGCGGCCTTGATATCGCTGAAGGCGCTGATCAGCATGCTGACCGGAAGTCCAAGAGAACTGAGCACGGCGTTGCCAACCGCCTGGTGAACAGCGTCAGTAATGGAAATTTCCGGTGAAGCATAATCGCCCGTGATGTGAACGGGGAAATGCGTGTGCCCATCCATACTGGTCAGCGAAGCCACAGCAGCCCGCATGGGAAGAAGTTCATCGCTTGCCCCCATTGGTATCGGCGGGCCGATCACAAAGTCTTTAATATCCATATCCACAGTGACATCAAGATTGCGGCCCTGGAGTGAGCCGCTCAGCTCGGCATCGGCCGAGCCATGATGGATGCGGTGATTTGTTATGGCCAGTGAAAGCCTGTCCAGATATTTCATGTCCAGGCCCTTGAGCCTGCCTGTGATTCCACCGTTCCTGAGCCGGGCGGCAAACGCGCCTCCAGGCAAAAGACCGCTGATGCTGAGCGACTTCGGAATAAGGCTCTTTTCCTGCATACGACGCGCACTTAACTTGATTTTCCTCAACGGCAGCTCGATCAAGCCCACCTGACTGTGGCGCAGCAGCGTGATGGCGGTATTATGTGCGACCAGTTTCTCAATGCTCACCTGACGGGAGCGGTTGACCGGAATTTGTACTGTTTGCCTGCTGCGGTACAGGCGCAATTGAGGATCGTGCACATCAACAGTTCGCAACTTCCAGACATCCTTCAGTAAATCAACAACCCCTTCGATATAAACAGATCCGATTTTCTGCTTTTCAGGCTGGCCGGACATCTTCGCAACGATGTCGCTGCCACGAACATGGCCATCTACGGTCAGAGAAGGAGACAAAAAGGCTGCCTTGATTTTCAACTCTGCCGCTGCCTTGCCCTGCAGCAAAGTTATGGCTGCGCGATCCTGCTGGAGAAGCAACTCGCTGAGCGGAATGTCCGTAGCCGTGACGTTGAATGTTGCACCTTCCGCATCTATGACGCCTTTCACCCGCGCCGTGCCTCCTGCCATGCCAAGCACCGCCTGTGTCTGCCATGAGTTCCGGCTCTCAATGTCGCGCTCACTTGTCAGACTGACATGAAGCTGCTTTGCCAATGGCCTGTCTCCCCGCTGAAAAATCAGTGTGCCATCGTTAATCTGAACCTCATGCAATGACGGCAGTTCGATGTCCTGGCCGCCACCCCAGGGTTTGTCGATAGCAATGCTGATTGAGGGCTTGTCGATGGTCAGGTGTGAAATATCGAAACTCCCGCCCAAAAGCGAAAACATATCAACGCCGACATCCAGACGGGAGACTTCGACGGACACGCCACCGCTTACATAGCGGATGCCATAGATATGCAGCATCCGATTCAGCGGATTAAGCTGCACATGGTTAAACTGGGCACCGGGCACAGCCTGGCGCAACAGATTGGCAGTCAATGCATTTGCAAGCCATGACACACAAACCAGAACGCCGGCAACAACCAGGCCGATAAACAGGAAACGTTTCTGAGGCCCGTTCAAAGTCATGGCCTCATACAAGAGAAAACCAACGCCTGAAACCGTGACATAGCTAACGTTTGAAAGCGCCCCGGGCTTGCCTGATCTCTGCGAACGGCCTTATGCTTGGGCGTCCAACCAACCTGGATACCGGTTTAACACGAGGAATCAACGACCCTGGACACTCTCTTTATCAAAACCTACGGCTGCCAGATGAATGAATACGACTCGTCGCGCATGGCGGGCCTGATGAAAAAAGCCTACGGACTGCGCCTTGTGGCCAGCCCCGAAGATGCAGATGTACTGCTGCTGAATACATGTTCCGTGCGTGAGAAAGCGGAAGAAAAAGTGTATTCCGAACTCGGCCGTTTCCGGAAAATCAAGAAGGATCGGCCCGATATCATTATCGGCGTTGGTGGCTGCGTGGCCCAGCAGGAGGGTGAACGCATCCAGAAGCGTGCGCCCTATGTTGACCTTGTCTTTGGCACCCAGACCTATCACAAGCTGCCCGAACTGGTGAACCAGATTCGCCGTGAGCGCGTCAACATCACCGCTCTGGACATGCCGGAAATTGAGAAGTTCGATCATCTGCCGCAGCCCGAAGCCAAGGGGATATCCGCCTTCGTCACTATCATGGAAGGGTGTGACAAATTCTGCACATACTGTGTTGTGCCTTATACGCGCGGCCATGAAATTTCACGCCCTGTTGAGGATGTCCTGGCCGAATGCCGTTGCCTGCTGGCGCAGGGCGTGGTTGAAATCACCCTGCTCGGCCAGAACGTCAACTCCTACAAATTTACTCTGGGGAACGGCACTGTCTGCGACTTTGCCAGCCTGTTATATCAGGTGGCCGAACTTGATGGCCTGAAGCGATTGCGGTTCACCACAAGCCATCCGCTGGATATGAGCGAAAATATGATCCGGGCCTTTGTTGAAATCCCTGAGCTGATGCCCTTTCTGCATCTGCCGGTGCAATCCGGCTCCGACCGTATCCTCAAACGCATGCATCGTGGCCACAAACGGGCGCAATACCTCGAAACCATTGAGGCCCTGCGAAAGGCACGGCCGGATATTGCCCTTTCATCCGACTTCATTGTCGGCTTTCCAGGGGAAACGGAAGCAGACTTCGAGCAAACCCTCGATCTCGTACGCCAGATCGGCTTTGATTCGGCTTACTGTTTCAAATATTCGCCGCGGCCACACACACCGGCCACACGCATGAAGGAAACCGTATCCGAAGAGGTCAAGGACGAACGCCTGCAACGCCTGCTTGCACTGATGCGTGAGCAAAGTCAGCAGGCGCTCAAGGCCCAGCTCAACAAAACAGTGGAGGTGCTGGTGGAGCGCCGGAGCCGAACCAGAGAGGACATGCAGGGCCGCACACCGGACTTCAAAATCGTACACTTTACCGGCAAACCGCGCCTGCTGGGCCAGCTCATGCCTGTGCACATCACCAAGGCCTACGGCCAATCCCTGCGCGGCGAACCGATCCTGGCCTGAGGGTTTGATTTGATGAGCACCCACCTTCAACTCGCCGATCTGGACAGCAAGGCATTGCAGTTGTTGTGTGGTGCGGGCAACCGGGTACTGAACCGCATTGAGGCCTATTTCGAGGTCAGCCTGCTGGGCAAGCCAGGCGACTGGAGAATCGAGGGGGCCAAGGCTCAGGCCGCAACTGAAACTCTGAAACGTCTTGCCGCTTCAGCCAAAGCGGGCAGTCTGGATGATGCACATGTTGAAATAATGTTGCGCGACAGCGAGGTAGAAGACGTGAAGGACACAGCGCCAGACTCAAGCGAAGAAAATATCCTGACAGCCGGGCGCCGCTGTATTCAGGGGAAAACCAAAAACCAACGGCGATATCTGGAAACAATCCAGAAGCAGGTGATGACGCTGGCCATTGGCCCGGCCGGTTCAGGCAAAACCTATCTGGCCGTGGCAGCTGCTGTAGCCTCGCTCAAAGCGCATGAAGTCGACCGGATCATTCTGACCCGGCCTGCCGTAGAAGCCGGGGAACGACTCGGCTTTCTGCCCGGAGACCTGCAACAAAAAGTCGATCCCTATCTTCGTCCGCTGTTCGATGCCCTGGCTGAAATGCTGGGGCTGGAGACCATGAACACGATGATGGAAACAGGCCGCATCGAGATTGCGCCACTGGCATACATGCGCGGCCGTACGCTTAACAATGCCTTCGTTATTCTCGACGAGGCGCAGAATACGACCAAGGCGCAAATGATGATGTTCCTGACTCGGCTGGGCTTTACCTCCAGGATGGTGGTGACCGGCGATATCACACAGGTGGATCTGGAGCACAAGCGCAGCAGCGGACTGATACACGCCCTGAAGGTGCTGGAAGGCGTTGATAATGTCGGCATCTGCCGCATGACTGGCAGGGACGTGATCCGGCATCCTCTGGTTGAACACATCGTAAGGGCCTATGAGCAGGCCGAGAAGAGCGAGGATTGATCGACCTGCTGGTGGATGAGGGCATTGATCCTGCCGAACTGCCGGATCAGGCCTCTCTCCAGGCTGCTGTTGATGCGGCCTGCCGGTCAGCCGGGCTTAATCAAAGCGCCATTCTCTGCCTGAGGTTTGCCAATGATGATGCCGTGCACGCACTCAACAAACAGTGGCTGGGAGACGATGCCGTGACCGATGTGCTTTCCTTCCCGATGCAGGATGGCCCGGACTTTGATCCCGATGAATCAGCGGGCGACATCATTCTTGCCTGGCCGTTCGTGAAACGGGAGGCTGAGCGCCTGGGTCTTGAGCCCCATCCGCATGTATTCCATCTGGTCATCCATGGCATCTTGCACCTCCTGGGGTATGATCACCTGGAGGAGGATGAAACGAAACGGATGCGGTCTGCCGAACAGCGCGCCATGCGCGCGCTTGACCTGCACGACCCTTATGCCGGAAAATAACCTTATGGTGGGGGCTTTCATTGTTTGACCAACAGCGAAACAGACTCCGTAAGCTTCTGCTTCAACGGCTGCGACCCGGCCGCAATCAGCAGGAGTTGCTAAGCCTGATCAACCGCGCCGAGGCCGTACAATCCGATGACCTGCGCAGCATGCTCGTTCGCCTGATTAATTTCAGCGACTTCCGCGCCCGCGAATGCATGATCCCCCGTCTGGACATACAGACGCTGGAAATCGGTCTTCCCCTCGATGAGGCCGCCAGACGTATCGTCGAAAGCGGCTTTTCCCGGCTGCCTGTCTATGCGGGAGATCTGGATCAAATACAGGGTATTGTACATGCCTGGGATGTATTTTCCGCCCAGGCGCATGGCGAAACGCCGAGTCTCGCAGAATTGCTACTGCCTTGTCCGAAGGTGCCGGAAACACAATTGGCGTTCGGACTGCTTTCGCGCATGCAGCAGGAAGGCATCCATATGGCGATTTTGCTGGATGAATATGGTGGTACAGCTGGGCTGGTAACCCTGTCGGACCTGCTGGAAGAGATTGTCGGCTCGATGGACGAAGTCGTGGACGCCGAGGAGGAGGAAGAGTGCGTGCGGCAGCCGGATGGCGATTTGATCGTTCTGACGCGCATGCATGTGGAGGAACTCGAAGAAGCCCTTGGCCGCACCTTGCCGCATGGCGATTTCGATACGGTTGGAGGATTGATCACCAGCGAAACCGGACGCATTCCCCATACCGGTGAGCACTTGAAAATTGCCGGACTGGACATCCACGTTCTCAAGGCATCTCCCCGGCGCCTGTATAAAATCCGAATCAAGCAGGGTGACACCGCTGAGTCATAACAGGTCAATGTTCCTATCAAATGCTATACCTTGGGGAAGGTTGCTCCTGTCGCTGCTTCTCGGCGGACTCATGCCTTATGCCTTCGCCCCTTTCAATCACCAGTGGCTCGCCGTCCTTGCCCTGGCCGGCTGGCTTTATTTGTTCACACGCGGCCATGCCGGGCTTTGCGGCCTGGCCTTCGGCCTCGGCTGGTTCGGCCTCGGCGCCTGGTGGCTGGTGGAAACCTTCTATCTTTACGGTGGGATTCCATACCCCTTCGCCATTCTGGCCGTGGCCTTTGTCGGTGCAGCCCTGGCCTGCTTTCCCGCCCTGCTGGCCTGGCTTTGTTTCAGACTTGCCGGTTCAGGCCCATGGCTGCTGGCGGTCTTCCCCGCTGCGATTGTCGGCATGGAGTGGCTGCGCGGCTGGCTGTTTACGGGACTTCCGTGGACTAGCCTGGGCAATCTGCTGCTGGACACGCCGGCTGTCGGCTGGGCGGCATATGCGGGCGTCTATGGCGCCGCCATCCTGCCTGCCCTTCTGGCCGTTTCCCTGTATTTGCTCAGTCAGCGCTCTTGCTGGCGCCAGGGGCTCACCGGGCTTGGCTGCGCCGCTGTGCTTGTTTTCCTCGCCCCGGCTCCATTTGAAGCAACGGGGGAGAAGCAACATGTGGCACTGGTACAGGCCAATATTCCGCAGGATCAGAAATGGGATGCAACCTTTTTGAACGAAACCATGCAGCGTTATGTCACTGCCTCCGCACAAGCGGCAGGCAAGAGCGATGTGATCATCTGGCCTGAAGCGGCCGTGCCGTTTTTTCTCTCAAAGACACCGGGCTGGAACGACTGGCTGAACGGACATATGCAGGCTTGGAACCTTCCCGTGCTGTTCGGCGGCATCAAGCTGCTGGATGATGGCAGGCAGGCGAATAACGGCCTGTACCTGTTTGACTCGGATTCGAAGACCCGCAGTTTTGCCGGAAAACAGCATCTGGTGCCGTTCGGCGAATATGTGCCGGCCTGGATTCCGTTCCTGCAGGCACTGGTGCCCAACATCGCCGATTTTCGCCCCGCCGCAGACCCGGGCCTATTGTCCGCACGAGGTGTGAGCTATGGTTCACTGGTGTGTTACGAAGCCATCTTCCCGGAACAGGCGCGCGCCCGTGTGGCGGGTGGCGCCAATGTTCTGGTGAACGTGACCAATGACGCCTGGTACGGAAAAACCACTGCGGCCTGGCAACATCTGCAGTCCGCCCGTATGCGGGCGGTGGAAACAGGCCGCTATCTGCTCAGGGCGGCCAATACGGGCATCTCGGCCGTTATCGCGCCGAATGGCGATATGATTGCGACCGTGCCCTGGTTTACCGAGGATGTCGTCTATGCCGAATTTCGCACCTCTGATGTGATTACGCCTTATCAGCGCTGGGGTAACTGGCCGTTAATGGTGCTGTTGCTGCCATTGCTTCTGAGTGGCTGGCGGCAGGCAAAGGAATCGTGATGGACAAACCGTCTGTCTGCGTACTGGGTGCTGGCTCGTGGGGCACGGCACTGGCCATCGTCCTGTCCGCGCAGGGGCGACAGGTTTGCCTGTTGGCGCGCGATACCGGCAAGGCTTCCCGCATGCAGCAGGCGCGCGAGAATTCGGCATACCTTCCGGGTATGAACTTTCCCGACAGCCTTACGGTTACCGCCGATCTGGACGAGGCCATTGCCGATTCGGCTGCTGCGGTCATCGCCCTGCCATGTGCCGTGGCGGAAGATTATGTCAAACGACTGTCTCAAAATTACGCTGGCCCAATGATTGCCGCCTGCAAGGGCCTGCACCCGGAAACCCTGCAGCGCACCGACGAAATGCTGGCGAATCATGTCGGGGAGAATCAGATCGCCATTCTCTCCGGGCCATCGTTTGCCCCGGAGGTGGCGCGCGGGCTGCCTACCGCCATTACGATGGCGGCCCGGGATGTCGATCTGGCCAGTCAGGCGGCAAGCCTGTTTGACGACACAAGCCTGCGCGTCTACACCTGTACGGATGTGGTCGGCGTAACGCTCGGCGGCGCTTTGAAAAACGTCGTTGCCATTGCCGCCGGCATCGCCACCGGACTGCAACTGGGACACAACGCCACCGCCGCCCTGATCACACGCGGCCTGCCCGAGATTTCACGGCTGGCCTGCGCCTGTGGAGCGAATGCTGAAACCATTCACGGCCTGTCCGGCCTGGGGGATCTGGTGCTGACCTGTACCGGGGATTTGTCGCGTAACCGGCGCTTCGGTATGGCATTGGCCCAGGGCATGGATGTGAAATCTGCCAAACAGCATATCGGGCAGACGGCTGAAGGCGTGCGCACAGCCGAGGCTGCGTACAAGCTGGCAACGAGACACAACATCGACATCCCGATTATGCAAGCGGTTTATGAAGTGATCAGTGGCCAGGCCACGCCTATGGATGCGGTTCAATCCCTGCTGGCCCGGCCTTCAAAATCAGAATATTAGGGCCTAGCCATGGCGGACGATGATGAATTGTTCCGGCAGACCATGCGTGGCATTCGGAAGATCAATGTCAAAGACCGTGTTAATCCAGCCAGACCAAAGCCTCGCAACCCACCTTCAAATCCCGAAATGATCAGCCCGCCGCCAACTGCCAGTTCATTTGGCGGTCCCAGTCGTACCGCAACACCCTGGGTGCTGAAAGAGGACGGGGTATCTGCTAACCGGTTACGCCAGTTAGCGGCCGGCCGCCCTGCCGTAGATGCCGAACTGGATTTGCACGGCATGATTCGCGACGAGGCTTTTGCCGCCCTGGCGAAATGCATGGAACAAGCCGCCAGCAAAAACTGGCGCGTGCTGTGCGTCATTCACGGCCGCGGGCTGCATTCGAGTCAGGGCAAGCCAGTGTTAAAAGAAGCGCTCTACGGCTGGCTGGAAAACGGCCCCCATGCAGGCCATGTGCTGGCAGTTGTTCCCAAGCCGGGAACAGCCGGAGGCTCTTGTCTGGTTTTGTTGCGCCGCCAGCGCCAGGCGACTAAATAAATGTCTCGGGCAGGGAGATGCCTGAATCTGATGCCAATTTGATCAGAAGCAGAATCAATACCAGCAGAGACAGGCCGAAAATAACAAAGGCAACCAGGATGAACATCAGCGCCGCACCGCCGCCAACCCGGGCATGGGAAACCAGGCCCTGCCAGTTCAGGTACAGGCTCCAGACATAAGCAATCATTCCGAATACGGGCACCCACGATAAAAGCAGGGGTGCGGCACCATAGGCGCATATCTGGAAGGCGTCCGCCGTCCCCAGATCAACCTTGCAAAAAGTGCGGCTGGCCCAACCCAGATACCAGGCCCACAGCCATGTGTTGAGAATGCCGAAAATCAAAGTGACAGGAAGAATAAAAATAATGGTCACAACGCCACTGAAAAGGCTAAGCGCCAGGGCGGGAACAACCAGATAGACAGACAATAGCATAAGGCTGTTTTTGTAGTCGGTCGCCCTGGGCATGGCCTCGAAAAAGCCTGCCGGGGAACCCAGGATGCCCTTGGTGGCAGCCACCAGGGTTTCACCCACACGCTCGCTGGAGAAGTAAGTCGACATATCTGTTTCCTCCACTTCTAATCAAGCCATCGTAACGCCAAACCGGCAACGTGAGAACTATGCCGGGATTGTAACATGGGACATAGGTTTATCTGGATGCTGCAATCGCACCATGTCCGGCTATACTGCCGGTATGAGATTTCTGATCGCTTTGCCTGCTCTGCTTGTCATATCCACACTGACCGTTCCGGCTATCGCTGCGGATGACGAACCCATACTGGCGCCACCCACAGGCATTCACGATACGCCCGAAGCGCGCGAGACCGTTCATGCTTCGGACTCCGATGGAGACCTGAGTAAGGAATTCAGCTCCCCTGAGCCAGGCGGAGATGGCGTGGAGGTGCGCTCTTTTAAGCGTAAGGACGGCGCCACCGTAACCGAATACGCCATCAGGGGAGAGGTCTATATGGTGCGTGTTGAACCGGGGGCGGGAATGCCTGCTTATTATCTGTACGATAACGACGGCGATGGCGTCTTTGAACGGCGTCTGCCGGGCGGCTACAAACCCATATCGCCGCCGCAATGGGTCATCAAGCGCTTCTGATTCCCAGACTTATTCTGATTACAGACCGCTCACGCATCGAAGGTGAGCGTTTCTTCGAGGTTGTTGATGCTGCCCTGGCAGGCGGCGTTGATGCGGCTCTGGTGCGTGAAAAGGATATGACGAGCGCCAAGCTGCTTTCTTTCTGCGCCAGGATTCGGACGCTGACGAACAAGCATCACGCAAAATTGATCGTACATTCGCAGGCCGATGTGGCGAAGGCCGTGGGAGCAGACGGCGTGCACGTGGCTGCCGCAGCTATTGATGAGATTCCACTTATCCGTCAGTGGCTCAACGATTCAAACATCCTGCTTTCCGCCTCATGCCATAATGAAGAGGAGCTTGCTGCCGCCTCCAGCCATGGCGCAGATTTCGCCCTGCTTTCGCCCGTATTTCCAACCGGGAGCCATCCGGGCGCGCCGCACCTGGGTGCCAACCGATTTCATGAAATCGCAAAACACTCGCCTATGCCGGTGATCGGCCTGGGCGGCATTTCGGTTGAAAATCGGAGTGAGATTGCGGATTTCGGCGCAGCAGTGATCGGCGCCATTCTGGATGCCAGCGACCCGGAAGCCGCCGCAAGGCTGCTTTCGGCTTCCAGCCGGTGAGGGTCAGCAGGAAAAGGCAATCCGCTCTATGCAGGCTGCCGGGCTTGCAGTGACTACCAGCGTTCGCCGCGTCCGCCGCCGCCACCACCGCGTGGTTCACGAGGCTTGGCCTCATTCACGCGCAGGCTGCGACCGCCAAACTCGGTCCCGTCCAGGGCTTCAACTGCCTCGTCCGCACCCGATTCCATCTCGACAAAACCAAAGCCGCGCGGGCGGTTTGTTTCGCGATCCGCAATGAGTTTCACAGATGTTACGGCACCGTGCTGTTCAAACAGATCCTGAATTTCTTCTTCTGTAGCGCTGAAGGGCAGATTGCCCACATAAATGGTCTTCATAATGACATTGTTCTCCTCTTGTTTAATCCCTCCCTCACAACCATGAACCGAATACGGCGACGATCTGCAAGGTCTAACTCGCTGGCAGCATATAGAAAAAACCCTATATGCGCCATGCGTTGTTAGGTTTGTTTGCTTGATGCAATTGGCCTTCTGCCCGGCACCCTCAGGAGATGGCGGCCAGCCTATTCTGCGACGAACTGTTCGATGCGTACCCTGATCTGATCCCGAACGCGGCGGAACTCGGCCATGATTTCCTCCTCGTTGCCGCTGGCCTTGGCCGGATCATCGAACGGCCAGTGCTGCTTTTCACAACTTGCCGGAACAGCCGGACAGGTTTCATCGGCATTGCCGCAGACGGTTACGAGCAGGTCGAGCTTATCCAAAATGGCCGGATCAAGCGCCTCGGACTCCTGGCCGGAAATATCCACACCGGCCTCATGCATCACGGCAATGGCGCGCGGGTTTTTTCCATGCGCCACAATGCCGGCTGAAAAAACCTCGAAGCGGTCACCGCCCAGATATTTGAGCCAGCCTTCGGCCATCTGCGAACGGCAGGAATTGCCCGTACAGAGAAATAAGATGCTCTTTTTCATTCTTTTCCCCTCTCGATCTTCATATCCGATTCATACCACGTCCTGCTGCGATTCACGATACCGACCACCGTCAACATCACCGGCACCTCGACCAGCACGCCAACCACGGTCGCCAGCGCGGCTCCTGATTCAAAGCCGAACAGGGCAATGGCCGTAGCCACGGCCAGCTCGAAGAAATTCGAGGCGCCGATCAGAGCCGATGGCGCAGCCACCGAATGGGCAACACCGAGCTTCCGGTTCAGCAGATAGGCCAGGCCCGAATTGAAATAGACCTGGATGATAATGGGAATGGCCAGCAGCAGAATAACGACCGGCTGGGCCAGAATCTGTTCGCCCTGAAATCCGAACAGCAGCACAATCGTAACGAGCAGCGCTGCCATCGAAATCGGGTTCATGGTATGCAGCGCGTCATCGAGTTTGCCGCGCGCCAGCAGAAGCTTCCGCCCTGCATAAGCAAGCAATACCGGCACCACGATATAAAGCAGCACGGACAGGAACAGCGTATCCCAAGGCACGGTAATCGCAGCGGCCCCAAGCAGCAGCCCGACAATCGGCGCAAAGGCAAACACCATGATGACATCGTTCAGCGCCACCTGGGTCAGCGTGAAATGCGCATCGCCACCGCACAGGCGCGACCAGACAAACACCATTGCCGTGCAGGGCGCGGCGGCAAGGATGATAAGCCCGGCAATATAGGAATCGATCAGTCCCGGATCGAGCCAGGGAGCAAAAAGATAGCGCAGGAAAATCCAGCCCAGCAGCGCCATTGAGAATGGTTTGACCAGCCAGTTGATGCCGAGCGTGACCATGATGCCGCGCTTGTGTTCCCAGACCTCATGCAGGGCCGAGTAATCGATCTTCAGCAGCATCGGCAGGATCATGGCCCAGATCAGCACGGCCACCGGCAGGTTGATGTGCGCGATCTCCATGCCTCCCAGTGATTGAAAGACAGGAGGGAAGAACGTGCCGAGCGCAATGCCGGCAGCGATGCACAGGAACACCCAGACTGTAAGATACCGGGCAAAGATTCCCATGCTCTGGCTTTCCCTGGACATATTGCGCCTCCTGAACCGGGCGCAATCATATCCGCCTATGCGGATGTGTAAATGCCTTTTCTTTCAGGATGCTTTCAGGACGCACTTCTGTGTTCGAGCAGAATGAATGCTGTGGGAACCCCAAAATGGGCGTACTCCGCCACAATAATATGAAGTGCTATAAGGAGTTTCTTTGTATGCTCTCTATGAAAATATTCTAGCAACCCATATTTTCAGCTAAGTACCAGCGTAAGAGGGAGTTTTAATCAGCTTTTCTGTTCAAGTAAACTTTACCGATATAGCGTGAGCAAGTTGGAGGAATATAAATGCCTGAGTGCTATGAATTTTTTGCAGGTGGGGGCATGGCTCGCTTGGGGCTTGGCAATTAATGGGATTGCACTTTCTCAAATGATATTGACCCGAAAAAAGCAGCCTCTTATGGCCAACACTTTGGTACTAATAATTTACATGTCCGAGATGTTCGGGCGGTAAAGTTGAAAGACCTACCAGGTCATGCTGCTTTGGTTTGGAGCTCTTTTCCGTGCCAAGATCTGTCGCTCGCTGGGAAGGGTGAAGGCCTGACAGGTGATAGAAGCGGGACATTTTGGCCCTTCTGGAATCTCATGAATGGACTGTATCGCGAAGGCCGTGCACCAAGTCTTATTGTGCTTGAAAACGTGTGTGGCACGATCACCTCCAATAACGGCAAGGACTTTTCTGAAATCGCAAGGGCTATCGTCGAGATGGATTATAGCTTCGGAGCTCTGGTGATGAATGCAGCTCATTTCCTCCCGCAGTCTAGACCCAGACTATTCATAGTGGCTGTTGCTCCCAGCATTCCACTGCCAGAAGAGATTACTCGTGCCGACCCAAATGTACTGTGGCATTCTCGAAACTTAGTCGAAGCGAAATTTAAGCTTCCTAACCGTGAGCAAAGTCGTTGGGTATGGTGGAATCTTCCGACCCCAAATGTTCGGCAAACAGTATTGGCAGACCTCATTGAGGAACATCCACATGGAGTAGATTGGAATACGGAAATTGAGACGCAAGCACTGCTACGTATGATGTCGCTCTTGAATCGTGCAAAGGTTCGCTCTGCACAAAGAGAAGGAGTATTGCGTACTGGCTCCCTTTACAAACGCACGCGCAATGGCGTGTGCCGCGCAGAGGTGAGGTTTGATGATATGGCCGGATGTTTGCGTACACCTTCAGGAGGATCGAGTCGTCAGACGATTATTGTAGTTCAAGGAGAGTCTGTTCGAACCCGACTTCTGTCACCTCGAGAAGTTGAACGCCTCATGGGGTTGCCGGAGGACTACGTATTACCTGAAAACTATAACGATGCTTACCGGTTAGCTGGCGATGGTTTGGTCGTACCTGTTGTGTCCCACTTGGCAACTAATTTACTAACCCCTATCGGGCAAGCAGTTGTACAACAGCATCAACCGATAGCTGCGTAGCGAGAGAGCGAGAAGAATGCCGATTCAGTCATCTGACACTAAGTCACCCCCATTCGAGACGGAAGAACTGCGTCGAAAATTAACAGCGTTTCTTGATCAAGAAGTTGAAGACCCGATCTCTGGCCAACCAAGAGTTTTGGGGGGTCTCCGCGGAAGCGTGTGGGTAAATTTAACATTAGAGCAGGCGTAAGGCATTGAAACCGTGTAGATATTCATGGATTTTATGCCGATA
>QIFG01000046.1 GCA_003228735.1 Zetaproteobacteria bacterium
GAAAATCACTGGGCTACAGAACACCCCATGAAGTGTTCTTCAATACCACGTCGCGACTCACCGATGTTGCACTTGGCAGTTGAATCCGCCTCTTTTCATAAACTAATATTGTTGATACATGGAAAAATTTCCACGTATTTCTCTCCTGTTACGGATAAGTTTTATCCATCCCTTTTCTCCTGCCCGACTCTCAAGCAAGCATCTACTTTGTGGTAAAGCGTGAGCCAAGCAGGTTGCTGGGGGCATACAATTCGCCACCGGCATATTGATAAACTTCAGTCGTTGTTTTTCCTCCCGCTTCATCAATGACCACGTAGGTGGCAGGTGGCGGCTTGTCTCCGGCCACGCCGCTGTCGCCGTCAATCCAGGTGCCGGAATTCACATAAATGAAATCAGACCCGGCATCCGGGCCGGGATCGGCCAAATCCTCGATGATCTTCAGCGCGGCCTTGTAGTCACCTTTCTCAATATCTCTGCGAATTAGTGCAAAGTCCTCAAGCAACTCTTCGATGGACTTCAGCGACAGGGAGAAACCCCTGACTTCCCATTCGTGGGTATGGCCGAAAACCACAACATTCTGAGGTTTCCTTTTCACAAGGTATTGCAGGAGGGCCGCCGGGAAAAGCATGGCGCCTTCGCCGATGGCGGCAATCGTGGCCGGAACATTATCCGGCATGTTCTTATCCCATTCCTTGAAAAGATTCTTGAATGTTTCCGACACATCCGAGGTAGCAATGCTGCCGGGATAACGGTTGATGCCGTCCATTTCCATCGAATTGCGGGGCGCCTTGATTGCATCGACCACGGACTCGAAGACAGCCTGGGCAATCTTTTCATGGTGGGCCATCTTGGAAAGCATATCGAACAGGATGCCGATGTATTGCTTTTTGGTGACCGGGTGGCCGGTCGTGGTTCCCTCGGCCTGGCTGCGCGCGACAAAGAATCCCAGCGGCAGGCTGTGTCCCGGATTGTCATACGCATCCGGAGCATTGAACATGCAATACAGCGATCCGTGTTCCGCTGCCACCTTACCCGAGGTGTAGATGCCCTGGCCGGGGCCGGTAATGACAGTTTTAACCTTATCGCTGATGATCCGCGTGACCGCTTCGCGCTCAATCAGCATGTCATGATTGCCGGGAACATAGGTGAGACTGATCGAATCATTGTTCGCTAAGTTTTTCAGAGCCTGAATGACTTGCTGGTTCTGAGGAGCAGCAGCAATTTTGGCGAACTGATCTGCATAGGGCGAGCCGATGGGAGGAACCGGGTGGCCCGGATAGGGAACAACCCACTCATCGAATAAATCGCCAACAATCACCAGTTCAGCCAGCGTTTCATCCCCGGCAAGCTTGCCCAGAAAATCGGTTAGCAGGGCGGCACGATTGGCAAGCAGCCAGCCGTACGGGCTCTTGCCTTCAATGCTTTCTGCCGTCCCCATATGGATATCACTGATAAATATTTTCTTGGTTCGCGCCATGGTTCTCCTCCCTTCAGGCATCGGTAGTGCCGTTTGCCTCAGACAGAAGCCAAGCAGGTTTCTCCGGGGAAAGATATACGTATTAATACGTATATCAGATAAAGAGCCTTCACTATATGGTGCAATGCGCGGGCATCTACCATAATGTTATGGGGCAAGGAGATTTCGGGGAGGGCAGGGATGATTGAAGACCTGAAGGGCGCAGAAGCCTGGCGTATTTTCCGCATTATCAGCGAGTTCACCGAAGGCATCGACAAGCTTTCCACATTGGATTTCGCCATCACGATCTTTGGTTCGGCACGGCTGAAGCCTGGCGATGCGCACTACGACACGGCGTTGAGCATCTCCAGGAAGCTTGCTGATGAAAAGTTTTCCATTATCACCGGTGGTGGGCCGGGCGTGATGGAAGCTGCAAACCGGGGGGCAATTGAAGGCCACAGTCGCTCTGTTGGCCTGAACATCGCCCTGCCTGAGGAGCAACAGGCCAACCCCTATCAGAATGTCTCCCTGCGGTTCCGCTATTTCTTTGTGCGCAAGGTCATGTTCATCAAAGAGTCGATGGGCTATGTCTGCATGCCCGGCGGGTTTGGCACGCTGGACGAGTTTTTTGAGGCGCTGACCCTGATGCAAACGCACAAAATTTACCCGCTACCGCTGGTTCTGTTTGGAACCGAGTTCTGGCAGGGATTGCTGGACTGGGTCAACACGACGCTGCTGAAAGAAGGCCTGATTTCACCCGAGGACCTTGATCTGATTACCCTGACCGATGATGTTGATGAGGTGATCGATATCATGCTCAAACACCGTGACTGGAAACGGCAGCAGATAAAGCTGACGCCGCATGAATCAGCAGGCGCTTGATTCGGCTTCAGTGGGCAACCCAAAAAAGACCCTGTGGCTGAATTTGATTTAGCCCTGCTTGCCTACGGCCTGATTGTCGGCCTTGTGGCCGGTAGTGCTGGCGGGTTGCTGGCCGGGCTTGCGGGGCTGGGTGGCGGACTGATCTATGTGCCGATCTTCTATGCTCTGATGCCGGGCGAGCATGAAACCCTTTCGCTTCAGATCATGTCGAGCATGGTGGCCGTATTCATTACCAGCCTGTTCTCTGCGCGGGCTCACTGGCGGCTTGGCCATGTGCAGATGCCGGCGTTCAGGCAACTGATTCCCGGCCTGATGCTTGGCGCTGGCATCGGTCTGTGGAGCACGCTGCGCATCCCCGAGGCCATGCTCCTGCTGGCCTTGGGGTTGCTGGATGGCTGGGTGGCTTGGGACTATGGCAGGAAATACGTGCAGAAAGCAGAATCGGTGTCGCTTTTCACCTGGTCCGGGCCGATTGGCTATGTCTCGGGCACGCTGGGTATTGGTGGTGGCGCGATGCTGGCGCCACTGCTGCGCCGCATGTTGCCGCTCAGGGAAGCTGTGGGCACCACGGCTCTGTGCGGCGCCGTTATGGCGCTGACAGCGGTGTTGCTGAACATTGCGATTGAGCGGCAATGGGCCGGGCTTTTGGCAGAGCAGGAGACATTTCTTGTTGCCGCCTGGCTGGGCATCGTGATTGTGCTGCCGTTTTCCACTCGTCTGGCGGCCAGGCTGCATGCGAAGCATCCGGAAGCGGTTTTGCGCCCGGCCTTGCGCCTGTTGTTTGCCGGACTATCTGCACTGTTGTTGCTGGCCGCAGTCGTCGCGGGTCTGTCGAACTGAAAGGCTAGGGAAGACGTATTCGGAGCTTCCTTAGGCGAAGGGGCTACCGGGGCGCTGCCAGGGAATGCGATCATGGGATTCGATGCCTACGCGCATGGCGATGCCCAGCGCGGCCAGCAGCGTGATCAGCGCCGAGCCGCCATAGCTGATGAATGGCAGAGGTACGCCGACAACCGGCAACAGGCCGGACACCATGCCGATATTGATGCACATATACAGCGCAAAAATGGTTGTGATGCCCAGACAGAGCAGCGAACTAAAGCGCGTGCTCGCCCTCTCAGCGATGCTCAACAGTTGGAAGAGCAGGACGCCGTATAGAACAAACAGAATCAGCGATACGATCAGACCGCCCTCTTCAGCCAACACGGCAAAGATAAAGTCCGTGTGCTGTTCAGGCAGGAAGTGCAGACGGTTTTGCGTGCCCTGCAGGTAGCCCTTTCCGAACAGGCCACCGGAGCCTATGGCGATGGCGGACTGGATGACGTGATAGCCCGAGCCCAGGGGGTCGGACTGCGGATCGAGAAAACTCAAGATGCGCTGCTTCTGATAGGCATGCATATTGAGCCAGAGAAGAGGCATGCTGACCAGCGCCACCATCACCCCGAGGCCGAACCAGCGCCAGCGCAGACCTGCCGCCATCAACATCACCCCGCCGGCCAGGAGCAGCACCAGAGCGGTGCCCAAGTCAGGCTGTTTGATAATAAGCAGGGTCGGCAGGATCATCATAAGTGCCGGCGGCAGCAAATTCTTAAGCGAATTGGCCTCCCGCGAGGCGAACCATTGCGCCAGGATCAGGACAAGCGCCCACTTCATCAATTCAGAAGGCTGAATGTTGAAAAGCCCAAGGTTCAGCCAGCGCTGGGCGCCCATTTGTGTATCGCCGATCAGCGGCACAAGAACCAGGCAAAGTAGGGCAAACAGGAACATGGGCCAGCAGGCCAGCGCCAGTATTCGCAGCGGCACGAAACACAGGCCGAACATGATGATTATCCCAAGCAGCCAGTACAGGTTCTGGCGTTGCCACAGGCCAATATCGCCTTGATGCAAAGCGGCGTAGAGCGTGGCGATGCCGATACCGGCCAGGCACAGCAGGCAGAGCAGCAGCACCTTATCCATGCGGCGGATGGTCTCAAGTATCAAGACGCCTCCCTTTTCGCCATGGCCCGCACAATGGCGGCGGCAACGGGCGCGGCAGCGGAGCCGCCATGGCCGCCATGTTCAACAAAAACGGCAAAAGCGATGCGGGGGTTCTCAAAGGGCGCATAGCCCATGAACCAGGCGTGATCCTGAAGGTGTTTGGGTTTTTTCTTTGCTTCTTTTTTGTCGTTATCCTGCGCCATGGCAACGACCTGGGCCGTGCCGGTTTTTCCGGCGACCTTCCAGGGAAGCCGGGACAGACGGGCGTGGGCCGTGCCGCGGCCGGAAGCCACAACATCGCGCATGGCCTTGCGAATGATGTCCAGGTGTTTCGGGCTCACATCTATTTCTCGCATGATTTGTGCAGGCTGGCCTGCTTCAAGTTGTGGCCTGAGCAGCTTGCCGCCGTTGGCGATGGCGGCGGCAAAACGCGCCATCTGCATGGGCGTGACGCTGACCGCACCCTGACCAATGGCCGTGATCATGGTCTCGCCCCGAAACCATTTGCGCGTGTGGCCGGATGGTGAACGCGCCTGGGTTGGCATCGTGCCCCTGACTTCGGGGGAAAGCTCAATGCCGGTTGGCTGGCCAAAGCCCCAGCGTTTGGCCTCGGCCTGCAAGCGTGACATGCCCAGTTGGTCGCCAAGTTTATAGAAATAGACATCGCAGGACTCCACAATGGCCCGGTGCATATTCACCCGGCCATGGCCCTTGCGTCTCCAGCAGCGCAGATTTCGATCTGCCAATTCCAAAAAACCTTTGCAGTCGGTTTTTTTTCGGGTAAGCGGCATGCCATACCTCAAGGCGGCCAGGCTGGTTAACAATTTGAACGTCGAGGCGGGCGGGAAAGCGGCCTGAATGGCCCGATTTAGCAATGGGCGTTTCGGGTCATGCAACCAGTATTGCCACTGCTCCATTTCCAGGCCGCTGATAAAGTGGTTGGTATCAATGCCCGGCTGGCTTAGAAGCACGAGCACTTCCCCGGTATGGACATCCATGACAACGACTGCTCCGGTGCGGCCTGCCAGCGCCCTGGATGCCGCCTTCTGCAGGTCGATATCCAGGCTTATTTGGATTTGCTCGCCCATGACGGGCGGCGTGCGCTTGAGCACACCCACCCTGCGGCCCAGCGCATCCACCTCTTCCTGTTGCATGCCCAATTGCCCGTGCAGCCTGCTTTCGAAAGTCTTTTCCAGGCCGCTGCGCCCGGCTTTTTCAATTGGCAGCATGCCTTTGTTTACATCCTCGGCATTGGCCATGGATAGGTAGCCTATAAGGTGGGAGGCCGTCTGCGCATAAGGGTAGAAACGGCGGGTTCCGGCCTTTACATCCACCCCGGCCAGATGATGCAGCCTGGCGGCCAGTGGAGCCACACGTAGCCAGGGCAACTTGTCCTCGACCAAAACCGGGCGGTCACGCCGCGCCCGTTTCAGGCGGTGTTTGACCTGAGCGAACTGGCGCTCGTCCCAGCCAAGCAAGTCGGCCAACCTGGCCAGGGTCTTTTCCATCTCAGGAATGCGTTCAGGGATGATATAAACGTGATAGGACACGTGATTGACAGCCAGACCGACGCCATGCCGGTCGACGAGCTCACCGCGCGTTGCCAGCATCGGCACCACATTAACCCGATTTTGTTCTGCCTGTAGCAGCAGGCCTTCATGTTGCAGCCATTGCAGGTCAAGCAGGCGCAGGAACAGCAGGAACAGCAGCGCGAAGCTGAAAATCTGAAAACACAGAATGCGCTGATTAAAGCGCTTGCGGCTATGATGATAATCTTGCATGTAGCTTCGTAAGCGCATGCCACAAAGGCACACACAGCATCAAGGTCATCAGCCACTGCATAAAGCCTGAACCAAGCCACAGAATGGGAAGGCAGACAACGCCCATCAGGATGGCGCGCCACATCAGGGCTGTGCCAAGTTCCCTGTCAATCTGCAGTAACAGATAGGGGATGGCGGCGGCCAGCGGCAGCGCTCCCCACACGGTCCAGTAAAGACTGACATCATGGGCCACGACGCCCGGAATCAGCCATGGCCAGCCGCTGCGATAGGAGAGCAGGGCTGCGGTCAGCAAGGCCAGTGACCAGTCCGGTTGCACAATATGGCCGGCCAGCCCCAGGCTGAAGCACAGCCCGGCGAAGGAAAACAGCAGCAACAGGGCTGGCTGGCGATGCCGGATCAAGGCCGGGCCTTGATGGCAACGGCCAGCCATGCATCACGGCGCCAGTGGGCCAGGGGTTCTGCCTCGACGTGGGCAAAGGCGCTGCCCGCAAGCCGTTTGATGCGAGTTATTCGGGCCACCGGAATGCCGGGCGGATAAATGCCGCCTGCACCGCTGGTTTGCAGGATGCTGCCGGCAGGCGGGGCGGACGCCCATGGCACAAACTCCACCAGCAGACTGTTTCCCTGTCCGCGGACAAGAACGGCCAGGGCTTGATCCCTGATCGTGGCTGGAACGGCAAGTGAAGCATCAAGAATGGTGCGCACAACGGCATGTTTTCCATCAGCGGTATCCACCAGGCCAACCAGGCCCTCGCTGGAGGCGACAACGTTGTCGGCCACGGCACCTTCTGCCTCGATAGTCAGATGACGGCTCATCCTGTCCGGGCTGCGCGCCACGACGCGAGCGGCCTGCCAGCGGGAGGTGGGTTGAGCCTTCAGACCCAGCAGGCTGCGAAGCTGCTTGTTTTCTTCCCTCAGGCTGTTGGTCTCCTGAACAAGCGAGGCCTGCTGTTCCAGTCTGATCTGCTGTTCAATGAGCTGTGTTTGCAGGGAGGCGCTGTCCTGAAGCCACAGGCGCGAGGCCTCAAACCAGCGGACAGGCGTATACAGGGCATCCACAACCGGGGAGATGATCAGGTTGGCATACTGGCCTGTCGGTAGAGATTGAATGGAATATAGAACTAAAAGGCCAAGAACGGCCCACAGCAAAGGGCGAAGCCGTTGCCACAGATGCACCACAAATTATTCCTCGAACAAAACGTCCCGCATGGTTTCCAATTCTTCGAGGACGCGGCCGCTGCCCAATACGACGCAATGCAACGGATTTTCAGCGATGGTGACCGGCAGCCCCGTCTCTTCGCGTATCAGCTGATCCAGGCCGACGAGCATGGCGCCGCCGCCAGTTAACATGATGCCCTTGTCCACGATATCCGCAGCCAGTTCGGGCGGTGTGCGTTCCAGACAAACCTTGATGGCTTCGATAATGGCGTTAACCGGCTCGGTCAGGGCCTCCAGAATTTCGGAATCGTCCAGAGCCAGGTTTTTTGGCACGCCGTTAATCAGGTCTCTACCCTTTACGTCCATCTCCCGGCGTTGTTCCTGAGGATAGGCGCTGCCAAGGTGAATCTTCAGATTTTCCGCCGTCGTCTCCCCGACCAGAAGACTGTATTTGCGGCGCAGTTGATTGATAATGGCGTCGTCCATTTTGTCACCGCCGACACGAACCGAACGGGAATAGACAATGCCGCCATAGCTGATAACGGCAATTTCGGTTGTGCCGCCGCCGATGTCCACGACCAGAGAGCCCGAGGCTTCGGTCACAGGCAGGTCAGCGCCGATGGCGGCAGCCATGGGCTCCTCGATCAGGTAAACCTCACGGGCGCCGGCGGACAGGGCCGATTCCCGGATGGCCCGGCGCTCCACGGGGGTGGAGCCGTAAGGCACGCAGATAACAATGCGTGGCGCGATACCCCAGGCGCGCTTATGCACCTTGCGGATAAACTGTTTGAGCATTTCTTCGGTGACGACGAAATCGGCAATAACACCATCTTTCAGGGGGCGAATGGCCTGGATGGAATCGGGAGTTCTGCCAAGCATCCGCTTGGCATCAGCACCAACGGCCAATACACGCCGCCCGATCTTGTCCCCGCCTTTGTGTACAGCGACAACGGAGGGCTCTTCCAGCACAATACCCTCACCACGCACGTAGATGAGTGTGTTTGCTGTACCCAAGTCAATGGAAATATCTTGTGAAAATAGGCCGAAAATGCGTTGCAGCATTTAAATTCCCTTCCTGAACCTGTAATGGTTTGCGAGCCTAGTTGGTGATGTGACGCAGGTAAAGGTCGGTGCGGCCGGACGGGGGAGGGGTGTCATGGACGGACAGGAACGCCGGCAGCAGAAAACCGTTTAGCAAGATTATATTGTGCCAGGGCTTTTGATGTGGCTTCAGACTCTCCAAATCGAGAGAGAAGCCAGCAGGGATTTATAGTGCGCCGCTTTGAATCAGGGCCGCCATGCCCAGGCAGAGGATTGTCAGCAGCACAAAACTGCGAGTTGAAGCATTGCCACGCTGGTGTCTCCGTTTTCCCGAATAAATCCTCTGATTTCCGTACATATTTCCTCCTGAATTGGGGAGGAGGTTAATAAGGGCTGCCGCATGCAACTGTGACACGGGTCACTCACCGATCAGATGCAGGCTTACGCGCCGGCGCATGTGATGTGTGCGGTGCTCATAAAGATAAACGCCCTGCCAGACGCCCAGGCCCATACGGCCCTGGCTTACCGGAACGTTCAGCGATACATGGGTTAGCGCCGAACGCACATGTGCAGACATGTCATCGGGACCTTCGGAGGAGTGCCGGAACATGGGATCACCATCGGGAACCAACTTCGACAGGAAGCGCTCCATATCGTGCTGTACCGCCGGATCAGCATTTTCCTGCACCAGCAGGGAGCAACTCGTGTGCTGGACAAAAAGTGTCAGCACGCCGGTATGAATGCCGGCTTTGTTCACCCAGTCATCCACCTCGCGTGAAATATCGTACAAGCCGCGGCCCTGGCAACTGATTTCAAGCATATGATGTGCCTGGCGCATCAGGTGGTGACGGCCCATACGGGCGCATGATCCGATGGGCGTTCCTTGTCCCGCATGCCGGTATCTACTCCGGCCTTAGCAAAGAAGAGGTTGGGGGTGGCGAGGAGATGGTCGATGCGAATGCCCCAGCCGCGCTGAAAGGCCGCCAGCCGATAGTCCCACCATGAGTGCATCGGGTCGTCCGGATACAGATTCCGCACCACATCAACAAGCTCCAGTGCCAGCAAATCCCTGAAGGCGGCGCGCTCAATATCTGAGCACATGATTTTGCCGTGCCAGCGCTTGGGATCGTAGACGTCAATATCCTGGGGCGCGATGTTGTAATCCCCCAGCAGCACAAGCTTTTGGTGTGACTCCAACTCGTTTTGTAAAAAGGGCTTCAGGGACGCCAGCCAGCGGAGCTTGTAGGCGAATTTTTCCGAACCAACTTCCTGGCCGTTTGGGATATAGACATTAACGATGCGGATGCCGTCGATGGTTGCCGCCAGCAGGCGCCGTTGGGGATCATCCAGGCCGGGGAGCTCACCCAGGCAGTCCGTTGCCGGAGCCCGGCTGATGATGGCAACGCCATTGTAGGTCTTCTGGCCTGAGAAGCAGACGTGATAACCGGCCTGTTCGATTTCGGTGGCCGGGAATCTTTCATCAGGCAGCTTGGTTTCCTGCAGCGCGAGGATATCCGGGTTGTTCTCTTCCAGATATTCGAGTACATGCGGCAGGCGCACGTTCAGAGAATTTACATTCCAGGTAGCGATATGCATGCTGTTCATGCTGGCGTGGCAGCCCACCTTCCTCAAGTCTCCCGGACTGGCTGCATGAAAAGCGATGGCCTGGCCCGGATTTCCCATGAGAGCAGGCGTGATGAGGCCGCGTTATCTTTATCCAATACTGGGTTACGTATGATGTTGCGTTTTTTCAGAGGGACGCTTGTCTTTCGCGGGACATTGCCCGCAAGCCTGACCCGACCGTGCCTGTTCCGCACAATATGTCCGTGATCTCGTGAAAAATCCGGGCTAGGCTCGGGCTGTACAGGCAGAGGGCGAATGAAGAAACAACGCTACCAGTTTGATCTGATTGCCCAGCGTTTCATGGTGAACCGCTGGGAAACGGAGACCGGCAAACAGGTATATGCGGAAATCCAGCGCGGTATAAAGGCGTCGGAAGACATCCGCCCCTTGCTGGAACATTATGTGTTGGATCACCCGCTAAACATCGATCCCTATGAATATCCGGTATATCCCAGGGATGCCATGCAGCCGGGCGCCTTCTGGGTTTTGGCTCCGGAAGATATGCGAGGCATCAGCTTTTATCAGGAAGATTTCTATGCCACGCGCTCGCTTTCCAAGGTGCAATTGAGCCTCGCCAGCTTTTATAAGTGTAATTTGCGCAGCGCACATTTAAGCATGACCCGGCTTTCCTTTGCGAAGTTTGAAGGCTGTGATTTACGCAATGCTGTCTTTGCCCATAGCGAGGGCATAGGGACAGAATTTGTCGGCAGTGAGTTGTGCAAGACATGTTTCCTTGGCACCGACTTCAAGGATATGGATTGTTCCGGGGCCGATTTTCGAGACGCCTATTTTGAGGATGCAAGATTTGGACACCTGCGGGTGGATTATCTGACCCGCTTTGACTTAACGCTGGCCAAGAAGTGGAAGAACCGGAGTTTGCCACCCAGACAGTTGCCGGATCTGTACCGCGCCCTGCGACGGGCCTACCAGCGTGCCGACCTTTGGCATGTTGGAGACCGTTATCTGTTCAAGGAGCGCACGGCCAATCGAAAGTACATTAAAAGGCCGCTGATTATACGGCAGCGCTCGATAAGGAATGCCCTCGTATGGTTGATGGATCTGGCCTGGGGGCTGATCTCCGGCTATGGCACACGGCCCAAGCGGCTAATTGCTTCAGGGATGTCGATCAGCGTGATCTACGCTGTCATTTATCACCTGCTCGGTGGCCCGGTTGGGCGCGAAGGCGTGGCGCCGACATTTGCCAGCGCGCTATATTTTTCATTTACCACCTTTGCCACGCTGGGTTACGGCGATATCTCCTACGGTCCGGATCATCCCTGGCTGCGCCTGCTCAGCACCTCCGAGGCCTGGGTCGGGGCCATCATGATTGCGCTGTTCGTGGCCGTCATGGCCCGGAAGATCCTGCGCTAGGACGAATCCTGGCGTGGTCGGGACAAGATAAAAAGCCACAATACACCAGCAGCAAGCATGAGCGCGGAAAGCAGCATGCCCATGGTGACGGGGCCGAAGAGAAAGCCGATATGCGCATCCGGTTGGCGGAAGAATTCGCAGACGATGCGGGCGGCGGCATAACCGCTCAGGAACAGGGCAACGCGCATGCCCGCAGGCCAGTCCTTCTTACGCGTGAACCAGAGCAAGCAGAAAAGCACAATGCCTTCGAGGGTCAGCTCATACAGTTGGCTGGGGTGTCTGGGCTCAGGCCCGGCAGCGGGGAACACCATGCCCCAGGGTGCGTCCGTCACCCGCCCCCAGAGTTCGGCATTGATGAAGTTGCCGAGCCGCCCGAAGGCCAGGGCTAGAGGCGCCGCCGTAAACAGCCGGTCGGCCAGCAGCAGGAAGGGGAGCTGATGTTTTCTGCAGTAATACCAGCCGGCAACGAGCGGGCCAATCAGGCCGCCGTGAAAGGACATGCCGCCCTGCCAGACGTATAGGATTTCGTGCGGGTGATGCATGTAATACGAAAAATTGTAGAACAGCACATAACCCAGCCGCCCGCCAATGACAACGCCCAGAATCAGCCATGTGAACAGCGTTTCGTAGTTCTCTGCGGGGATGCGGGTCTGCCATTCGCCGCGTTCGATGAGCTGGCGCCTTCCCAGCCAGTAGACAAGGAAAAAGCCGATGACATACATCAGGCCGTACCAGTGAACAGATACCGGGCCGAGATGAAGGGCCACGGGATCAAAGCCTGGGTGGATCAGCATCTCAATAAACCATCCACAGCAGAATGAGGCCGAGCACGACACGGTAAATAACAAACGGCCCCATGCCGATGCGCTCAATAAACTTCAGGAAATAATGGATACAGACATAGGCCATGGCGGCGGAAACTACAAAACCTATGATTAGTTCAGTAAGTCCCGCCGCCTGCTCCGGCTGTTCGATCCAGTCTTTGATTTTCAGAGCGCCGGCCAGGGAGACGACAGGGATCGCAAGCAGAAAGGAAAAGCGCGAAGCGGCTTTCCGGTCGTAGCCCAGCAGCAGGCCCATCATGATCGTGATGCCTGAACGCGAAGTGCCCGGAATCAGGGCCAGCGCCTGCGCCATGCCGACAATCAGGGCGGCTTGCAGCGTCCAGGCATTTTCGTGTTTCCTGCGGCGATCCGTGAAATCCGCCCACCACAACATCAGGCCGAAACCGATAGAAGCGACAGCGATGACTTGCACCGAGCGCAGTTCAAGTTCGATAAAGTCCTTGAGCATCAGGCCGACCATGCCGACCGGAATAGTGGCAATCAGGATCAGCCAGGCAAGCCGACCGTTTTCATCCGCATGCCAGGAGCGGGCCACAATGGTGCGCCCGAATCCCGATGCCATGCGGAGCAATTCGACACGGAAATACGCCACAACGGCAGCCAGTGTTCCAAGATGCACGACACAGTCGAAAGCCAGTCCCTGGTCGGGCCAGTCCGAAAGCAGCGGAATCAGGGCCAGATGTCCCGAGGATGAAATCGGCAGAAACTCCGTCAATCCCTGAATAAAGGCGAGAACCGTAGCCTGAAGGGCATCGATATGCTGCGTCATGCCGGCACTCTAGTTCATGCCACCGCCTTGCCAAGCTGAACCATCCGCGGCATAGAGCGGGGCCTTTCTATTCCTTGGCCTGTTTCTCGATGCCCAGCAGTTCGATGTCAAAAATCAGCGTGGCCTTCGGGCCGATATGCGGCCCGGCTCCCCGATCGCCATAGGCAAGGCTGGGAGGGATGAAGACGCGGTATTTGCCACCGACTTTCATCAGCTGCAGGGCCTCCTGCCAACCAGGGATAATGCCGCTGACGGGAAAGGAAGATGGCTTACCGCGCTTGTAGGAGCTGTCGAACTCGGTGCCGTCGAGAAGCGTGCCGCGATAGTTGATGGAAGCGACATCGGAAGCTTTGGGTGTTTTCCCGGTTCCTTCTTTCTCCACAATGTATTGCAGGCCGCTGGCCGTGGTAATCATGCCTTTCTTTTTCTTATTTTTGGCCAGGAAGGCGCCGCCTTCCTTTTTGTTCTTTTCGGCCAGCTTTTTCAGTTCCGCTTCCGCTGCTTCTTGCTGTCTTTGTGCGAAGTCCTGTTTGATTTTCAGCGCAGCCTTCGTCGTAAGAAGGGGATCCCTGTCGTAAAACTGATCCTGAATGCCCTGCAGTACGGCATCAAGATCAATTTCTTTCTTCAGGTTCGTCAAGGATCTGCCGATGTCCATGCCGATGGTATAGCCGAGTTCTTCGGATGAATTCAGCAACTCAGTTTTAGCTGTCTGCCCGGACTCCTTTGAGCAGGCCAGCATCAGCAAAGGCAGCGTGACGACTGCAAGAGCTTTCCATGTCTGATTTCTCATGATTTCTCCCTGAGGCGCGGGTGGACTGGTTTGATCCACAGATTGGCCGCGCCGAGTGTAGTCATGGTATACAAAACTTCCTAGCGATCCGCTGTCTGACCTGTCAGGCGGCCGAATTCATGTCGTGAACGCGATACGCAATCCTCAAGCGAGACACCGCCGAAATAATTGCCGGTTAACATCAACGGCATGCCGGCAATCTCCTGGTCCAGTTGGCCAACAAGCAAGCCATGGCCGTTTCTCGCTGTAGGCAGCCGGTTCATTTTTGTGGCTACAAAGTCGATATCTCCACGATTCATTCCCAAAACACGGCATATCTGATCCAGTCTTCCATTTTCATCCAGTATATCCGGCCGGAAATGGAAGGCGAAGCCGCGGAAATCCGGGTGGCTGACAATGTCCCGCGAAACAGCCGAATAGAAGGGGCCATCCTGAGCGATAATGCCAGCCACAGGCGGAAGACCGGTTCTTTCTTTGCGCACGGCAACGCCGATGGTTTCGATGGTCACGCCCCGAATCTGTGACAGCAGCCCGGCGATTTTCGGAAAGGCAGACAGTAGCATGGCCGCATGATTTGCCGGCGTTGCGATGGCCAGCGCACCGGCTTCGAAACGCTCCTGATTTGCCGTGGTCAGGCTGAAGGCATGGCCATCATAGGCGATACCCGAAACCTCCAGGCCAGTTCTGTGCTCGATACCGGAGTGCTGCACAATCGTATCGATAATGGTCTGCAGACCGCCGGCAAGCGTAAAGCTGCGCAGCACATCCTTACGCCGGGGCCGTTTTCTGAACAGCATCTCGGCTGGCACATCATCCGCCGGCTGGCAGAGCACGGCATTGAATGCCTGCGAAAAAACTTCCTGATAATTCCGAGGCCCGACAATGTTTCCGTAATATTCAGCCACACTTTTGCCCGCTTTATTACTGGTGAATAAACGCGGCAGGCGCAGTAGCAGTTCGGGAAAATGCAGTTGCGAGGGAATGCTTTTCAGTTCACCGTCTACAAGCATTTTGTAAGGCAGTTTTTCACGGGGCTGTAACTGATTCAGCAGGCCGCAGTCGCCCATGATTTCGAGCAGGTTGCCGTAGGAGTTAAAGCAGGTGTGGGCGCCGAGTTCGGCCCAGAAGCCATTTTCCGAGTCCGTGAAGTGGTGTGAATGGATGCAGCCGCCAAGCCGGCCATCCTTTTCGAGCACCAGCGTGCGCATGCCCTGTCTGGCACAGTAGTGCGCCATGCTCATACCGCTGATACCGGCGCCGACAACGATCATGTCATACTGCTGCATACGTCTGATTCTTCCTTCTTTTGTCTATTTCGTGGCGCCGATAAGCTCGACCTTATAGCCATCGGGGTCTTCGGCAACGTGCATCTTAGAGAAACACGCATGCTTTCTCCATGTGCCACTTGCGCCGCTTCTAACGCTTGTTCAGGTTTCGGCCTTACTGCAAGCGGCCGTCAGGCCTTTCGGAGAGGTTTCCATGCCCATTGATGTGTTCATGACGCAATTGTCGCCGACGATGACGGAGGGGAAGATTGTTCGCTGGCTGAAGAAAGAGGGCGACCAGCTTGAATCCGGCGAGATTATGGCCGAGATCGAGACCGACAAGGCGACGATGGAGATGGAAGTAGTCGATGAGGGCGTGCTTCACAGGATTCTGTCGCCTAAGGGTTCAACGGTTCAGGTGGGCGCCGTGATTGCCGTGATTGCCGAGGAGGGCGAAGGCGTGCCGGAAGATTACATGTCCGAACCTGCCATCATGGCTGAGCCGCCGGCGAAAGCCTCTGCGTCAGAGCCGGCCCCGCAGGAGATCGCACAGCCTGCTCCCGAGCCGGCCCAGACCGAGGCGGCCGATGAAGGTGAGCATGCGCTGAACCTGAAGCCTGCGGGCGTGTTCACGGCTGGCGATGCCGAATTCGATGTCGTTATCATTGGTGCCGGGCCGGGCGGTTATGTTGCGGCAATCCGCGCCGCCCAATTGGGGTTAAAAACGGCCTGTATCGAATCCACGCACCTGGGCGGCATCTGCCTGAACTGGGGATGTATCCCGACCAAGGCGCTTTTGAGAACCGCCGAGGTCATCAATGTCATCAAGGGCCACGGCAAGGAACTGGGCATCGGCCTGTCCAGCCCGAAGCCCGATCTGGATGTGGCCATTGGACGATCGAGAAAAATTGTCGAGAAGCTCAGCAAGGGCATCGGTTTCCTGTTCAAGAAGAACAGGATCGAGCATATCGATGGCTATGCCCGTTTTGTGGCCGGCCCGAAGCTCGAAGTCGAGGCTGCGGATGGCTCAAAGCGTGAGATCACGGCCCGGCATGTGATTGTTGCGACTGGCGCCCGCGCCCGCGCCTTCCCAGGCATGGAGGTCGATGGCGAGGTTGTTATCACCTACAAGAAGGCGCTGTCGATGGACTCACTGCCGAAGCGGCTGGTCGTCATCGGTTCCGGCGCAATCGGCATGGAGTTTGCCTACTTCTATAAAGCGATGGGCTCCGAGGTCACCGTTCTGGAAGCCGCCGATCAGGCGCTTCCGGTTGAGGACCACGAGATTGCCAAGGTGGTCGAGCGCAGCTTCAAGAAGAACGGCATCAAGATTGTTACCGGGGCCATGGTTTCCTCCGCTAAAAACGTGAAGGGCAAGGCTGTGGTTGAGTATGAAGTCAAAGGGAAAAAGGAAACCATAGAGGGCGATGTGGCGCTCGTGGCTGTCGGCGTCGTCGGCAATACCGAGGATATCGGCCTGGAGCACACGCAGGCAAAGGTGGAGGCCAATGCCATCGAGGTGGACGATTATTACCGCACCGATCAGACCGGCGTTTATGCAATCGGAGATGTTATCGGCGCGCCGGCTCTGGCGCATGTGGCCAGCCATGAAGGCATCGTCTGTGTCGAGGCCATTGCGGGGCAACAGCCGCACACGGTGGATTACGGCAACGTGCCGGGCTGCACCTACTGTCAGCCGCAGGTCGGCTCAACCGGCATGACCGAGAAGGCAGCCATTGAGGCAGGCCGCGAGATCAAGATCGGGCGCATGCCATATGCGCCGAACGGCAAGGCCATCGGCCTGGCTGAAACCGAGGGCATGGTGAAGACAATCTTTGATGCCGAAACCGGCGAATTGCTCGGTGCGCACATCGTCGGCGCCGAGGCCACCGAGCTTATCGTGTCGCTTGGTCTGGCGAGCACATTTGAAACGACAGAAGCGGAATTGGCGCATCATATGTTCCCGCACCCAACCCTGTCCGAAATGATCCATGAGTCTGTGCTGGACTCTGAGGGGCGAGCAATTCATATCTAAAGGCCGGATTTGTGAACAGATTAAGAAGCTTGTACATAACATGGGATATTCCTTAGCCGCCTTCAATAGAATTGAATTTATGAAGGTTTTAACCAGTTTTTGTATATCCAAAGTTCACTGATCTTGTGTTGCGATTGCTTTGAAGCCTGCTCCTGTCTAAATTGGGGATAGAAAATGAAGCGGGCGAATGAATACCCCGGCAAATAGATAAGTGCGTATACTTAATAAGTTAGGGCGCGCAGGGATAATTTATGACGGACGCTATTATCGGGGGGTTAGTTGGGGGTATCGTTTCTCCGCTTATCTTGGCGGTATTGAAACACTTTGTCGTATGGCGCTCCGAAAAGCGATTGGAACTTAAAGGTAGAGTTTTTGATGAGGCAGTCTCGGCCTTAGCTAAGCGGGCTGTGGACGCTTTGGACCCTCACCTTCAAGCCAACAAACAAAGCGCCGGGGGTTTAGTTCGCGAAACAGAATACCGTTCTGAGACGTTAGAGCTTATAGAGCGATCGAGATCACAAGTGCGGGCGTTCTTTCAGTCCGAGGCTGCTGACCAATTTGATAAAGCAGCAAATTGCAAGCTTAGTTTAGATAACATTCCAAATATTGAATTTGAAGCTGCAAGAACAGAAGCAATCTCGGCGCTGGCTTCTGAGTTGGGTGTGCAGCTTCCTGGTTGGGTTAGCGCCCTAACAATGCGCTTGAGAGGCGACGCCAAAAAGCGGCGCGCCTCAGCTTAACTGTTCGGCAGTCACAGAAATGGAAAGATCATTAACTGTAAAAATCTCTAAGGAGTGAATGATGGCAAACTATACAGTTGATCAGCTTTGTGATGATGGTCCACCATTTGCAATGGCAATGCTTTTGGAGTGTTTAAGGGCTAGAGAGTCTTTTGTAACGTACGGGGCCATCCGCGACGAATTAGAGTATCAACTTGGCATAGACACCATCTTCCCAACTCAAATTGGATTTGTGGCTGGTACATTGATGAACCAAATATTGGAGGTAGACCCAAAGGCACCTCTGATTAATGCTCTGATTACGCGCCCGGATGGCCTTCCGGGTAAAGGGGTAGGAGGCTACTTCGCTAAAAAATATAGGAACAAACGCTATCGAGAATGGGATGATGTCTCGATAAATAAGAAAAGAGAATTAGTAGATAAGGAGCGTATAAAGATACTACGCTATGGAAATTGGGAAAGACTCAATAAGAAACTATTTGGAACAACTGCACAGGCTAAATTACGCAAACCCAAGGGAAGCGAAGTAGACGGATTTTCTCCGAATGGAAAAAATTATGGCGGTCCAGCCGAAAGTGACGAACATAAAAAACTGAAGGGATGGGTGGCGGCGCACCCATATGAAGTCGGCCTTCGAAGATCATTCGGCAAAGGAGAGATAGAAGCATTATTGTTATCAGGAGATTCGGTGGATGTCCTTTTTTCAGATGGGAACGATTTTGTCACTGTTGAGGTTAAATCCTGTCGGTCAAATGACGAAGATTTTCGTCGAGGAATATATCAATGTGTGAAATATCGAAAAGTGAAGGAAGCAGAACATCTTCCCAATACTGTTAATGTCCGAGCAGTACTGGTAACTGAACGGGGGCTTAACTCTGATCTTAAGGCACGTGCCCGTCTGCTAAATGTTCGATTCAAATGTGTTTTTGTGAATAAGTAGGGATGTAATTCGAGGACAGTTTACTAATTTTTCTCAAGTGTCAGCGATAGGCATCCTTTCGGTGGGCAACGCGGACAATCAGGATGACCACCTGCTGTTCGTAAATTTCATAGATAACGCGGTAGTCGCCTGCGCGGATACGTCTGAGCCCTGACAACTCGCCTTTCAGGGATTTGCCGATATAGGGATTAGCTGGAAGCTGGTCGATGGCGGCCACAACTCTCCGGCGCTCCGGTTTGTTGATTAGCTTGAGTTCCTTGGCGGCGCTGGATTTAATCTGCAGCGAGAATGTCATGCTTTGCCTTCTCCCAGTCCAGCACCTCGTCGGAAGGGTCGCGCAGCCGGTCGATGGCGATACTCAGATCATCGAAATCCTCAAGGTAGCGTTCGATGGACTTGCGGATGATATCCGCCCGTGAGCGGTGCAGAGCTTGAGCGGCATTATCGATGGCGGTAACCATCTCATCGGGAAGCCGGGCTGTGATCTGGGACATAGGGTGTCACCTCATTACATTGAATGTCAATGACATTACAGTAATGTGCGCGTACTGGAAAAGCAAGAAGATGAGACCAACGTAGGTCATGGACTATTTTTACAAGGCTTCTGGCCTCCCATGGAATAAACTCAGGGACGTGACTATCTCCAGAAGACTTAAGTGGCGCTTGCTGCCTGCCCTGCTTCTCTTTGTTGTCCAGGGGGCAAATGCCGAAGAGGCAGGCTTGCCTCTATGGGAACTGGGTGTCGGCGTTGTGGACAACAGCCCGCTGGTGAAGAGCCGGACATATACTACGGTGGTCGGCGGTCTGGTCTGGACGCTGATGCGCTCGGAAAAATCCACGCGGGCCGAAAACGAAGAAGAGAACTAACGATTCCTCGCCAAACGTTATTATTTCGATTTCTTCCCGCTGGCCATACGCCTGGCCTCAGCGACCTGCTGTGGCGACAGCCTGGTCGCAACCCGATCCCGGTTTCTGGCTGCTGCAGCGTGTCCTTGCGAAGCCGCAAGATCAAGCCACATATAGGACTGTACGAAATCCTGCGCCACACCCTGTCCTTTTGCATACATGGTGCCCAGATTGAACTGGGCAAGCGCATAACCCTGTTCGGCGGCTTTGCGGTACCAGTCCACTGCCGATTTGTAGTCAAAGCCTATGCCAAGGCCCTTGGTGTACATGTATCCCAGGTTGGTCTGGGCGCGGACATTTCCCTGTTCAGCGGCTCTGCGGTACCAGTCCACGGCTGACTTGTAGTTCTGGACTACGCTGTGCCCCTTTTCATACATGAATCCCAGATGGAACTGTGCATCTGCAATTTGGGCCGGGGCCATCTTGGCAGCAACCAGACCACGGCTTGCCGGAGCCGAGGTTTCACCGTTGGCTGTTGCCAGGGCGAGCCACAGGTATGCCTGCACGTAGTCCTGGATTTCGTCCTGTCCCATGGCGTACATATTCCCCAGGTTAAACTGGGCAAGCGCGTATCCCTGCTCGGCAGCCATGCGGTACCATATCACGGCTTTCTCATTGCTTTGGGCAACACCCAACCCTTCGGCATGCATGATGCCCAGGTTATTCTGGGCGGCGGCGATCCCCTGTCCGGCGGCTTTGCTGAACCAGGCTACTGCCTTCTGATGATTCTGGGTTACGCCCTGGCCATTGTCATACATGCTGCCTAAATTGAACTGCGCATCTGCATCGCCCGCCTCGGCAGCCTTGAGATACCAACTTGCCGCCTCCTGGTCATTCTTTTCTACGCCCTGCCCTTTGGAATACATAAGGCCCAGATTGTATTGGGCGGTTGTATTTCCCAGCTCGGCAGCCTCGCGGAAGGCATTGGCCGCCGCCGTATAGTCCTGGCGGGCATAAGCCGCCTTGCCGCCTTCAAAGGGGCCGGCGAGCACCATTGGAGAAAGAACCATGCAGATGGCGAAAAAAGGCAAAATGAGAAGCTTGGGAAGCTTTGAACAAGTCTCACATGGCCGCGACAACGGCTTTGCGGGATGGGATGCAAGGCGGGAGGCGAAATGTATGGTGGTTCCATACATGAGCCGAGCAACGTCGCAGACCGCCCGCAAAGCCTTGTCCTGAAAGGTTGCGCCCCAATCGGGCCCTCGCTTCGTCAGACTCCTTGGTATCGTAGCTATGGCTTTGAGCTGCGTCGCCTTCCTTGCGATCATCCCGATTGGAGCAGCAACGCGGCTACGTGAGACTTGTTCAGAGCTTCCCTTGATATTCTGGTACACGGCTTATGATTTCTCCTTCGATGTTTCGGTGATCGAAACTGTAGCCCAACAATCCCGGGTTTGCATTCACCTGCTGCGGTCAAGGATGCTGAAACGCTCAAGCCACAGGTCGGCATGGCCCCATAACCATTCCCTCAGACGTTCATGCCAGGGACGCCGGAGCCATTCAGACAGGGTGACTTCGTGGCTGTAGCCGAAATCGGTTTCAAAGAGAGATGCAACGCTTGCTGCAAACCCGGTATCGTGAACCTCCTGATTGGCTTCAAGGTTCCAGTGCAGGTTCCAGCGATCCATATTGCATGAGCCGACCGAGGCCCAGTCGTCGCAAAGATATACCTTGGCGTGCATGAAGCGCGGCTGGAACTCAAAGATGCGCACGCCGTGCCGAAGCAGGTAGTGGTAATAACGGCATCCGGCGAAGCGTACGGCGGGATGATCGTTGATCGAGCCGGGCAACAGCAGCCGCACATCGACGCTACGGCTAACGGCGCGGCGCAACATGCGCAGGATCTTGCGCGATGGCACGAAATAGGCCGTGGCAATCCAGACGCGTTTATGGCTATTCCGCACATGGCGGATGAACATACGCTTCAGACCCTTAGGCCGCCGTGGCCGGCTGGTGGTGACCATGCCGGTCTGTATACCGGCAACGGACGGCGTAACGATATCCGGCAACTCCGGGGGCTGTCCGGTCAGCTCCTGCCAGTTTTCCGAAAACAGCTCCTGCCAGTCGGCGATGACAGGCCCCTCGATACGCACCACCACATCGTGCCAGGCCGGGGCTTCCGAAGCGGCAGTCGGATCGTATTCGTTGCTGATGCAGTAGCCGCCAGTGAAGCACACCTGCCCATCGACAATGATCAGCTTTCGATGGTTGCGGGGCAGGCCACGCCGAATATGTGGAAAATAGGCCGGATTGAAGAAGGCGAGCCGAATACCGCATTGTTGCATGCGCTCGCGGTCGGATTCCGCCAGATGGCGAATACCAAAATGGTCAAGCTGGACGTAGACCTCTACACCGCGCTCAACTGCTGCCGCCAGTGCTTCGATGAAGCGGTCGGCAACATGGCCTGAGGACATAATGTATTGTTCAAACAGGATGTAATGCCGGGCATTATTGATGGCCGCAAGCATCGCCGGGTAAAATTGGATCGCATCGACCAGTAACTCGAAGCGGTTGCCCCCCTTCTCCTGAAAGCGTGGCCCCAGCAGCACATCAGGAATGTGCTGAGCAGCATGCCTGATCCGGGGCATGTCCGGTGAATGAATGTGCAGCTTCATACCCTAAGCATAGTGCAGCTTGGCCAGTGACGGATTAGGATGCACCGGTGACTGAGAAAATCATCCCCATTCAAGCCGCCGAAGCTCAAGCCATGCCCAAACCACGCTGGCTGAAGGTGCGCGCCCCTTTGTCGAAAGAATACCGGCATCTGCAAAAGCTCATGCGCGGCCTGAAGCTCAACACGGTGTGCGAAGAGGCTTCCTGCCCCAATATCGGCGAGTGCTGGAAGCATGGCTCGGCCACCTTCATGATCCTGGGGCGCGTATGCACGCGCACCTGCGCCTTCTGCGATGTGGAAACCGGGCGTCCCGATGCCTTGGATGCGGAAGAGCCTGAACACATCGTCGAGGCCGTTGAAACTCTGGGGCTCAAACACGTGGTCATCACGTCCGTCGATCGGGATGACCTACCGGATGGCGGGGCGGGCCATTATGCCGCAACGATTCGCATCATTCGCGAAAAGGCGCCGCATGTGACCATTGAGGTGCTGACGCCGGACTTTCAGCGCAAGCCCGATGCCTGCCTGGATACGGTGGTCGCGGCCGGCCCCGATATCTTCAATCACAATCTGGAAACCGTGCCGCGGCTGTATCGCAGCATCCGCCCGGCCGCCCGCTATTTCACCAGCCTGCGGCTTTTGCAGCGCGCCAAGGAAATAGATAGAAAAATGGTGACGAAATCCGGTATCATGCTGGGCCTCGGAGAAGAGCGCGACGAAGTGCTTCAGGTTTTGGATGATCTGCGCGAAGCGGATGTCGATATTCTGACCATCGGACAGTATTTGCGGCCCAGCGCCCGGCACCATCCGGTTCATCGCTACTGGACACCGGATGAATTTGACAACATCAAATATCTGGCCGAAGCCAGGGGATTTAAGATGGTGGCTTCCGGTCCGCTGGTACGCTCCTCGTTTCATGCGGAGGGTGTATTCAAAGAGATGCTGAGCAAGCAATAGCTTGATATAAAAGGGGATTAGCAGTGAGTAGTAGGGAAATAGAAGCAAGCCTGGGGAAACTGGGAATCGTCAATCTGGAGAGGATTTACTGGAATACGCCTAGTCCGGCCTTGTACGAGGAAGCGGTGCGCCGCCGTGAGGGCCATATTTCGCATATGGGACCGCTGGTTGTGCAGACAGGTTATTACACCGGCCGCGCCGCCAAGGACAAGCTGATTGTTGAGGATCCCAGCAGCCGTGACAAGATTTGCTGGAGTCCGGTCAACCAGCCGATCTCGGAAGAGCATTTCGACTCTCTGTTAGCGCATGTCTGCCATTACCTGGAAGGGCGCGAAGTGTTTGTTCAGGACTGTCTGGCAGGGGCGGATCAGGATTATGAGGTTCCGGTCAGGGTGATTACCCAGGATGCATGGCATGCATTGTTCGCCCGTACGATGTTTATCCGGCCGGTCGATTTCGGCCGCACGATTGGTGTCGACGAGCCGCAGTTTACGGTTGTGCATGCGCCGCACTACCATGCCCGGCCTTCGAAGGACGGCACCAACTCCGAGGCCTTCATCATTATTCACTTTGGCCGGCGTCTGGTGTTGATCGGTGGAACTTCCTACGCTGGCGAGATCAAGAAGTCCGTTTTTATGCTGATGAATTACCTGTTGCCGCCGCAGGGCGTGCTTTCAATGCATGCTTCAGCCAATGTCGGCAAGCAGGACGATGCAGCGCTCTTCTTCGGCCTTTCGGGTACGGGCAAGACAACGCTGTCGACAGACCCCGACCGCCGCTTCATCGGGGACGATGAACACGGCTGGACGGACAAGGGTATCTTCAATATCGAGGGTGGCTGTTACGCCAAGGTCATCAACCTTTCCGAAGAAAAGGAGCCTGGCATCTACAACATGACCCAGCATTTCGGAACGGTCATGGAAAACGTCCGCCTGCATATGAGCGATCGCCGGCTCGATCTTGATGACGAATCACTGACCGAAAATACGCGTGCAGCCTATCCGATTACGCATATTGAAGGCGCCATTTATCCCGGGCTGGCGGGGCATCCGAAAAACGTCGTATTTCTCACCGCCGATGCCTTTGGCGTGTTGCCGCCGATTTCCAGATTAACGCCTGAGCAGGCAATGTATCATTTTCTGTCCGGCTATACGGCGAAGGTGGCGGGCACCGAGGCCGGCCTGACTGAGCCGGAGGCGACCTTCAGCGCCTGTTTCGGTTCTCCGTTCCTGCCTTTGCACCCTGGTGTTTATGCACAACTGCTGGGAGAAAAAATACGGCAGCATCAGGCCAACTGCTGGTTGGTGAATACCGGCTGGACGGGTGGGCCGCATGGCGTCGGCAGCCGCATGGATATCACGCATACGCGGGCGATGTTGAACAATGCCCTGGACGGGAAGCTCGATGATGTGCCGTATGTGGAGCATCCAATCTTTTGCCTGCAGGTGCCGCAGCAGTGTCCGGGTGTTCCCGAGGAAGTCCTGAATCCAGCGAATACCTGGTCGGATAGCGCTGCGTATGAGGCTAAGGCCAGGGAGCTTGCTGCCAAATTCCATGCGAACTTCGAGCAATTTGCTGATGGCGTCAGTGAAGATGTGCGCCAGGCCGGCCCTGCTCGTTAGTCTCTTACCAACGAAATCTAATGCGAAAAGCACAAGTTGTTACCACGAAGGCACTAAGGCACGAAGAACAACAGAGAATTTAACCTTTGTGTCTTGGTGCCTTTGTGGTTCAATCTTTCCTAGTTGGTTCCGGTTACGCTGGGTTGGGCAAGAGGCGTCAGCTTGTCCCAGCCCTTAGAACCATAAGCAGCAAGGTTTTCGCCTGTTCATGGATGCCGGGCGACTGGCTTTCCCGTGGCCCTGCCACATTCAGTACGCTTGCCTGTGATTGGCTGAGCCAGTCACGGGCGGCCTGTATGTCAGGCGGTTTGTCGAGGTCGAGGATCAGGCATGGCTTGTTTAGCGCTTCGGCAAAGGCGATGGTCTGGGCGGTGCCGCCCTGCGGCCTGCCGCAGCACAGGATCAGCGTGGCATCACTGTCGCGCACATTCCATTTTGTCCGCTGGGCGTAATCGCGCTTTGGCGTTTCCTCAAGCGGATATTTGCGGGCAATGATGCCGTCCTCGGCGCGCCGGCCTTTGGGGCACCAGCCGCCGCATTCGATTTGCAATTCCAGTGCCGCATCGAGGGCGGCGCGGTCCACGCCCGTCTGTCCGCCGGAGATGACGCGCTGAATCAAAGGCGTCCTTAAGTCTGTTTTTATCTTGGTCTTCGGCCGTGAGGGCGTCTTGGCCGGCCCTTTGATTCTTTGGGCCGGGTTGGCTGGCGGTCTCCCTTACCCAGGCCTTCGGCCATGGCGCTGCGGTGTGTTGGCGGGCCGATCTCAAGCCGTTCGTGATCCCATGCCGGAGCCGGGATACTGCGGCTGATATATTTTTCGATATCCGGCAGGCCGAAGCAGAAGCGTTCGCAGGCAAACGAAATGGCCACGCCCTTTTTGCCGGCGCGCGCCGTCCGGCCGATGCGGTGCACATAATCCTGCTGGTCCTGCGGCATATCGTAGTTAAACACATGCGTCACGCCGTCGATATGCAGTCCACGGCTGGCCACATCCGTGGCCACCAGCAAGTGAAGTTTGCCAGCGGTGAAATCCTTAAGAATGCGCAGCCGCTTGTTCTGGCGCACGTCGCCGGAAAGGATGCCGACGGCAAAGCCGTAACGCGCAAGCTGGGCGGCCAGCCGTTCGCCGGTGCGTTTCTCATTAATGAAAATCATGCCACGTTCGACATTGTCTTCCCTGAGAAGGCTGACCAGCAGCGGGAACTTTTCATCCATGGCGACATGGTAAAGCGATTCCGTGATGCCTTCGGCCGTGATCTCGCCTTCTTCGGCGCGCAGCTTGACCGGATCGTTCATATGTTCGTAAGCCAGCTCCAGCACACGTTGCGACAGTGTGGCCGAAAACAGCATCGACTGGCGTTTGTCAGGCGGCGGCAGGCGGCGCATCAGATAGCGCAGATCCTTGATAAAGCCGAGATCAAACATGCGGTCGGCTTCGTCAACGATCAGAATGTCGCATTGCTTCAGGTTATAGCACCCCTGCTTGAAATAATCGATCAGGCGGCCGGGCGTGCCGATCAGAATATCGACGCCATCCTCAAAGGCGCGCCGCTGCTTTTCATAGTCAACGCCGCCGAATACCAGATGCCGTTTCAGGCCTGTGTGTTTCCCGAGTGTCTCGGCGTCGGCGGCAATCTGCACGACGAGTTCGCGTGTTGGTGCAATGATCAGGGTGCGCGGCTGGTTTGGTTTGCGGTCTTGCCTGGGGGGCGATGACAGCAGGTGGGTAAAGGTTGTAATCAGGAAGGCGGCGGTTTTGCCGGTGCCGGTGCGCCCCTGGGCGGCGACATCCTTGCCGGAAAGAGTCACTGGCAGGCACGCTTCCTGAACGGCGGTCAACTCGGAAAAACCTAGATCGTCTATGGCCTGCTGGACCGAAGCGGGAATATCGAGTTCAGTGAAGCGCATGTATCTGCCTTTTGTTCATAAAGTGGCGGCAGCATACAGCGATTGCTTGCAAAAAGCCCAGAGATTAGCTTGCGCGCACTTCCGGGCCCATGGCGCAATTGGTTAGCGCTACCGGCTCATAACCGGTTGGTTCCAGGTTCGAGTCCTGGTGGGCCCACCATTTTTCTTTTCCCGGACGTACTTTGAACCTTCATAGAAGTCAGGGGACAGGAGTCGAATCATTTGAACGAGATGAACTGTCCCCGATGATACCGCCGCAGTTTCCCGGTCCGGCATGGCAGGACTTCGAGCGTGACTGGCAGGCGTTTGAGCAGAAGCATGTCTGGCATCCGTATGCCCCGATGTTTGGCGCCGACGCACCCTATCCCGTGGCTTCGGCACAAGGTGTGTGGCTGAAGCTGGAAGACGGGCGTGAGTTGATCGACGGCATGGCCTCATGGTGGGCCGCCATCCACGGCTACAACCATCCCCGTCTGAATCAGGCATTGAGCGATCAGATGCAGCAGATGAGCCATGTCATGTTCGGCGGCCTGACGCACAGGCCGGCGGCGGGCCTTGCCGCCCGGCTTATCGATCTGACGCCCGGCACGCTTCAGCATGTGTTCTTCTGTGACTCCGGCTCCGTGGCCGTTGAGGTTGCGCTCAAGATGGCCTTGCAGTTCTGGCAGGCGCAGGGGAGGCCGGAGAAGCATCGGCTGCTGACGATCCGGCACGGTTACCATGGCGACACCTTTGGCGCCATGGCGGTTTGCGATCCGGTCGGCGGCATGCACCATATGTTTTCCGCTGTTCTGCCAAAACATCTGTTTGCCGAAGCGCCGACAGCCAAAACGGATGCGGACTGGAGTGAATCTCAGATCGCGGATTTCAGGCGATTGATCGAGACGCATGCGAATGAAGTTGCTGCCGTAATACTGGAGCCGATTGTGCAGGGCGCGGGCGGCATGCGTATTTACTGCCCGGAGTTTTTGCGTCAGGTGAGAAGCCTGTGCGACGCCCATGATGTGCTGCTGATCTGTGATGAGATCGCCACCGGCTTTGGCCGCACTGGCAAGTTGTTCGCCTGCGAACATGCTGGAATTTCCCCGGACATCATGTGTCTGGGCAAGGCCCTGACCGGCGGTGTTATGAGCATGGCGGCGACACTGGCGACAACGAAGGTGTGCGAGGGCATTTACGCCGATGGCAAAGGCGTACTCATGCATGGGCCGACCTTCATGGCCAATCCGTTGGCCTGTGCGGCTGCCAGCGCCAGCATCGACCTGTTGATTGAATCCGATTGGCAACAACGTGTTCTCGCCATCGAAAGTCAGTTGAAGGAAGAACTGGCGCCATGTGCGGTATTGTCGCAGGTGGCCGATGTGCGCGTGATCGGCGCGATTGGTGTGCTGGAAACGGTTGATCCCATTGATGTTGCCAAAGCACAGGCTGCATTTATCGAGAGGGGCGTATGGCTCAGGCCTTTCGGCAAGCTGGCGTACATCATGCCGCCCTATGTGATCGAGCCGGACGAGTTGAGCCAGTTAACCACGGCCATGCATGATGTGACTGGAAGGCTGTAAAGACCCTGTCCATTTTTTTAAGAAGCGCGCATCCGGGTAGGAGAAAGGCCCTGATCTCTCTGTGCGCGCTCATTGCCGCCGGCCTTTACAGCAAGATGTACGAAGGGCCATTCGCAAGTTGGGTCAACGACTCTCTCGCCGGAACGATTTACGTGACTTTCTGGTGTCTGGCTGCCCGCCTGATTTTTCGTTCTGTTAAGCCTGCGCGCATTGCCATCTATGTGCTGGCGCTAACCAGTTCGCTCGAGATCATGCAGCTTTGGCATCCGCCATTTCTGGAATATATTCGCACCTTTGCACCGGGGTGGACGCTGATCGGCACGACCTTCAGCTGGCTGGATTTCCCACACTATGTTGCCGGTGCGTTTATCGGCGGTTTCTGGGCTGGCAGATTGCCGGGTGGCAAAGGGGGTGCAGATTAGCGCCAAAAAATATATCCTGCGCCTCCCTTTACAGGAGCCAGTGATTTCAGTTATGAGGAGTATGCCGCCATGGCCATGACAGTTTATTACGATAAGGACGCAGACCTTTCCATCATCAAGGGGAAGAAGGTGGCCATTATTGGCTACGGTTCGCAGGGACATGCCCATGCCAATAATCTGAAGGATTCCGGCGTGGACGTGACCGTTGGTCTGCGTGCTGGTTCCGCCTCTGTTGCCAAGGCCGAGAGCGCCGGGCTGAAGGTGAGCAATGTGGCGGAAGCCGTTGCTGCTGCGGACATTGTCATGTTTCTGACTCCGGATGAGTTCCAGTCCCAGCTTTACAAGAGCGAGCTGGAGCCGAATCTGAAAAAAGGTGCAACGCTTGCCTTTGCGCATGGCTTTGCCATTCATTACAACCAGATCGCGCCGCGTGCTGACCTGAACGTCATCATGATCGCGCCCAAGGCGCCGGGCCACACCGTTCGTAACGAATTCGTAAACGGCGGCGGTATTCCTGACCTGATTGCCGTTCACCAGGATGCGCGCGGCGATGCGAAGGGTATCGCCCTCTCATACGCCTCTGCCATTGGCGGCGGCCGTACCGGCATCATCGAAACGACATTCAAGGATGAGACTGAGACCGACCTGTTTGGCGAACAGGCCGTGCTGTGCGGTGGCGTGGTGGAACTGGTGAAGGCCGGTTTTGAAACGCTGACTGAGGCCGGATATGCGCCGGAAATGGCGTATTTCGAGTGTCTGCATGAACTCAAGCTGATCGTTGACCTGATGTATGAAGGTGGCATTGCCAACATGAACTACTCGATTTCCAACAATGCGGAGTATGGCGAGTATGTGACCGGCCCGCGTGTGATTAATGACGAGTCGCGCAAGGCGATGCGTGAAGCGCTGAAGAACATCCAGTCCGGCGAATATGCCAAGCGGTTCGTTGCGGAAGGGCAATTAAATTACCCGTCCATGACCGCCTATCGGCGCCTGAATGCTGCCCACCCGATCGAACAGACGGGGGAGAAGCTGCGTGCGATGATGCCGTGGATCAAAAAGATCGTGGATAAATCCAAGAACTGATTGTTTTCGAATGGGTAAGAAAAGGGGCGCGTCAGCGCCCCTTTTTTGACACCTGCTTTCTGAGGGTGGTTCTCTATATAAAGGTTGATTCTCCGCCCGGTCAGGCTTGTCTCGATAGCTTTGTAAGGGGGGATCAAGCAGATAAAGCCTCTTTCATCCTGGCCTACCGGGTTTTGTACTGGCGTTGCAAGTCGCGTTTGATCTCACGGTCTTTGATCGACTGGCGCTTGTCGTGAAGCTTTTTGCCGCGGCCCAATCCGATCTGAAGCTTGGCGAAGCCGCGTTCGTTAAAGTAGAGCTTGAGTGGCGCCAGCGTCAGTCCCTTTTCCTTGAGCTTACCCAGCAGGCGCTGGATTTCCTTTTTGTGTAGCAGCAGTTCACGTGAGCGAGCCGGTTCCTTCGGATTCTGCATGGCTGCAGGCTTGTATGGGCTGATGTGGCAGCCGACGAGCAGAGCCTTGCCGGCGCGGATGGTGCAATGCGCTTCGGCCAGATTGGCCAGACCGGCGCGTACGGATTTCACCTCAGGGCCGGTTAATATTATGCCGGCTTCGAAGGTTTCGAGGATGTGGTACTCGTATCGCGCCCTGCGATTCAGGATTGTCATATGCGGATGCTAAGGGGATTTCACCACGAAGGCACGAAGGCACGAAGAAGAACAGATTGGGTTTTGAGGTCAGACTCGATTTATAAGCTGGAGCATCGATATTGTTGTCCCCAAAATACAGCAGGGAAACAAAAAAGAGGCGGCCAATGGCCGCCTCTGATTCGTTGTGGTGAGTAAAGGACTTTCTACAGGCCCTTCAGGAATGCAATAACCTTGTCGGCCTTGCCGCCTTTGACATTTTGCCTACCCATCTTGGTTTTACCGCCGGCAGCCTTGGCGACGCCCTTGGAATCAGCAATCCAGGCGAGCATGGAAGCTTCGTCCCAAACGGCGCCAGCAGCGTTCTGGGCCTTCAGGTAAGAGCCATATTTGAAACCTGCAACACTACCCTGTGTGCTCCCGAAGATGCCCTTCAGGCCTGGGCCTATTTTCTTCTTCGTGGAATCAAAGTGGTGGCAGCCTTTGCACTTGCCTTCTGGGCCAGCAACGGCTTCAGTAGCGGTAAAACCAGCCATCACAAAAGCAGCGGCTGCAGCAATCATCAACGTCTTCTTCATCATTTAACATCCTCCTCCGGAGTTTTTTGGGAGGCGACTTACTACAGCAAGCGCTCCTTCCATGTCAACATTATGGAGTTCATGGGTAAAAGAAAAAGGGGAGGATCTCCGCATAAAGGCGCAATCATCCCGCCTGAAGCTACCGCAGCTCTATTTGTAGCCGATTCTCTTTGACATCGACATGAATGACGCCGCCTTCACCTGCGCCCTTCTCGATCATGCTTCTGGCGATGCTGGTTTCCAGCTCACGCTGCATATAACGCTGCAGGGGCCGGGCGCCATAGACCGGATCGTATCCTGCACGGGCAATAAAGCTGCGGGCGGCATCGGTCAGTTGCAGATCGAACTGCTGTTCAGCGAGGCGTGCCGCAAGCCTTGCTGCCATGAGCCCCACGATTTTTTCGATTTCCTCAAGGCTGAGCGGCTTGAACAGTACCGTGTCGTCAACGCGGTTCAGGAACTCCGGCCGGAAGCTGGCGCGCAGTTCGGCCATGATGGCGTCCCGTGCCTCAGGCTTGATATGCCCCTCCTCATCAATGCCTTCGAGCAGGTGCGGGCTGCCGATATTGCTTGTCATGATGACGACGGTGTTCTTGAAGCTGACCGTGCGCCCATGCGAATCCGTCAGGCGGCCGTCATCAAGCAGTTGCAGCAGGATGTTGAAGACATCCGGGTGCGCCTTCTCGATTTCGTCGAACAGCAGCACAGAGTACGGCTTGCGACGCACGGCCTCGGTGAGCTGGCCGCCCTCCTCAAAGCCGACATAGCCCGGAGGTGCGCCAACCAAGCGGCTGACGGTGTGTCTTTCCATGTATTCACTCATGTCCAGGCGCACCATGGCGTCCTCGCTGTCGAACAGTGTGGCGGCCAGGGCCTTGGCCAGTTCCGTTTTGCCCACACCCGTGGGGCCAAGGAACAGGAAGGAGCCGACGGGTCGTCTCGGATCCTTGATGCCGGCCCGCGCCCGGATGACGGCATCGGCTACGGCCTGTACCGCCTCGTCCTGGCCGACGACTTTCTCATGCAACACGCTGTCGAGCTTCAACAGCTTCCCGCGTTCGCCTTCGAGCAGGCGGCTGACCGGGATGCCCGTCCAGCGTCCGATAACCTGGGCGATTTCCTCGTCTGTGACCTCTTCCTGCAACAGGGCCTGATCTCCGGATGAGGCCTGTGCTTCTTCGAGCTTCTTTTCGAGTTCCGGTAGCTTGCCGTAGCGCAATTCCGCCACCTTGTTCAGATCGTAGGCGCGTTCGGCCGCCTCGATATCCAGACGTGCCTGCTCAAGGGCCTCACGCAGGCCCTGCACATTTTCGATAGACTGCTTTTCGGCATCCCACTGTGAATGCATGGTATCGCGCCGGGTTTTCAGGTCGGCCAGCTCCTTGCGCAGCGCCTGCAGGCGCTCACGGCTGGCGGCATCCTTTTCCTTTTTCAGGGCGGTTTCCTCGATTTCAAGCCGCATGGCGTGGCGGGTGATTTCATCGAGCTCGGCCGGCATTGAGCCGATCGCCGTGCGGATTGAGGCACAGGCCTCATCCACCAGGTCAATGGCCTTGTCCGGCAGGAAGCGGTCTGAAATATAGCGGTCGGACAATGTGGCCGCCGCCACCAGCGCGGCATCCTGAATCCGGACGCCGTGATGGATTTCATAGCGCTCCTTCAGGCCGCGCAGGATCGAGATTGTATCCTCGACATTCGGGGCATCGACCTGCACCGGCTGGAATCGGCGCTCCAGCGCCTTGTCCTTTTCGATGTGCTGGCGGTATTCATCCAGTGTCGTGGCGCCGATGCAGTGCAACTCGCCTCTGGCCAGCATCGGCTTGAGCATATTACCCGCGTCTGTCGATCCTTCGGTTTTGCCGGCGCCGACAATCGTGTGCAACTCATCAATAAACAGGATAATGCGCCCTTCGGCTTCCTTGATTTCCTTGAGCACAGCCTTCAGCCGTTCCTCGAATTCGCCACGATATTTGGCGCCGGCCATGAGAGCTGTCATATCCAGCGCGAAGATCGTGCGGCCCTTGAGGTTTTCCGGTACGTCGCCATTCAGGATGCGCTGGGCCAGCCCCTCGGCAATGGCGGTTTTGCCGACACCCGGTTCGCCGATCAGCACCGGATTGTTTTTTGTCTTGCGAGACAGGATGCGGATGACGCTGCGTATCTCCATATCGCGGCCGATGACCGGGTCAAGCTTGCCTGCCCTGGCCATCTCGACCATATCCATGCCGTATTTTTTCAGGGCGTCATAGGAGGATTCCGGCTGGTCCGAGGTGACCCGCTGGTGGCCGCGCACCCCGGTCAGCGTTTGCAGGAACCGGTCGCGATTGATGCCTGCCTTTTTCAGTATGCGGCCTGCTTCGGTGTTGCCGCCTTCGGCGATGAAGGCCAGCAGCAGATGCTCGACCGAAACGTATTCGTCATTCAGGTGGCCGGCTTCGTCTCCGGCTGTCACCAGCAACTGGTTCAGACGTTGGGTGATATAGACCTTGCCGGCCTCGGTTGCCGAGCCACTGACCTTCGGCCGCCTGGCCAGTTCCTTTTCGACAGCGCTTTTGATATCGCCCTGAGATATATCCATGCGTTGTAAAAGCAGCGGCGCCAGACCGTCTGACTGGGACAGGAGGGCAGCCAGCAGGTGTTCTCCATCCACTTCCTGATGGCTCAAGCGTACGGCAAGGTCTTGCGCCTCGCTTATGGCTTCCCGGGTTTTCTGGGTCAGCTGGTTGAAATCCACGCTTCTAGGGCCTGTTAACACTAACGATGGTCGTAGCGACGTGGCTATTTTTGTAGTTCAGCAAGGCATTTCGAGCGCAGTGTGCTTGATGCACATCAGCGAGAAATAACGCCGCAGAGCACAAAAATGGCCCGTCCCGCAGGGCTGCGCC
>QIFG01000048.1 GCA_003228735.1 Zetaproteobacteria bacterium
CTCATCGACCTCTGGCATGTCTTCGATAACGGCTAGTGCATCAATTCCCCTCATGACAAGAAGATAGTAATAATTGGCAAAGTGTGCCAGTACCTAAGGATGTCAAAGGGGTCTGGTCTAGCATTGATGCATGCTGTCCTGAACAAGAGGGCTTCCCTTTTGCTTCAAGCGCCCTGATATTAGCCTGGTGAAATGAACAAGGATAAGAAAACGCTCTATCTCTTCATCGACGAAGGTGGAAACTTCGATTTCTCTCCCATTGGTTCGAACTATTTCATCCTGACCTGTCTGGTCGAGGAGCGACCATTTCCCAGTTACGACAAGCTGCGGACGTTGCGGTATGACCTGCTCGAAGGGGGAATGAATATCGAATACTTCCATGCCTCGGAAGATAGGCAAGCCGTCCGCGATCAGGTGTTTTCCATCATTCAGGCCAATCTGGAGCATATCGATATCTGCTCCATGATCGTGCAGAAGAACAAGTTGAATCCCGCATTGCGTGAGGAGAGCAAATTCTACACCACGGTTTTCAGCATGCTGATGAAGTGGGTCATTGAAAAGCATGTCCATGGCAAGGGATATGAGCGGGTGATTTTGTTTACCGATTTGATGCCGGTTGCCAAAAAGCGAAAGGCCATGGAGAAGGGCGTGAAGTCCGAACTGACATCCATATTGCACGAGGGTGTGGAGTATCGGATTTACCACCACCAGTCGAAATCCAACCTCAATCTGCAAGTGGTGGACTACTGCAACTGGGCGATCTATCGGAAATGGTCGCGGGGCGACACCCGCTCATACAACCTGATCAAGGGTGGAATCGATGCTGAATGGGATGTTTTCAAAGATGGAAGCACAGAATATTACTAGCCAGAAATGCGACCACCCCGGCTATCCCTCGAAGGGGAAGAACTCCATGAGTTCTTGTTACCGGGGTGGAACCTTTAACTGATGAGCCGGATTATGGGTTCCCCTGCAGGAGAAGGCAAGCTTGGTGAAGATCTTGATAAGGTCTGGCTTGCGTTATTGGCTTATTGGCAGGCTGGCTTGAGATACAGCGATGCAGGGGATGCTTTTCACTGAAGGCATCTTGAGCCATTCCGCGCCGGGCGGTTTTCCTATTCTCAGATCACTACCAGACAGATCGGATTATACGCCTGAATACTGGGCATGCACCTGTCTGGCGTGCATGTCCGGCAGCTTGTTCAACGCATCAATCAATGCCTTGGCCGAAGCAACAACGATATCGGTGTCCGCCCCCTGGCCGTTGACGATTCTTGTGCCGTCCTGCAGGCGCACCGTTACCTCGCCCTGGGCATCGGTGCCTGAGGTAATCGCATTCACCGAATACAACAACAGCTTGCCGTTCGGCTCGACCATGCTGTTGATCGCCTTGAAGGCCGCATCTACCGGGCCGTCGCCTTCAGCCGTAGCGCGATGCTGTTCGCCCTCAATCTCCAGCTCTACTGCCGCCACCGGCGTATCCTTGGTGCCGGATGCTGCATGCAGGCTCACCAGCTTGACGCGCTCGGAGGCAACCTCCTGATCATCCGCCACAATGGACAGCAAATCCTCATCGAACACCTCTTTCTTCTTGTCGGCCAGAACCTTGAAATGCTCAAAAACCGCGTTGAGCTGATCGGCATCCAGGGTGACGCCCAGTTCTTCATACCGCGCCTTCAACGCCGCCCGTCCCGAATGCTTGCCCAGCACCATGCGGTTGGTCGTCCAGCCCACCGATTCCGGCGTCATGATTTCGTAGGTCTTCTGATGCTTCAAAACGCCGTCCTGATGGATGCCCGCCTCGTGCGCAAAGGCATTAGCGCCGACAACCGCCTTGTTCGGTTGCACCGGCATACCGGTGATCTGACTGACCAGCTTCGAAGAAGGCACGATCTTGGTTGTATCGATGCCCATCTCGATATCATAACGATCGGCGCGCGTTTTCAGGATCATGACGATTTCTTCCAGCGAAGCATTGCCGGCCCGCTCTCCCAGGCCGTTGATCGTGCATTCCACCTGCCTGGCGCCATTTTCGATGGCGGCCAGTGAATTGGCCACGGCCAGACCCAGATCGTCATGGCAATGCACGGAAAATACCGCCTGATCGGAGTTTGGCACTCGCTCGATCAACTCGCGCATGCGGCTGCCAAACTCCTCCGGAGTCATATAACCAACCGTATCCGGGATGTTAATGATACGGGCTCCGGCAGCAATGGTCGCTTCCACGACACGGCACAGAAAATCCATCTCGGTGCGTCCGGAATCTTCGGCCGAAAACTCGACTTCCGGCACCAGATTTCTGGCCAGCTTCACGGCCTCGACCGCCCTTTCCAGCACCTGATCCGGCTGCATGCGCAGCTTGGCCTGCATATGAATCGGGCTGGTGGCGATAAAGGTGTGAATGCGCGCTCGATCACCGGCAGGGCCTACCGCTTCGCCAGCACGCTCAATGTCCTTGTCGTGCGCCCGGGCCAGTCCGGCGATAACCGGCCCCTGCACAGTCCTGGCAATGCGGTTCACGGCTTCGAAGTCGCCGGGAGATGCAATGGGAAAGCCTGCCTCGATCACATCAACACCGAGTGTGGCCAGCGCCTGAGCCACGCGCAGCTTCTCCTCGATGTTCATCGAACATCCGGGAGATTGCTCGCCGTCTCTCAACGTCGTATCAAAAATATACAGCCGGTCAGCCATTGCTCTTCTCCTTAAACCTAGAAACAGCAGTTGGAAACACCCACATGGCGCAAGCTCTTGATTCGCCTGGCTATACGGAAAAAGTCTTATCACCAACAAGGTGACTGCTATTTTTTCCGTTACGCCCTTCAAATCAATATCTTACACCCTGCACGCACTTCCAACCGCCGTTTCTAGGTTAAACGAAAAAGGCCGCAGGGGGTTCCCGCGGCCTTTTGTGTTCAGTTAACCTGGATGGTCAGTCAGTACACATGCCGCTGCAAGCCTCAAGTAGAAGCTCGTCAAGCAGGGTGAAGTACAACTGCGCCATGTCGGCATTATGAACACTGCCGACACGGACGGTCAATCATTCGCTTTCCTTAGGAAGCTCTGAACAAGTCTTCCATGAGCAGCAAAGCTGTCCCAATCGGGATGATCGCAAGGAAGGCGACGCAGCTCAAAGCCATAGCTACGATGCCAAGGAGTCTGACGAAGCGAGGACCCGATTGGGGCGCAACCTTTACAGGACAAGGCTTTGCAGGCGGTCTGCTTACGTTGCTCGGCGCATGCATGGAACCACCATACATTTCACCTCGCGCCTTGGGATTTATTCCCCATGGCATCCCGCAAAGCCGCTGTCGCGGCCATGTGAGACTTATTCAGAACTTCCTTTATGCTCCCCGCCCTTGCGCCGGGCCACCCGGTATCTCAGTGCCCGTTGACGCTGCCAGACGCTGATCAGTGGGCCGTGCAGGCAATAGGCTGAAGCCAGCACAAACAGGTTGATATAGGGATCGGCCACAATGAGCACCAGCACGATCAACATGCCCACCAGCGACACAAAGGGGCGGCGGCGGCGCAAATCCACATCTTTGCCCGAAATAAAACGAACACGGCTGACCATCAGATAGGCCAGCGTTACTGCAACGCCAAACCACAGCCATGATACGGGTTCGGCCACCATTTTTTCATGGAAAAGCACCGCTGTGCTGATCAGCATTGCCGCCGCCGGTGTCGGCAATCCCTGGAAGTACTGCTTGTCCTGATGCGCCAGTTGTGTGTTGAAACGCGCCAGTCTGAGGGCGGCGCAGGCGGCAATCAGAAAGGCCGCCAGCCAACCCAGTTTGTTCAGAGGCGTCAGCGCCCACAGATAGATCAGCACAGCCGGGGCGATGCCGAAGGAAAGCATATCGCACATCGAATCATATTCGGCCCCGAAGGCGCTCTCGGCCTGCAACAAGCGGGCCACCCGCCCATCCATAATGTCGAATATAGCCGCCACGACGAGAGCCCAGGCGGCCAGTTCAAACCGCCCCTGAATAGCGGCAATCAGGGCATAGAAACCGGCAAACAACCCGGCTGTGGTAAACAGACTGGGCAAAACATAAATGCCGCGAGCCTTTGTTCCGTCTTTCTTATCAAGCATTTTTTCCCGCCAGTATCGTTTTGCCTGCCTTTACCTGCTGCCCCGCGCGTACGCATAATTCAAGGTCGGCTGGAATCTCGCAATTCACGCGCGAGCCGAAACGGATCATGCCAATGCGCTGACCGGCCGTCACATAATCCCCCACCGCCACATAGGACACGATACGCCGCGCCAGCAGACCGGCAATCTGCGTAAAGGCAAACTGCTGGCCGTTATCCGTCTCCATTTCCATGCGATTGCGCTCATTGTGTTCACTGGCCTTGTCAAAGCTGGCATTGATAAAGCGGCCGGGGAAATACTGCATATGCGTCAGGCGGCCTGTCATCGGCGCCCGGTTTACATGCACATTGAACACATTCATGAAGATATCCACCCGGCTGCCTGCATCTGAATAGTCTGCGCGTACGACCCTGCCGTCCGCGGGGGCCAGATAGACATCATTCCGAACAGGCGTATTGCGTTCCGGATCACGGAAGAAATTAACAACAAGGGCAAGCAATATGGCAGCGAGTAGCGCCGGAATCCACCAGCACAACCATAACATCACCCCGAGAACCGCCAGCATGGAGAAAATAAAGGGCCAGCCCTCACGGGCCAGCGGCAAAGCACCTCTGGGACGGCCGGAAAGAGCTTTCTCAACATTCATGGGCGCAAACCTACATGCAAGCGCCCACAAAAAAAGCCTGCTGCAAAGGCCCATGGGCAGCTTGCGTGCGCAGGCATACGGTCTAAGATCAGCCCCGATATGGCCCTGAACGAACAGGAAACCAGACAAGTGCTGCGAGCACTGTATGCGGCCTTCCCTGAAGACCTGCACATCGCGCGCCTGCTTATCCACGAATTAAAACGTACCGATTCTCTGGAAGAGGCTCGTGACAAAGCCTTGGCTTCGGCTCGGCGCATGGTCTCTCTGGGCAAGGCAAGCAGCGCTGCCGGATTTCTGGAAATATGCCGCCAACTTAAACATGAAGATGTTGATGAAATTGAGGCACTGTCTTCACTGGCGCGATTTACCGGAGATGGCGGCGTTGGGCTGGAGCCGGATGAAGGCAAGACTTTCCTGCTGTTGGAGCAACTGTCCGATCAGGAGGTTTTCAATTTTCTGCGCCAGGGCCGTTTGAGCCCTGTTAAGGCAGGCGTAGAGGTCGTGCACCAGGGAGAAGTGGAAAGCACCTTCCACCTTATCCTGGAAGGCGCCATGCGAGTGGAAATGGACACTACCGCCGGCCACCACGTCGAATTGGGAAGCCTGGGAACCGGCCATTTTTTCGGCGAAGTGGCCTGTGTTTACCGCCTGCCGCGCTCAGCCACTGTCACCTCAACAGAACCCAGCCTGATTCTGGAGTTTTCCGCCCTGGCCATCAGCCAGCTCATGCAACGCTCGCCACTGGCCGGGGAAAGCCTGATCCGCGTCATCCAGACCCGCATGATAAGCGCCATGTCCCACAGCCACCCGGCTTTGGAAAGCCTGCCGGAGAATGACCGCCAATGGCTGGCGGAAGAATCCCAGCTTCTGGAATTAAAGGACAAGGAAGTTATTGCACGCCAGTCCGAGATGGAAAACGACTGGTATATCCTCGTACACGGTGAGGCTGATACGCGCACCCCGCGGGCCAATGGTGAAGCAGTCATCGTACCACTGGAGTCCGGCGCCATATTCGGCGGCATAGATTCCAACATAGGGCTGCCGCCACATTCCGAAGTAACCGCCACCAGCCGTTGCCTGGTCTGTTGTGTGCCGAAGGAGATATTCTGCTCCTTTATCAATGTCTACGATGGATTCGAGCGCTGGATCAATCATCAGGGCAAGGAACGCCTCGAACAATGGAAACAGGTTCTCAGCGAGAAATCATCCGGCGCTGCCAAATAACTCCTGCGCACAGGGCTGCAGTACGCTTTCTACACCCATCCGGCTGGCATTAACGCCCAGGGTCTGCATGGACGTGACGGGCGCATTGGGCATGCCACACGGAACTATGCCTGCAAAGTGCTTCATGTTCGGATTGATGTTCAGGGCCACGCCATGATAGGTGACCCAGCGGCGGCAACGCACGCCGATAGCGGCGATTTTATTGCCTTCCACCCAGATGCCGATGCCGCGCGCATCCCTTTCGCCTGCCAGCCCGAACGCTTTCAACACCCGGATGATCATCTCTTCCAGACGCCAGACATGGCGGTGCAGATCCTGCTCCTGCCTTAAATCCGCCAGCACATAACACAACAATTGCCCTGGCCCGTGATAGGTAACCTCGCCGCCGCGTCCCGACTTAAAGACCGCTATATCCTCCCCATCAATCTGCGTACGCAGAACATCTGATTCGCTGCCCGAAGCGCCGATGGTGAAAACAGGCGGGTGTTCTGTCAGGATGATGCAAGGGGAACCACCGCCACTCAAAATACGGTTCACTTCCGCTTCCTGCTCGGCCAGGGAGACGGGATAAGCCTGAGCTTCGTGACGGATGACGCGTATGTTGCCTATGTGCGATTCAGAAGTGGAATTCGATGCCTGATGCATAAGTTATATCCGTCCTTTTCACCTGCTGAGGTGGACGGCTATCGTGCCGGATTTCCAGGGAAAGTTTCAGATCCGTGGATTCGGTAAGCTTAACGTTCAGAGCTACATTCTCCAGCAGCCGGAAGTCCGCAGCATTCGATACATCCGGCTGATAATAAGTGATGCTAAGGATGCGTGCATGCTCATTCAATTGATGTTTGAGAACCAGATACGTATTCCCTCGAAGCGCATTAGTTGCAAGGGCATCGGTTGCTCTGGACTGGGATTTGAGCCGCTCACGCTCAAACATGGCGCCAAGCCCCAAATATACAGCCTGGCGGCCCGGATTATAGGCGATACGCCAACGCAAACCGCCACCGGCAAGCCCCCGGAATGACAACCTGGCAAAATCATCCTTCCCCGCCTGCAGAAAACCCTCCACCGACCATGCCCTGGAAAGGCGTAAGCGGTGACGCGCATGCAGAAAGCCCCGGTTGATGTAGGTTCGGCCCTGGCTTTTGCCATAAGCGTAACTGACAATTCCGATGTTGATGTGCTTGTCATGCCGCGATTGCAGGAAAATGCCGGCCTGCACGCCCAGTTTGTTACTGTTTCCCGAGTTGCCGTTCGCAGATGCATCCGCCTGCCCGCTAATGCCCTCATCGGGCTCGGAAATGGATATGTCTTCCACATTGATGATGGCATGCGCATACAGGGGCCAGAAAAGTACCAGCAAAAGCGGCAGCCAGGCTATGAATTTTCGCATGGCGGCGAGCCTATGAGCCTGCCGGACTTATGACAAATCTACTGCGTTGACCCGGAACACATCGCCCTTACAATGGTCAATCCCAAACCGTATGGAGTGACGCCGTGGCAAAACCCGAGCAATCCGACATCAGCGAATTAAATTTTGAAGAAGCATTGTCCCGCCTGACAAAGCTGGTGGAAAAACTGGAAACGAATCAGTTGCAACTGGAGGAAAGCGTTGCCGCATTTGAAGAGGGGGTGAAGCTCTCCCGCCGCTGTGAGTCCCTGCTTGATAGCGCAGAGAAACGCCTGCAAGTCCTTAGCGATCAGGAAAATAACTAAAACATCATGTCAGTAGCCGATTTCGTGCAGCACCACGCTGCCAGCGTTAACCGCGCTCTGGAGCAAATACTCGCAGAGCAACAGAAATCAATCCCTGACCGCTTATGGCAGGCCATGCATTACAGCCTGATGGCCGGAGGCAAGCGCATCAGACCCGTATTGATGCTGGAGTGCTTTGCCGCCTGCGGCGGTAAAAGCAATATCATGCCGGCAGCATTAAGCATCGAGTGCATGCACACCTATTCGCTCATCCACGATGATCTGCCCTGCATGGACGATGACGATCTGCGGCGCGGCATGCCGACCTGTCATAAAAAATTCGATGAGGCCACCGCCATTCTGGCTGCGGATGCCCTGCAGGCATTAAGCTTTGAACTGCTCTGCCAGCTTGATGCCCCACTTGAACACCGTGCCGAACTTGTAATGCGCCTCACTAAAGCTGCCGGTGGACAGGGTATGGTTGGCGGCCAGATGCTGGATATGCAGGCCGAAGCACATAGGGTTGAGGATGTATTACAGGTTGAGCGCATTCATGCTCACAAAACCGGAGCCATGTTGCGCTATTGCTGTGAGGCCGGCGCCATTCTTGCCGGGGCAGGAGAAGATGCCATTGAGGCCTGCTCCAGATACGGCAAATCAATCGGGCTGCTGTTCCAGGTTGCCGATGACATTCTGGACGCTACCGCTACGGAGACCGAACTGGGTAAAACCGCTGGCAAGGATGCCGCTCAGCACAAAGCGACTTATGTCTCGATCCTCGGACTGGATCGAGCCAGGGAAGTTGCCGACGAGATGCGGGGCCTGGCACTGGAGGCAATCGAACCCATGCAAGCCCGTGCAGACCATCTCAGGACGCTTGCCAACTACATTCTGGAGCGTCGGCAATGAGCACGCATTCCCTTCTATCCGGCATCCACAGCCCTGCGGATGTTAAACGGCTGCAGCCTGAACAACTTCAACAACTGGCTGAAGAAATGCGCGATTATATCATCAAGACGCTGGCCCCGATCGGTGGCCATGTTGGCGCCGGCCTGGGCGTGGTCGAGTTGACAATCGCCCTGCACTATCTGTTCGATTCCAGCCACGATCGTATTGTCTGGGATGTCGGCCATCAGGCCTACCCACACAAGATGCTGACAGGGCGTCTTGAGCAGATGCCCAGCATCCGCCAATACGGCGGCCTGTCCGGCTTTACCAAGCGGGCCGAATCCGAACATGATGCATTCGGCGCTGGACATGCATCCACCTCAATCTCCGCCGCCTTTGGCATGGCCGTGGGTTGTGAACTTAGTGGAGAAGACCGCCATTGCATTGCCGTCATCGGTGACGGCGCACTTTCCGGCGGCATGGCCTTTGAGGCATTGAACCACGCCGGCGCCAACAAAAACCGCCTGCTTGTCATTCTCAACGACAATGAGATGTCCATCGCCCCCAATGTCGGCGCCATGTCCGCATATCTGGCCCGGTTGATTACCGGTAAGACCTATACCTCTGTCAAGGACGCCACGCGCAAGGTTCTCGAAAAAATGCCCCTGGCCTACGAGGCAGTAAAACGCCTGGATGAACACGTCAAGGGCATGATCATCCCCGGCACCCTGTTTGAGGAAATGGGCTTTCGTTATATCGGCCCCATCAACGGACATGATTTCAATCACCTTCTGCCGACTCTGGAAAACTGCGGGAATCTTGATGGCCCGGTATTGCTGCATGTGCTGACCAAAAAAGGCTTCGGCTTCTCTCCAGCCGAAGAAGACCCGGAAACATGGCATGGCCTCGGCCCCTACGACCCGGAAACCGGTGAGCCAGTCAAGACGGAAGGTGCTGCGCCTGCCTATACACAGGTGTTTGCCGATACGCTTTGCGAGCTTGCAGAAAAAGATGGGCGCATTGTCGCCATTACCGCTGCCATGCCTGCCGGCACCGGCCTGACAGACTTTGCCAAGCGCTTTCCGGATCGCTTTTTTGATGTCGGCATTGCCGAACAGCATGCGGTAACCTTTGCCGGCGGTCTGGCCGTTGAGGGCATCAAGCCCGTGGTTGCAATCTACTCCACGTTCATGCAGCGCGCCTATGACCAGATCATCCATGACATCTGCATCCAGGGCCTGCCCGTTGTCTTCTGCATGGATCGGGCCGGCATCGTCGGCGCCGATGGCGCCACGCACAGCGGCAGCTTTGATATCGCCTTCCTGCGCTGCATCCCGAACCTGACCATCATGTCTCCCAAGGATGAGATGGAGCTGAGAAACATGCTGGCGACGGCCATGTCCATGAATTCCCCCTGCGCCATTCGCTACCCACGCGGACAGGGATACGGTGTCGAGCTTGGCAGCCCGGAGATACTGCCCGTAGGCAAAGCCGAGGTGCTGGAGGCGGGTAAGGATGGCCTGGTCGTGGCCGAAGGAAGCCGCGTGCGCGACTGCCTGGCTGCCATTGAGCAATTGCGCCGGGAGGAAAGCAAACACTACACCCTGATCAACCTGCGCTTTATCAAGCCGCTGGATGAAGATGCCTTGCTCAAGCACCTGAAGAAGAACAAGCCACTGCTGGTTGTCGAAGAAGGCTGCCGGCAAGGTGGCATCGGCGAACACATCGCTGCGGTTGCGCTCAATGCCGGCTGGCGCGGCAGATTTGCCCACTTGGGGCTACCGGACGAGTTTCCGGAACATGGCACACAGGCCGAAATCAGGCGTGATCTCAAGCTGGATCAGAATGCCATCGCATCCAGACTGCGTGAGCTTGGGTAAAAATCGGCCCCCTCTCTTTGACAGGCATGCGCAGATTGCCTATAGATTCTGTATGAGCCGCCTCCTTTTCTGTCTTGTTTTTGTCACGGGTTTTGTCGCTTCTGCAATAGCAGCCGACACAGATGAATATTATATCAGCCCGCGTACCGGTATTGATATGCTTGAAAATGCAAAGCGTGATGCCGCTACGGTTTCGCACCTGCCACGGCTTACCCCCGTCGCGCCTCTCAGAAAGCAACGCTCATGGCAAAAGATTGAAGTCACAGTCAAGCATCAAACGCTGGAAGGCTGGGTGCCTGAAGGCGCGATTCGCAAGCGCTATCAGGCCAGCGACATCGAAAAAAAGAAAAGCATGTTCTCGGGCATCAGTTCTCTGTTCCGGAGTCCGGCAGACACACGGAAAACAGCGGTATTAGGTGCGCGCGGACTCGAAGAGGAAGGCGCATTACTCAAACCGGCTGGAGGAGTTGACAAAAACATGGTGCGCTGGATGGAAGGCCTGCACGTCAATGATTCAGAGGTTGCCGCATTTATCTTGGAGGGTGATCTGAACCCGTGAGACGCTGTCTTTTCGCCTCCATTCTTTTACTACTGAGCCAGCCGGCATATGGCTTCGGCCTGGGAGACATTGGTGAAACTCTCTACCGGGCCGAGCAGGCGCTAAATCTTGCCAAGGCCCTGATTCCGATTTCTGATGAAGAGGAGTTGATTCTCGGGCGCGCCGTTGCTGCCAGGGTTATCGGCCGCTATGGCGTCGCACAAACGCCGCAACAAACCTATTACCTGAACCTGATCGGCACGGCCCTGGCCCAGCGCTCGGATCGCCCCGATATCGCCTATCATTTCGCCATTCTCAATACGAACGACGTCAATGCCTATGCCTGTCCCGGCGGCTTTATCTTCATCACCTATGGTGCGCTGACCATGGTGCGAGACGAAGCCGAGTTAGCCGCAGTCCTGGCGCACGAAATTGCCCACGTCAGTGAGCGCCACATCGTCAAGGCCATGCAGAAATCAAAGCTCATGAAGGTCGGCGCCAATGTTGCCTCGGAAGCCCTTGCCTATGGCGGCCCCCTGTTTGACCAGATGACGGAATTCGCCACCAACGCCTTGTTCGAAGGACTCAGCAAGTCGGATGAATATGACAGCGACACGAAGGCCATCGAGTACCTCGACCGCCTCGGATACGATTATCCGGCCATGTTCGATGTTCTCGACCTGCTCGACGAGCGGCGAAAGGCAGGAGAAACCCAGGTGCTGGCCAAGACCCACCCAACACCCAGGATGCGCCGGAAGGAACTTCAGAAGGCCGGCAGGAAACTTAAGCTCGAAGAACCCACATCCATCCGCCTGAAGCCCCGCTTTGCCCAACAAATCCAGAGCCAGTAAAAAACGCCTCAACCACCTGCTGACCGGGCTTGGTCTGGCCGAAAGTGACGAAAAGGCAAAGCGCCTGATCATGGCCGGCCTGGTTTATGTCAACGGACAGAGGTGTGACAAACCCGGTACGCAGATAGCAGAAGATGCCGATATCGAGGTGCGCGAAACCCTGCGATACGTTTCCCGTGGCGGTCTGAAGCTGGAAGCAGCACTGGATCATTTCAATCTGGATCCTCGAAATGCCACATGCCTGGATGTCGGCGCTTCAACTGGCGGCTTTTCCGATTGCCTGCTGCAACGAGGGGCATCAAGGGTATTTGCCGTGGATGTCGGCCGCGGCCAGTTGCACTACAGGCTCCAGAACGACGAGCGCGTCATCAATCTTGAGCGCACCCATATCCGCGACCTGACCGATACGGACGTACCGGCGCCAGTGGATGCGCTTGTCATCGACACCTCATTCATTTCACTGAGCCGCGTGCTGCCTCCAGCCTGGAAGTTCCTGAAACCCGATGGCTGGTGTGTCGCACTGATCAAGCCGCAGTTCGAGGTCGATGTGAAAAACATCGGTAAGGGCGGCGTGGTGCGTGGCCCTGAAATCAGGCGGCGCTGTGTGGACAGGGTCGTCGAAGAAGCCCGGAGCCTGGAACAGGCTAAAGTTCTGGGCGTCATCGAATCGCCCATTACCGGCCCCAAGGGCAATATTGAGTACCTGCTGGCTCTGAGCAGAGCAGCCGGAACCTGATCATCCATTTTTCATCTGTTATGATTTCAACATGAAATAAAATTTTATTTTGAGGAGGCCTGAGCATGATTATTACAACCACGCCTGATATCGAAGGCAGGAAAATCACACAGTACCACGGCATCGTCACCGGTGAAGCGGTCATGGGCGCGAATATTTTCAGGGATATGTTCGCCAAGGTAAGAGATATCATCGGCGGCCGTTCCGGCGCCTACGAGAAGGAGCTGAAAAAAGCCAGAGAGATTGCCCTGCAGGAGATGGAGGCCACAGCCACCGAACTTGGCGCCAACGCCATAGTAGGAGTGGATATCGACTATGAAGTGTTGGGCGCTGACAACGGCATGCTGATGGTCAGCATCAGTGGTACGGCCGTTACCAGCCAATAAACACCTTTTTATTCACGCAGTTTCTTCCCTTGGCACACTAGTGCCGTAGGGGGCCGAACAGGGTCTGTCCTGCTAAGACTTACCCACTTCGATGACCGGAGTCGCCGCCATCGGTTCAATCGGCGCATCGGACAGGCGCTTTTGCACAGCGATCTCATCACAGTGAGAAAACTTTTCGCAGTGAATACACACCGTCCATATTTTCTGTGGCAGACTTTCCTTGGCTACCCGCTCAAAGCCAAGCTGAAGAAAGAAATCGGGCACATAGGTCAGGGCAAAAATACAGGCCACACCCAGTCCCGCCCCCCATTTCTCACAGGCCTCGACCAGCAGCCGCCCGATACCCAGGCCGTGATGCCCCTCATCCACAACCAGTGAGCGCACCTCCGCCAGATTGGAGCCGTAGATATGCATGGCTGCAACGCCCGCCAATGCACTGTCATACACCGCAACCTTGAATTCCTGCAAATGCTCAAAGATGTCATCCCGGCTTCGCGGGAGAATGAGATGCTTTTCCGCAAAGGGAAGCAGAATACGATAAATCGCGTCCACATCGCCGGCTTCTGCGGCACGGATACTGATGTGATGGGGCATTCTAAGAGCTTGCGTGCGCCATTTGCCCTCGCTGGAGCATCTGGGCGGCATGCTCACGGCTTTTTACGTTGGCTCCACCCAGCATGCGGGCAATTTCATCGCGCCTGTTGTCTGCCTCCACGGATTCGATAAAGGTCAGCGTACGCTCGTCCTGCTGGTGCTTGCTGATACGGGCCTGATGATCCGCGCAAGCCGCAACCTGTGGCAAATGAGAAACGACCAGCACCTGGCGATCCTTGCCCATGGCTGCCAGCAGTCCCCCCACATGCCAGGCGGTTTCACCGCCGATGCCTGCATCCACTTCATCAAAAACGGCGATATCGGGAGCCGTCTGCAATGCACCGCAGCCCTTGAGCGCCAGCACCAGGCGCGACATCTCACCGCCTGATGCGATACTGGCAAGCGGCCGGAATGGCTCGCCGGGATTCGAGGCGGCCATAAACTGCACCTCATCCCAGCCATGCTCCGACCAGTGCATATCATCTTCGGCAAACGCCCGCACCTCGATTTCCACCTGCATTCCCTGCAGAGCCAGTTGGTCAAGATAGGGCCGCATATCACCAACCAGTGCCTGCGCCGACTCCTGCCTTGCCCGACTGAGCTGTTTTGCCCCCGCCTGATACTGGCGTCTCACCTCTTCCAGATTGCGCTGCTGCTCATCTGCATCCCAGGCCGCCGTATCCAGCCCTTGCACCTTTTTTCCCATATCTTCAATCAGGGCAATGAGTCCCGCCTCATCCACCTGATGGCGGCGCATGGCATCATGCAAGTCCATCAGGCGTTCTTCCGCCTGCGCCAACTCCTGCGGATCAACGGCTTCATCAAGCACCGAGCGTAAGTCGGGAACAAGTTCGCCCAGCAGGGCATCCATTTGCTTCAGCAACTCCAGGCTTTCATCAAGGTCCTGCCTGTAGCCCACTACCTGATCCAGCGATTTCTCCACCTGAGCCAGCAGGCTGCGCACATTGGTGTCTCCGTCCTCCAGGGCGGCAATGCCAGTAGCCGCAGCTTCCTGAATCTGGGCAAAATGCCTGCCTGTCTCAACCAGCGATTGCAGCCTGGGCTCAATACCCGGCTCGATCTCAAGAGCCTGCAAGCGCCCGTGCTCTTCCCTGAGCCAAGCCTCATTGCGCACCGTTTCTTCGTGTGCAGTCAGAATCTGATCGAGCTTTTTCTGTTCCTGCTTCCATTGCTGATACGCCGCTTGCACCGACTGAAGCAATGCGCCGGCAATGCGCGCATCAACGATCTGGCGTTGAAAATCACTGTGCATAAGTGCCTGATGCTCATGCTGGCCATGCAGATCCAGGCATGCATTGCCAATCTGTTGCAGTGCTTTCAGGGGCACAGGGACGCCATTGATGTAGGCGCGCGAACGTCCGTCCGCATTGATTACGCGGCGCAGGATAAGCTGGTCGCCGCCATCCATGTCCTGCCCGGCCAGCAATGACTGTACGCCCTCGCCAACACCCTCAAGCACGGCAGTCACCTCGGCGCGCTCGGCTCCGAACCGTACCCACTCGCTGCTGGCGCGCGCGCCAAAGGCAGCGCCCAGGGCATCCACCAGAATGGATTTGCCTGCACCTGTCTCGCCGCTGAAGACGGTCATGCCCGAGCCCAGTTGCAGATGCATCTGTTCCATCAGTGCGAACTGCTTGACGATGAGTTCAGTCAGCATGCTCGATCTGGCCAACCCAGTGCAGCTTGGAGCGGAGAACCTCATAATAATTCCGGCCCGGCAGATAAACCAGGGATACCGAGCCGTCCTTTTCCACACGAATGCAGTCCCCTTCCAAAAGCTCCATATGCTCCTGACCGTCCAGATCGAGAGCTGCCTGGGCCGCGCTTTGTATAATGTGGAGTTCGATAACCTCATCAGCCGGAACCACGATGGGACGATTCGAGAGGGTGTGCGGACAGACCGGCACGACGCTGATGGCAGAAAGACGAGGGTGCACGATCGGGCCACCGGCAGAAAGCGAGTATGCGGTGGATCCGGCAGGCGTTGCCAGAACCAGGCCATTGGCGCGCAGGCGGAAAACAAACTGCTCCTGCACGCGCATTTCGAATTCGATCATGCGTGGATTTTTATTGCGTTGCAGCACCACATCGTTGACGGCATATCCTTCCTTCATTTTCTTGCCGTCCCGAAAACATTCGGCCTGCAGACTGAAGCGCTGCTCTATCCTGCCCCTTCCCGCCAGCACCTGATCAACCGCATCAAACATGCCACCGGCCGGCGTTTCGGTAAGGAATCCCAAATGTCCCAGATTAATGCCCAGAATCGGCGTATCCGAACCGATAAAACGCCTTGCCGTATGCAGCAGTGTACCGTCCCCTCCAAGCACCACCATGAGATCCACCTGTTTCGGCATATCCTCCAGTGGTATACAGCTGTCAGCATCCACATCCTTCAGGCAATCCGCCAGCACCACCTGTTTCCCCTGCTTGTGCAACCACGCGAAAAGTTCGCTGGCAAGGCTGTGCGCCCTCTCGTCCACGGGCTTGATGGTGATACCTACTGTTTTCATGGCTTGTCTCCTACCCATTGCTCGGGCTGTAAATGGCATTGAAAACACTGATCTGCTTTTGTATGGCCTGCCGGCTGTGGCTGGACACCTTCGGAGTCATGGCAGGCCAGGCACCCGTTGCGGGAACCCGCCTGGATATGTACCGCATCGTTGGGTGTGGCGGCAGTACGGCGTTCCTGACTGCCAAGGCTCAACGCTACGACGACAGCCGCAACTATCAGAAAAAAAATGGTATCTCGCTTACCAATTCGCCAGCTTTTCCTGGACTCGGGCATAACCTATCTCCGGCATGTCTACATCTGTGCTCATGCAGCCTGCATAATCCGTGAGTGAAGCGCAAAAAGCATCCTTTGCCAAGTGCTGCGTCATGATTCCAGGCCAATCCCATGCAATATTTATGTGCTTGCAACTGTATATCCGAGGTATAGTTGGCGCCGCCAATAATTTCGGCTTAGGAGAAATAACAATGAAGGTTTTTCTGAATCATCGTCTAACCATTGCCGCCGGCTTTATTCTGGCCATTGCACTGGTTGCGTTCTGCCCGACAAGCTGGGCTGTTCTGGCTGAGAACTGGTACCCGGCAATCACCCGCTGGGGACATTTTCTGGCTGGCATCACCTGGATCGGCATTCTTTACTACTTTAATTTCATTCAGGCTCCTTTCCTGAAAAACGCCTCGGCAGAAACCAAGGCCGAGATGTTCAAGGAAGGCGGTCTGGTGCGCAATGCCCTGTGGTGGTTCCGCTGGGGCGCCATGCTTACCCTGATCTTCGGCCTCAGCCTGTATGGCCAGATGGCTGCAGGTGCTGGTTGGGATATTCGCATCGGCGCGGGCCTTGGCATCATCATGTGGTTTAATGTCTGGTTTATCATCTGGCCTGCGCAAAAGAAGGTTGTCGGCATTGTGGAAGCAACCGCTGATGAAAAGCTTGCCGCTGGCAAGATGGGGCTGATTGCCTCGCGTACAAATACGCTGCTGTCCATTCCGATGCTGTTCTTCATGGCGTCTTCCGCCCACTTCCGAATCTTTTAATCTGGAAACAGGCACAGACCTTATGGGGCGCTTCGGCGCCCCATTTTTTTAGAGCTATCGCTGATTAGCGGGAAACCCGGAAGGGGTAACAAGGCCTTTTGGCCCCCTAGCAGTCTGCCGAGACAAATATCCAAAACCGGCTAGAGCGGCAGAGCCGCGACCGGTTATGGATATGCAGGATCGGGCGCCCGCAGGGCAGACTGGTTCCGGGGTGCCCTTCTTTCGTTCTTTCTTGACTCGGGCCATTTGCCCCTCGCCCTGCGGGCGGCCTTTGGCCGTCCAAACGGCTCCTGCCTTTTTGTGGGCACGCAAAAAAGGACAACAAATCTTCTGCCTATAGCGAGCGAGTGACTTCCTTCATTATGGTCGTGACGGAGTGTTTTCCAGACTTCCGCGATGAATCATATTTTAGTCCATCATTGCCAGCTTGCATGCGCCTCTTTACTGTTTCCGACCATGTCCAAACCTGATATTCACGCCGTATTGCTGGATCGTGACGGCGTCATAAATTTTGAATCGAAAGACTACATCCTCGCGCCGGAACAGTGGCGCCCCATTCCCGGCAGCCTTGAAGCCATCGCCCGATTGAGCAGCGCGAACATTCCCGTGGCCATCTGCAGCAATCAGTCTGCGCTCGCACGCGGCTATTTCGATAATTCCACCATGCAGGCCATTCATGCCAAGATGATCGGCGCCATTGAGAAAGCCGGTGGACACATCGCACACACAGCTTACTGCCCGCATGGGCCGGATGATGGTTGTGCCTGCCGTAAGCCCAAACCCGGGCTGGTGATTGAGGCCTTGGAACAGTTGGGCATGACTGACAAACCGCACAATGTGGTGTTTATCGGCGATTCATCGCGCGATGTTCAGGCGGCCCTGGCCGCTGGTGTTGTTCCCATGCTGGTAAAAACCGGCCATAGCGATATCGACGTCATATACACGGAATCGGTAAAGCTCTATCCCGATATACAGATATTTGCAGATCTGGCTTCTGCTGTAAGCGCGATATTGGAATAGACCATGCTCTTCATCCGTTCAACCCTTTTCAACCTGTGCATGATTCTTCTGACCCTTGTGTTTTCTGTCCTGATCTTGCTCTCTCGTCCCTTCAGTTTTGATGCGGTCTGGTTCTGGGCGAAGTTATGGACTCGCTCAATTCTGGCGGCGGCACGCTGGATATGCGGTATCCGTCTGATCGTGGAAGGGCGAGAGCACTTTCCCGATGAAGCATGTGTGGTTCTGGCCAAGCACCAGTCTGCCTATGAAACCATCGCCATGCCGTATCTGGTGCCGCCTTATGTCTGGGTTCTTAAACGCGAGCTGTTCTATATCCCGATATTCGGCTGGGCTCTGTGGGCGGTGGACGCCATCGCCATTCACCGCGCCAATGCTCGTGAAGCACTGAAACAGGTTCTGGAGCAGGGACAGGCATTCCTGCGCAAAGGACGCTGGGTTGTGATGTTCCCGGAAGGGACTCGCATCGCTCCGGGCAAAGCAGGCACGTATCAGGCCAGCGGCGTCATGCTGGCCCAGCGCGCCAAGGTCGGCATCCTGCCCATGGCGCACAACTCCGGCACCGTATGGCCGCGCCGTGGATTTATCAAGAAGCCGGGAACCATCCGTGTGCGCTTCCTGCCGCTTATTCCAGCCGATGAGGTTGTAGATACGCCTCGAAGTGATTTGCTGGAAACAGTAAAAGAACGGATCGAGACCGCCTGCGGCGAACTGGACAAGCAATAAACCCCTGACAATAGATAGCCGAAGTGCAGCGCCTTCTTCAACGGAACTCCAAGTAATACCCAATAAACAAACTGCTTTTCTTGGGCTGAAATCAAATTGAATCCCTTATCGAACCGTCAGACAACAATCCGCGATTGTCTGAAAAACAAAAAATAGTCTACGCTTAAAGCTGCTGTCTTCGGAAACCCCGTATTCAGCAGCAACGACGTGGCTGCTTTTTACAAGCATATCACTTCACATTTCGATCACGGAGGAAGAACAAATGGCCTTAGCAAACCAAGTAAATGTTTTACCTATTGACACGAGCAAACCAAAGTATTCCCAGTTAACCACGCATTTCGATGAGGGCTATCAACTCGCATGGTATTACATGCATGCAGCACCGCGACCTTGTTTTACCCCAACATTATTGAAAGATATCCAGAGCTGGTTTGAAGAGACCACTATGAAAATTGATGGCTCAAAAGAACATCATATTCAATACATGGTCTTGGCTTCTGATGTTCCAGGGGTATTTAACCTCGGAGGTGATTTAAACCTCTTTAGGAACCTAATTCAGCGAAAGGATCGTGACGGCCTATTTCAATACGCAAAAGCCTGTATCGATGTCCTGTATCAGAACATTATCAACTTAAATCGGGATATAACTACGATTTCACTGGTTCAGGGCGATGCACTTGGAGGTGGTTTTGAAGCAGCCATATCCAGCAATGTGCTAATTGCAGAACGTAGCGCCAAGATGGGAATGCCAGAGATTCTGTTCAATCTTTTCCCCGGCATGGGAGCTTATAGTCTTCTGTCCAGAAAGATTGGCGCTTCCCAGGCTGAACGCATGATACTCAGCGGCAAAATCTATACGGCCGAGGAACTCTATGAGATGGGCGTGGTAGATGTGCTGGCTGAAGACCTCCATGGAGAGATGGCTGTCTATGATTACATCAAGAAAGAAAACAGGTCATCCAATGGTTATCGTGCGCTTCGAAAAGCAAAAGCTCACTGCAACCCGGTTACCTATGAGGAACTGAAAAACATAACCGAGGTTTGGGTAGATGCCGCATTACATCTGGAGCACAGAGACCTGAGAATGATGGAAAGGCTTGTTGCAAGGCAATCAACGATTTCTCAGGGCACCGCGTAGTTCTGTTATTCGGTCAATGCATCTCGCCGCCTGTTGGCATGTTCCGTCAGGGCTGTACAGGTTGCGTCAAATACTTCGCTGATTTCTGATGCAACTGTAGATGGTTTTGGTGTGCCAAAATCATATGGCTTGAGCTTTCTCGCCTCTTTGCAAAGGTGGGCAAGCATCGTGCCGCCCAGTTCACCGGCGCTTCCCTGCAAGGCATGCACCGCATCCTGAAATTTTGGGAAGTCTCCCTTTTTGGCGGCAGCCCGCAGGTTGGTCATGATGGCTTGGCCATCACGGGAAAACCCCTCAATCAAATCCTTCAAAAAGTCAGGACTCTTCCCCAGTTGCGCCAGTCGATCCAGAGCAACCGCATCCACCTTGGGAGGAGTAACCCCGGAGCCTTCATTATTTACCAATTTATGAAAACTGACATCTTTTCTTTTGCTTGCCTTCGGGGCAAAGCGGGCAATTGTATCAAGCAATGTTCTGGCATTGATGGGTTTAGTCAGATAGGCATTCGCTCCCGCCTGTTCACAAACCTCTATTGCTTCAGGAGTCGCATTGGCTGTCAGCATAATAACCGGGATAGAAGCGCTCGTATCCATAAAACGGAAGGCTTTCAGCACATCAATCCCGCTGACCTTGGGCATATTCATATCCAGCACAACCATGTCACAGGCAAATGATTCATCGGCCAGCAAATCCAGAGCCTTTTCGCCATCATCCACAATAGAAGGTCTGTGTCCTGCCCGTTCAAGAATGCCTTTTATCACTTTCTGGTTCGTTTCGTTATCCTCTGCGACAAGAATACGAAGGTGTCTTGCACTGCCTCGCTGTTTATAGTGATCTGCCAGCGAAACAACATTCTCCAGATGCTCATGCTCAGCGCGTGCGGCATGGATGGCATTATATAGCAGTGCTGTATCCAGCGGCACAGTGAGCACAGAGGAATACCCCTCCTGGAATGACATATCCATGCCCTTGTTAGAGTCGCTTGTTATGAGCACTAGCGAGAGCTGCTTTATCAACTCTTCATCTCTGATAGAAGAGGCAAACTGACTAACCTTTATGTCAATCTGCTGCTGTTCAATGAACGCCACCTGATAAGGTGCACCTCTCTCTGCGGCCTCTGTGAGCAGAGAAAAGGCCTTGGCAGTGCTTGCTGCCGCATCATATTGAATTCCCCAGCTATCCAGATGGGGCCTGATAGTGTTTCTAAGCGCATCCCCAGCAAATATCAGGGCTCGGACATTCCCCAGTACAGGATACTCTTGAACTTGCGGTGCCTTAGGCTGCCGCTCGAATGGCAGTTCGAACCAGAAGGTCGTTCCCCTTCCTTCCTGGCTGCTAAGGCCTATTCGCCCGCCCATCAATTCAACAAGCTGACCAGCGATTGTGGTTCCAAGCCCCGTACCGCCATAACGTCGAGTAACAGAAGCATCTGCCTGCGTGAATTTCTCAAAGATGCGCTCCTGCGCATCCTCCGGAATGCCAATACCCGTATCCTTGACCTCAAAACGGACTCGAAGATCACTTGCTGTTGTGCTCACAGGGTAGACCTTGATATCTATCGTACCGCTATGGGTAAATTTAACGGCATTGCCAAGAAGGTTGATCAGCACCTGACGCAAATGCTGTGAATCGCCACGCAACTGAAATGGTGTTTCCGGCGCAATATGGCTGCCAAATGCAATGCCTTTCCGGCGCGCCTGGGGATCAAACATCATGGCTGTGTGATTTACAAGGGAGTGCAGGTCAAAGTCTTCATGAACGCTGTCGAGCTTGCCGGATTCGATCCTTGAGATATCCAATATATTCTCGATCAGATCAAGAAGGCTGTGTGCCGAAGTCTGAACTGCATGCGCCAGCTCTTTCTGTTCTTCATTCAGACGGGTGTCAGCCAACAGGTCACTCATGCCGATCACGCCATTCAAAGGTGTGCGCAACTCATGGCTCATATTGGCCAGAAATGCCGACTTTGCCTGGTTGGCCTCATTGGCCTGGGCAATGGCATCGTTAAGCCTATGCAATAAAGCTGCCATATATGCCGGCAAAACAACCAGCACAATCATAAAACCGGCACTGAACATAAAATGAAGCGCCCAGAAATCACTCAGAACATAAGCTGCCGCAAAACCAGTCACACTCATGCCTGTTGCGGCAAACAGGTAATTCGCTCCATATCGGAAGCCATTACCCATGGTTACCCACAAATAAACTGCCAGCAATGGAGTTCCAGCTTCACCACTTATGGCTAATACGTAAGAAGTAGCACCAAGATCTGCGACCATGCCGAGGATGCGCCGCAAAGGTGACCTGTCAGGCCATATAACAATTGCTGACAACAGCATTGCAGAAAAACACAATACAAGGCCAGCTATCACCAAGGGCGATTGAAGGTCGAGCACACCAGATGTAACGCCTCTTAGGTGCGCAACAAGAAAATAAACAAAAATGAGGGAAACGATGACCACGCGAATGATCGCCTGCTCGTGTTCGGAATCAGGTCGATTGGACAGGCGCTGTCTGAGCATGCCGATCAAGTTCATGCTACGCGTTTCCTTGTTAGCCTGGACTTCCATGCCTCTTGGACATCACTTACCAGGGCTCTATTAAATTGCATCTTCAGCATTCGTGATCCCCGCTCAGGCACTATTCCCGGAATCGTCTTCATCAGGTATGGCCTCATCCCTGAGTTGCTGCCGCACCTCGCTGATCGCATCAAACTGGGCCAGAAATGCATTCACGCATTGTGGGTCGAAATGCTTGCCGGATGCCCCGGTAATATAATCTACGGCCTTCGCAGAGAGCCATGCCGACTTGTACGGACGGACTGTTGTCAGGGCATCGTATACATCAGCCACTGCCACGATACGCGCCACTAACGGAATATCTTCTCCAGACAACCCGTGAGGATAACCGCTGCCGTCATATTTTTCATGATGTCCCAGTGCAATAACAGCACCCAGTTGAATATAGTTTGATGGGCTACCGCTGAGTATTTCATAACCAATGGTGGTATGCGTCTGCATAATCCGGAATTCCTCTCTGGTGTGCCTGCCCGGTTTCAGAAGAATCGTGTCAGAAATACCAATCTTGCCAATATCATGCATCGGCGCTGCCTGCTCGATTGCGGAACAGTCCAGCTCACTCTGTCCAAGCGCTTCGGCAATAAAGTGGGAATATTTAGCCATGCGCAACACGTGGTTACCGGTTTCTTCATCGCGATATTCGCCCGCTTTTGCCAACCTTAAGAGCGTTTCCCTTTCCCGGCTATGCACCCGCTTTGTAGCCAGCGCCACCTGTTCTTCCAGCCATCTCGCCCTGTTCCGGATAATCTTCTGTTGCCGGCGCATGGTCAGTAGATTTGTACAACGCGCCAGACATTCGTGATAATCAATAGGGCGTGTCAGAAAATCCGTGGCCCCTGCATCCAGGGCCTCATAGCGGATACGGCGATCCTGCACGATCGTCACCACCATCAACGGCACATCGGCACATGAGGGCAATGCGCGAACGCGCTTGGTAAATTCAACACCGTTCATGACTGGCATCTTGTAGTCCGTTATGATCAGATCCGGTGTGCGAGCTGTTGCCCGGCCAAGAGCCTCAAAAGGATCTTCATAGCTCTCTATCAGCATATTCGAATCAACGGAACGCGCCAGCTCTTCCAGAATTTTCCGGCTTGTGGATTGATCATCAACAATGAGAACAAATGGCCTGCGCCTGCTTTCTTCAAGCGTGGCGTCTTCTTGCAATAGATTGCCGGAATGAGCCAAATGCAGACTTGGCTGCTGCTTGCTGGAGACCTTCTTCACACTATTGAGAATCGGCGCCCTTTTGCTTTCGATATCACGAACATTGTCTTGCATTGGCTTCTCCCCTGTTTTGCATATCGGCCTCTGCGAATCCAGCCAGTCCGGCTTTCTGCCCGTCAATCAAGCAGCAACCAGAAACGGCTGACCATTCAAGTTAATCCCTTCATTATTGAATGTATAGACCCATGCACGTCCGGTGCGCAAGTGCCCTACTGCGTTTGCCCGTACCAATGGCTTATTCCAGATACTGATCAGGCGCTGCAAAAAACAGAAACCAGTCATCAGGCCGGGCTGGTTGATGGAGAAAAATCCGACCTTATTACAGCGGCCTTACTGCCTCAATATTGGCCGAAACAACATAGTCCTCCACGCCACGGCCCGGCGCCCAATCCTTGATGAATTCCCGCGACTCATCCTTGGGGGCTATCGATATATCGGTAAACCCCGCTGCCCGCAGCATGGATTCGATATCCGCAATCAACGAGGCCCCGGCCATGCAGCCGGCATGCAGAATTGGATCGTTTTTCATTTCATCGGGAAGTTCAACCGTGGCTACAATATCCGAAATCGCCAGCCTGCCGCCGGGCTTCAGAACTCGAAACATGTCGCGAAAAACCTGTGGCTTATTCGGAGACAGGTTGATGACGCAGTTTGAGATAATGACATCGACAAGATTATCGCCAACCGGCAGGTGCTCGATCTCACCAAGCCGGAATTCAACATGATTGTAATGCCCTTTCCCGGCATTGCTCCTTGCTTTGCTCACCATCTCGTGCGTCATGTCCACACCGATGACATGGCCGGTTTCTCCGACCTCATGAGCTGCCAGAAAGCAATCGAAACCGCCACCACTGCCAAGATCCACAACGGTTTCGCCCTGCCGCAGCCCGGCGATCGCACGCGGGTTGCCGCAGCCCAGCCCCATATCGGCGCCACCAGGAACCCTGCCGATATCTTCCTCTGAATATCCCAGCCGCGTCGAGATCAGCGTGTTGATGGCGTCATCCGAAGCCACCCCGCAGCAACTCGATTCAACGCCACAGCATGAGCCGTTATCACTGGCTTCCGCAACCTGGGCATAGCTGCCACGTACATGCTTTCTGACATCATCCGCCTGCTTATGCTTCATTCGATTCGCCTCACTAGGAATTTCTTCTTGGTTGCACTTTATCTTCAATCCTTACAACACAATCCTCTAACGACTCAACCGGGGCGCCCATCTGCCCTGGGTCTGGTGAGTATCGGTATGTATACAACGGCAAATATCAGGAAAGCCACGCTCCATATCAGGCCGGAAACAGCAACAAACCCTTCCGCCACATCCGCGTCCGAAAAGATGCGCAGGATGGCGGCGAATAAAACCAGCAAAAAAGCAACAATCATAGCCTTCGATGCCTGAATCGACCGGCCGGTATGGCCCAACGCTACCCTGGCCATCATGCCCAGCGTAAACATTCCGATGGCGCCCGCAGTAAACGCATGCAGCGCCTGCGCCCTGGCAATGAACCCAACAGCAGATAGCGCGTACAGCACAAAGCCCGCCACCAGCCAGCCATAGGCAAGATAAAGCACGCTCAACATCGGATTTCGCCATATTTTCCAGCTTCCCCAGCCATAAAGCCGGACAGCATGGATCAGCGCCACGATGAGAGCCATCAATACAGTGGCCAGCGAATCCGGCAACAGCAGATCGGTTGCGGCAAATATGATGATGCTGACGTAGGCAAGAGTCTCCAGCCATGGCCAACGGCTGGCCGTGACACCGGGCAATGCGCGCTCGGTAAAAAACGGCATCACACGCCCACCTACCAGCGTAATCAGCAACACCACAAGATATACCGCCAGATATAAGCCGGACTGCGCGGTGTCCCCGGTCATGCCGAGAACCTCCATATGCACCAAGGCATTAGCAACCGTCAGCAACAATAATAACGGTAATACAAAGTAGTTGCGCGTCTGTCCTGCCTTGAAAAGCGGCCGGCTCAAGATGGCGGCCAGAACAGGTAAAAATGCCAGATCAATGATGGCGACCAGAATCGGTGGCAGGCCGGGAATCGCCGGAGCAAGACGTCCGCAAATCCAGAGCATCACCAGCCACTTCAGCTTTGAGCCAGTGACAGTTTCCAGCCCTGTCCAGTTGCGCACAGCAGTCAGCAGGAAACCGGCGATTACTGCTACTGTAAAACCAAACAGCATTTCATGGCCATGCCAGACCATCATGTCGAAATAATTGTAATGCCAGATATTCGTCGCCTGTGCAGCAACAAACCCCAGCATCAGTACGGCAGCAGCAATCCCGGCGGCCAGAAAGAATGGCCGAAACCCCAAGGCGTACAGGGTCTTGCCGGGCGGTTTCTGCCCAGTGCTTTCTACGTCTATCTGAATTGGCTGCATTTGGAAGAAAGGGTGTCAGTCAATATCGACCTGAACCATGCCGTTTTCGACACGCACCGGAAACGTTTCAACATCTTCATAGGCCGGCGGTGTCAGAGCTCTGCCGTCCCGAATACAGAAACGGGCGCCATGCCGCGGGCAGATAATCTGATCGCCCTCGCAAACACCTGTGGCCAGCTCACCGCCGTCGTGCGTACAGGCATCTTCTATGGCATAGAGATCGCCATCCAGATTGAATACGACCATGCGCCCGGCCGGAGTAGCTACAACCTTGCGGCTACCCGGCGGCAGATCATCCTGCGCTGCCACATCAACCCATTCAGCCATAAATACTCCTGTAAGTTGGAAAATCACCACAAAGACGCCAAGACACAAAGGGGGAATATAGTGTTCAGACATGTCTGCCTGTGGCGGTTCCAGTTGCCAATTGAATAAACTCTTCTTCGTGTCTTTGTGCCTTGGTGGTAAATCTCCTTTAAAACAAACCCAGTTCCAGCCTGGCCGTCTCACTCATCATGCTGCGATCCCAGGGTGGATCGAACACCAGTTCGACATTTGCCTCAACAATGCCCGGCAATTCAAGCAGCTTGTTGCGCGCATCCTCGATGATGAAAGGCCCCATACCGCAACCGGCTACCGTCAGCGTCATCGTCACCTCGACCCGCTGGCCGTGCTCCACCTCGACAAGATTCACCTCATAAATCAGGCCCATATCGACGATGTTGACCGGTATTTCCGGATCATAGCAGTTTGACAGTGCCGCCCAGGCCTGCTGTTTCGTCACCGGTTCCCGGCTTTCCTTCTGCTCGGTATGCGCCTGTTCTACCGGCAAGCCCAGCGCATCGGCATCCTTGCCATCGATACGGACAAGATTGCCGTTCACATTGACGGTAAAGCTGCCGCCAAGCTCTTGCGTGATGACCACCTGGCTGCCAGCCGGAATCGTGATCGGCGTGCCGATGGGAATATGCGCGCCTTCGCAATCTCTGAGCGTCGTGATTGTCTCGCCAATCGTCATTCTGTTTTCACCGTCTCACCCGTATTGGCCAGGGCAGCCGTCATCGTATGCCAGCACAACGTGGCGCACTTGACGCGCGACGGAAACTCGCGCACGCCGGCCAGTGCGGAAAGTTTGCCCATTGTGGCGCTATCTACGGGCGCATCCACATCCGAGACCGCCATATCGTGAAAGCCATTAAAAATGGACTGTGCTTCGGCTTCGGTCTTACCCTTGAGCCGTTCGGTCATCAGTGAGGTGGATGCCGTGAAAATCGCACAGCCCGAGCCCTCGAAGCTGACATCCTCGATCGCCCCGTGATCATTGACCCGCATATACAGCGTCAACCTGTCGCCACACAGCGGATTAAAGCCCTCTGCTATACGGTTGGCATCCGCCATCCTGTGGAAGTTCCTCGGGCTGCGGTTGTGATCGACAATCACTTCCTGGTACAAATCCTTCAAATCAAACACGTTTCAGCCTCATTTTGCACCACGAAGTGCACGAAGAAGAAAAACCTGTGTTTCCCCTTCGTGCTCTTCGTGCCCTCTGTGGTGAGTCCATCATGCGAACATCTCACGAACCTTTTCGAGTGCGGCAAACAGACGATCCGCCTCATCCATCGTGTTGTAGACGGAAAATGAAACACGTACGGTAGCCGGCACCTGAAAGTGCTCCATCACCGGCATGGCGCAGTGATGGCCCGTACGCACAGCCACACCCTGACGATCGAGTATCGTGCCGATATCGTGCGGATGAATGCCCTCGAGCACGAAGGACAGGATGCTGGCCTTGCGCCTGGCCGTGCCGATCAATCTCAGGCCGGGGAAGACTTGGGCACGTTCTGTGGCATAGCGCAGAAGCCCGTCTTCATACTCTGCGACATTCTCAAGACCGAGCTTCTGCAGGTAGTCGATGGCGGCGCCGAATCCGATCACCCCTGCGATGTTGGGTGTCCCCGCCTCGAATCTGTAGGGAAGTTCGGCAAACTGGCTTTTCTCAAAGCTCACCATCGAGATCATGTCGCCGCCGCCCTGATACGGCGGCATCGCTTCCAGCAGTTCCTGTTTTGCATACAGGGCGCCGATGCCGGTCGGGCCCAGCATCTTATGCGCCGACATCACATAGAAATCGACATCCAGCGCCTGCACATCGACAGCCAGATGCGCTGTCGCCTGGGCGCCATCCAGCAGCACCGGAATGTCCTGTCCATGCGCCAGGTCGATGATTTCCCTGACCGGATTGATCGTGCCCAGCGCATTGGACAGGTGTACGACGGCCACCAGCTTCGTACGCTTTGATAACCGGCTTTCAACATCCTCCAGGCTGATTTCGCCATCGTCATTGATCGGGACGACCTTCAGCTTCGCGCCGGTCTGCTCACACAATAGCTGCCACGGCACGATATTCGAGTGGTGCTCCATTTCGGTAATGAGGATTTCATCACCGGCCTTCAGATTGCTGCGGCCATAGCTCTGCGCCACCAGGTTGATCGCCTCGGTGGCGCCACGTACGAAAACGATCTCGGATAATGAAGCCGCATTGATAAAGGCCCTGACCTTCTCCCTGGCGCCCTCATACTTTGCCGTAGCGCGTTCGGACAGCGCATGCACTCCGCGATGCACATTGGCGTTGTCCCGCTCGTAGTACTGACGCACTGCTTCGATCACGCACTGGGGCTTCTGCGTTGTGGCGGCATTATCAAGATAGGCCAGCGGCTGGCCATGTACCTGCTGATGCAGGATCGGAAAATCAGCCCGGATGGCCTGGATATCGAGGCTCATACGATATCCTCCAAAACAGCCCCCTGCGGCAGCTTGCCCAGCACGACACGCTCCAGAAATTTTCGCACTGCTATATGCGGCATGCGGGCCAGCACATCGCCGGCAAAGGCGAAGGTCAGCACATTGCGGGCATCGGCCTCGCTCAGGCCCCGCGTGCGCAGATAAAACACCTGATCCTCATCCAGTTGGCCGATGGTGGCGCCGTGTGCGCATTTCACGTCATCGGCGTAAATTTCAAGCTCCGGTTTGGTATCGATCTCGGCCCTGGCGGACAGGAGCAGGTTGCCGTTGGACTGCTGCGCGTCGGTCAATTGTGCGTTTTTGTGTACAACCACCTTGCCGTTGAACACGGCCCGCGAACGCCCATCCAGAATGCCCTTGTATATCTCGCGGCTCGTGCAGTTCGGCACGGCGTGATCGATGCGCGTATGGTGATCGGCATGCTGACGACCGCCGGTGACATACAGCCCGTTCAACAGGCACTCGGCGCCCTCGCCATTCAGATTAACCCTGATATCCGTACGCGACAGGGCCGCCCCCAGCGCAATCGAATGGGAGGCATAGTAACTGTCACGCGCCTGTTCGACCTCGACCCGGCCGATATGAAAGCGGCTTTCGGGCTCCTGCTGCAACCGGTAATGCGACAGCCTCGCGCCTTGCCCCAGTCGTATGTTCGTCATGGTATTGGTCAGACCAGTGCCATCTGAAATGCCGCTGAAGTGTTCGATCACAGCAACCTCGGCATTAGAGCCCAGCGAGATGGCATGGCGGATATGCGCCACCTGACCTGAAGGGCCAGCGAGATGAAGGATATACAGCGGCTTGTCTAAGGTTACGCCGTCCTTGATGCAGACACACAGGCCATCAGTCGCCATAGCGGCATTCAGGGCCACAAAACCATTATAGAGCGGTGCGGCTTCATCCAGTTCAAGCGGCTCCAGCGCCTGCTCAGGCTCACTCTCCAGTAAATCGGCAAGCGGTCGAATCGTCACGCCTTCTGGAAACTCAGACTCTCCGTGATCGAATCTGCCATCGGTAAATACAATTCGATAGGCGTCCAGGTCGGGAATCGCCTGGCCTTCGATCACCCCGGCGTCCACCGCGGATATTTCCGGCTGGCCGGAGGATTCCCACCAGTTATCTCCCAACGCCGCCGTCAGGCGGGACAGATCGGTATATTTCCAGTCTTCATCCCGCCTGGTCGGCAGGCCGCGCGCGGCAAATGCCCTGGCGGCACGCTGGCGATGCGTCCGCACCACATCATGCCGGGAACCCGGCAGGGACGAGATGGCGGCGTTCAACCTAGTGCCCTGTCCCATAGAAGAGCATACCATCAGAGTCGCCCCAAGGAGCCAAGGCAAGGCGCGTCCGGCAGCCAATGGCGCGCCATTGGCAAGGGGCGCAACGCCGCATTGGCTCCTTGGGGCGGCTCCCTTCGGGCGAGTCCTGGCGGGCGGGCGGCTGCGTTGCACTCGCTTGAATTGGCCACAGCCAGTCCTGCACTCGCACGCCTTGCCGCACATCCCGCCAGAACTAGCTGATGGCGCGCTCTTCTATGGGATAGGGCACTAGTCATGCCGCAGCCGCTTCCTGCTTCACCCAATCGTAGCCGCGCTCTTCAAGCTCAAGCGCCAGCGACTTGTCGCCGGATTTCAATATTTTCCCATCAACCAGCACATGCACGACATCCGGCTGGATGTAGTTGAGCAACCTTTGATAATGCGTCACCAGCACGATAGAGCGTTCGGGCGTACGCAACTTGTTGACGCCATCCGACACAATCCTCAATGCATCAATGTCGAGGCCGGAATCGGTTTCGTCGAGAATGGCCAGAGCCGGCTCCAGCACCGCCATCTGGAAAATCTCGTTGCGCTTCTTTTCACCACCGGAAAAGCCTTCATTAACCGAACGGCTGACCAGCGACTCATCCATTTGCACGAGTTGCATCTTCTCTCTGACCACCGCCATGAAATCCATCGCGTCCAGTTCGGGCTCGCCCCGATGCCTGCGAATGGCATTCAGGCCAGCCTTCAGCAGGTAGACATTGTTCACGCCCGGAATCTCAACTGGATACTGAAAAGCCAGAAACACGCCTTCCCAGGCGCGTTCTTCGGGGCTCATGTCCAGCAGGTTCTTATCCTTGTAGGTCACCGTGCCGCTGGTGACCTCATAGCCACCACGGCCGGCAAGGACATTGGCCAGCGTAGACTTGCCCGAGCCGTTCGGCCCCATGATGGCGTGCGCCTCGCCCGGTTTTACCTCCAGGCTGAGACCCTTGAGAATTTCCTTGTCACCTACAGTGGCATGCAGTTTTTCAATCTTCAGCATAAAAAATTCCTTTCACCACTAAGGCACTAAGACACAAAGTTTTCATAACACATAGCTTCTCTTTGTGCCTTTGTGCCTCTGTGGTTCATCTTTCCGTTCATCCGACTGCGCCTTCGAGACTTACCGACAACAGCTTCCCGGCCTCGACCGCGAACTCCATCGGCAGTTCCTGAAACACGTCCTTGCAGAAACCATTGACGATCATCGACACCGCATCCTCTTCCGGGATGCCGCGCTGCCGGCAGTAAAACAATTGATCTTCGCCAATCTTCGAGGTTGTCGCCTCGTGCTCGACCACGGCTGTCGGGTTCGTGACTTCCATGTACGGGAAGGTATGCGCGCCGCACTTATCCCCGATCAGCAGCGAGTCACACCGCGTGTAGTTGCGGGAACCGTGTGCCCCCTTGCCCACCTTGACCAGGCCGCGGTAAGACTGCTGGCCGTGGCCGGCCGAAATGCCCTTGGAAACAATCGTGCTCTTCGTGTTACGGCCCAGATGGATCATCTTGGTGCCGGTGTCGGCCTGTTGATAATTGTTGGTCAGCGCCACCGAATAGAATTCGCCGACCGAATTATCACCCAAGAGCACACAGCCCGGATACTTCCAGGTGATAGCGCTGCCGGTTTCAACCTGCGTCCACGAAATCTTCGAATTCACACCACGGCATTCACCACGCTTGGTGACAAAATTGTAAATGCCGCCAACGCCGTTCTCATCGCCCGGATACCAGTTCTGCACCGTCGAGTATTTGATCTTTGCATCATCCAGCGCCACCAGTTCAACAACAGCGGCATGCAACTGATTCTCGTCGCGCATCGGCGCCGTACAGCCTTCAAGATACGACACGGAAGCGCCCTCTTCGGCCACGATCAGGGTGCGCTCAAACTGGCCGGTGTTCAGCGCATTGATGCGGAAATAGGTGGACAGCTCCATCGGGCATTTCACGCCCTTCGGCACAAGCACGAAGGAGCCGTCGGTAAACACGGCCGAGTTCAGCGAGGCGAAAAAGTTATCGGTATGCGGCACGACCGTACCGAGATACTGGCGCACGAGATCGGGATGGTTGTGCACGGCCTCCGAGAACGAGCAGAAGATGACGCCTGCTTCACCCAGCTTTGCCTTGAAGGTGGTGGCAACCGATACCGAGTCGAACACGGCATCCACGGCCACGCCTGCCAGTGCGGCCCGTTCATGCAACGGTATGCCGAGCTTCTCGTAGGTTTCCAGAAGCTTCGGATCAACCTCGTCCAGACTCTGGGGCCCATCATCCTTCGACTTTGGTGCCGAGTAATAGGAGATCGCCTGATAATCAATCGGCTTGAACTTCACATGTGCCCATGTTGGTTCCGTCATTGTCAGCCAGTGGCGGTAGGCATTCAGACGCCACTCCAGCAGCCAATCCGGCTCATGTTTTTTCGCAGAGATCACGCGGATGACGTCCTCATTCAGGCCCGGCGGCACCGTATCGGCATCGATATCAGTAACGAAGCCAGCCTTGTACTCGCTACTGACCAGATGCTCTACATGTTTGTCGGTAGCCATCGCTCTCCCGTCTCGGAGCTGATCGGAATGGTGTTCGACTGCTGCTTCTGAAGCTGAATCACCGGCTCGAAATGCGGCTGCACCATGTCGACCAGCGTGATATCCGCCAGCGCGCGCCGAACGGCATGGTTGATGCGTCGCCAGTTGCCGCTGACGGAACAGTGCGGCTTCTGTTCACAGTCGCTGGAGATCAGGTTGCATTCGGTCAGGGCAATCGGGCCTTCGAGCGCCACGATGATGTCCTGTACCGAAACGTCCTCCGGCTTACGGGCCAGGCGATAACCGCCGCCCGCTCCACGAATCGATTCAAGCAGGCCTTCCTTCAAAAGAAGCTTCAGAACCTTGCTGACCGTGGGCACGGACAGGTGCGCGGCCTCGGCCAGACCGGCGGCATTGCGCAGGCGCTCCGGCTCAGACGCAAACTCGGTCATCAACATCACGCCATAGTCCGTTAACCTGGTAATTCTGAACATTTCACCTGCCTGCCAATAAAGTGGCACCAATATAGTACTCTTTATAGCAGGTGCAAGCGTATTTACCAATAAATCTTGTAGGGGATTGGCCTGTAACTACTGATTTCAGGGAGTTTATGGCCTATATAGTTAGGCTAATCGGTGAATTGATTCAACACCTGTAAAAGCGGGGGACTTTGGCCCCGTAAGCATTCAAAACCTGAGAAACAAGTTTTCAGGGCGGAAAAAATTTATAGCATCAGGGCTTGCAAAGAGCCCATCCCATTTTACCCGAAAGATTAGCCTAGACCCACAGCTGTCCGGTTAAGGAAAGGGTGGCAGTAAAAAAGGTCTGAATTCCCAGGGGATATGGTAGATTTATTGTTGAAGAGACAGCAAATC
>QIFG01000071.1 GCA_003228735.1 Zetaproteobacteria bacterium
AGCCGCTAGAAAAAAAACCGTATCGCCCTCTTCCATGACATCCTCAACACGAACCACCGTATCTGCACCCTTGGGCCTTGGCGCGCCGGTCATAATACGTGCCGCCTTACCTGACAATATCTTTACCTGTGACATTTGCCCTGCACGGATGTCCTCCACGACAGCCAGGCTGACCGGCGCATTTTCCGTGGTTTCGGCAATATCGGCGAAACGGACTGCGTAGCCATCCATTGCCGAAACGTCGTAAGGGGGATGATTGCGGTTCGCTTTCACATCTTTGGCCAGCACACGGTTCAGGGAATCATGCAGTGGAGACTGCTCAGCCTGAGGCAAGTGAATATGTTTCAAAATACAGGCTTGTGCTTCTAACACTGAAAGGTAACTCATTGAATGGTCTCTATCCTTCTAACATCATCAGGGGTATCCAGGCTGATAAAGCTGTGCAGCTGTGGATCCGTCGCTTTTACTTCCTCCTCGGAAACCAGGCAGGTCTCCACACTGTCCAGCAAACGCATCATGCTGCGTTCCCCCCTTTCAATCTGCGCCTGTATTACCGAAAGGCAGTTTTTGGAATAAAAACCAGCTAATGGCTGAGGCATTTTGTGAACCAATGCTACAACGGCATCACAGTCATCCCGCCGTTTTGCCAATGCGAGCACCAGATCGGGCGAAATCAGCGGCATATCGCATCCGACGACAAAAACCCAGTGTGTATTAACGCTCTCCAGTGCAGTGGCGATGCCCATTATCGGCCCTTTCCCTGCGACTAGATCGCACACTTGCAGGCAGGCCAGACGGCTCCTCGGCTCTCTAACACTGACTACAACACGGGAAAACACAGACTGCATGCGCCGAACGGTATGAGTTAATAATGTTTCACCTGCAAGTAATACATCCGCTTTGTCCTGCCCCATGCGGCTGGATTCGCCGCCTGCAAGAATGACGGCCGTACAATTCTCAATCATTGCTGTTTTCAATCCGGATTGTCTCGCTATCAAGGCTGGCTGTCTTCTTCTGCCAGTAAGCGCGAATGCCTTCCTCTCCTCTGCGTTCGGCCCAGGCATTGAGCTGAGATCGATCACTGGCAAATTCGTAGAGTGGCACGCCGAATCCGCACGAGGTTTGCACGAGGTCAACGCTCAGATCAAATTGGTGCAATGTCGAGTCCAGCCCAAACACATCTGTCACTACTGCAATCAGTTTTTCCAGCAGTGTCGTTTTGCCGGAATTGGAGCCGCCCACTATAGAGAGAACAGGCGTACTCATGGGTGTTGTACAACCCATGACTCACCTTCAGGCGTTACTTCCTTCTTCCAGACGGGTACACGCTGCTTTAGTTCGCCGATCAACCAGCGGCAGGCATCGAATGCCGGAGAACGGTGCTCCGCACCCACCACAATCAGCACAATCTGATCGCCTGCATGCACAGTAGTCACCCGATGAACCAGCCGGGCCTCGACAATATCAAAGCGCTCCAATGCCTCTGTTCGCAATGCCTGCATCGCGCCCTTGGCCATATCGGCATATTGCTCAAAGCTAATCGACGAAACATCCCGACCCTCGGAAAAATCACGCGCGCAACCAAGGAAAGATACGATTCCGCCAATTCGCTTGGACACCTCACGAAGCGCATTGACCTCGACTTCAATCGAGAAATCTTCTTCCTGAATACGCGCTGCGTCACCATTTATGTACACTTCATCCCCCACTTCATCCTCCAGAAAATGGCGGCATAATGGCTACTTCATCGCCATTGGATATGGTCGTATTCATATCGCTGGTTTGTTGCTGATTGACGGCCAATAAAAACATTGCATCGTTCATCGTGGGAAACAAGCGCTGCAAATGGTCGAGAATATCCGCCAGCGTCATACTTTCTTTCCCTGGCACTTCCAACTCTCTCTCACCAGCCATGTCGGCCAGCATGCCGAATAAAAGCACGCGAATCATTGATCACGCACCCAGTCACCACTTTTACCGCCACGCTTCTCTTCAAGTTGGAGGCCGGTAATGCGCATGCTCCTATCCACCGCCTTGCACATGTCATAGATGGTCAGCAACGCTGTAGAAACTGCCATCAGCGCCTCCATCTCAACACCGGTTTTACCACTGCAGTTGACAGACACCTCGACTTTCATACCAGCACCACCCTCAAGCTCTGAGAAAGCCACTTCGACACCGGATAACATGAGCGGATGGCACATCGGAATCAGATCAGGAGTTTTCTTGGCGCCCATCACGGCGGCAACATCAGCCACAGCCAGCACATTGCCTTTCTTCAACCCATCTGCACGAATACGCCGCAAAGTTTGCGGCTGCATCCGGATCACGCCACTGGCCACAGCCACGCGTGCGCTCTCGTCCTTGCCGGACACATCGACCATGCGTGCACGTCCGCTCTCATCGAAGTGAGTGAGTTTATTCATGCCATGTTTTTCCACCTGGATTTATCGGCTGCTGTACCTGCTTCAACCAGTAAATGTCCCTGGCGCATATACCAGTGTTGATCCGCCAGCACTCGGGCATCTTCAGCATCATGGCTGACCATGAGTACTGAAATCTGAAGTTGCTGCCGTATACCCTTCAACCAATCACGCAAACGTGAACGAATCGCGGGCGCCTGCGCTGAAAATGGCTCATCGAGCAGCAACATTTCAGGACAGGCATACAGTGCCCTGGCCAATGCCACGCGCTGTGCTTCTCCACTGGAGAGCGCATGCGGCCTTCGCTGCATCAAAGCTTCAATCTCAAGCCCCTGCACCAATTCACGCAACCATGCCTCTTTCTCTATACGCCCCTGACGGGAAACCCCCAGCGTGATATTTGCCATTGCTGTAAGCCATGGCAGCAGACTGCTGTCGGCCCAGACACAACCCACATGCCTATTTTCAGGGTTCAACACAAAATTCGAAGATGTATCGAGCCAGACATTCCCATTGATACTTATCTGTCCATCATCAGCAGCATCCAGACCGGCCAGTAGGCGCAGCAGCGATGTCTTGCCTGCGCCGTTCTCACCGGAAATGACAACCCACTCCCTGTCAAAGGAAGCATGGGCATGCAGGCAAAGGTCACCAACCTTATGTTGCACGCGCAGCTGGTTCATGGCCGAACCCCTACAGCAAGCCCGCGCCGGTTCACCGCATACACCACTGTCAATACGGCAAAGGACACAGAGAGCAATACCAGTGCGAGCTGATTGGCCCTGGAGTCCTGCTGCATTTCAACAAGCTCAAACAGAGCGATGCTGGCCACCCTGGTTTCAGACGGAATCGAACCGCCAACCATGAGCACCACACCGAATTCACCCATTGTATGGGCAAAGGCCAGTGCGACAGCGGCCAGCACGCCCCCCTTGGCAGCTGGTAATATCACCCGGCTTGCACGCTGCCAGAGATTCAGTTGCTGGGTATGCGCCATCTCCAGCCAGTTTTTCGGAATCGCCAACAGTGCGTGCTGCATCGGCTGTACTGCAAATGGCAGGCTGTAAAGGATGGAAGCAGTCACCATGCCCGAAAACGAGAAAGCCAGTGTTGAATCAAACCAAGCCTGCCAGCTTTCTCCAATCCATGTATCCGGCGCGATCAGAAGCAAAACAAAATAGCCGAGCACTGTAGGAGGAAGCACAAGTGGCAGGGCAACAATTGTCTCAAGCATGGTACGCCCCCGAAAATGACCAAAGGCAAGCAGGTAAGCCAGAGGCATCGCGATCACCAGCAGGATAGCTGTTGTCACCGTAGCAAGCTTGAGTGATATGAACAGCGCTTCCCACATCATCGGCGCCACTGCATCACCAGCAGTGCTCGATCAGACCCAATGCGAGCCATCCATGCGCGAACAACCGGGGCATCCCGTAAGGCAACAGCCTGGTGCACGATGGGCGCATAAAGAGACGAATCAATTACCAGGGCATGGCCGCCTTTCACGCTGCCCGCTGCAACCATGCCGACATCAGCAAGGCCTTTGGCAACCATCATTGCCGCCTGCATTTCGTTCTGGGCATAAACCAACTTATCCTTCACCTGCTGCCAAATACCGGCATGTTCCAGTGCTTCACGTGCAGCTTGCCCATAAGGAGCAGCCTCCGGATTGGCGATAACGATGTGCCGGACATCGTCACTCGTCAAAGCTTGAAGATCAGGAAACTTCTTCACCCTACTCCAAAGACTTAATTGTCCGGTCGCATAGGTTATGCGCGTACCAGCCACGATGTGTCCCTCACGCTCCAACCGCTCAGGGCGGGCATTGTCCGCCGCCATAAATACATCAAACGGCGCACCCTGCACAATCTGCGTGTAAAGCCTGCCGGTTGAACCTGGAATCAGGCGCACCTTCACGCCATGCTGCTGCTCAAAGCCCGTGGCAATTTCCTGCATGGGGCCATACATACTCGAAGCCACAGCCACAGTCAGCATGTCACCAGCCAGTGCAGAATTGGGTGCCAAACACATCGTCACGAATACCCAGAAGCATTTCATTTCATCCACCAATATGAATCATCGAGCGCTGGCCAGCTTGTTTATTGAGGCCGTAGACTCCGATCTCAGGCTTGATTAGTGCAGCACGGGCAAACACAGCTCGAATATCATCATCGCTGCCGCCATTTCTGATCATGTCACGCAGATCAAGCTCATCATCATCAGGCAGGCAGGAGCGCAAATGGCCATCCGCCGTCAGGCGTAGCCGGTTGCAGCCATCGCAAAAGCGCTCGGACATCGGAGTGATAAAACCGACTTTGCCCTTTGTTTCCTTCAATGGCAGATAGCGTGCCGCCGTATTGCCTGTTTCAGATTTGGCATCAACATCGACACGATGCCGCACCTCGGGCTGTTCCAATACCTCATCGATCGATATGTAATGTTTCTCCCAATCCAAGCCATGCTTCATCGGCATAAGTTCAATGAAGCGGACGGTCAAATTTCGCTCGGCTGCAAAATCGATCAGTTCCGGAACCTCTTCGTCATTGATGCCGCGTACTAGCACGGTATTCAACTTGATCGGCGCGAATCCCGCTGCCATAGCAGCGCCGATACCTTCAAGCACCGGCGCCAGATCGATTCCCGGCAGCTTCCGAAAGCGGAGCGGGTTAAGGCTATCCAGGCTGATATTGATACGGGTGATACCAGCATTCCATATTTCATCTGCATGTTTGGCGAGCAAAGTGGCATTTGTTGTCATGGACAGGTCAGAGATTCCCGGAATCTGTTTGATTTTCTCAATGAGACTGGGTAAGCACCGGCGCACCAGAGGCTCCCCGCCCGTAATGCGCACCTTGTTTACGCCCAGACCAGCGGCCACTCGGACAATGCGCTCAATCTCTTCAAATGTAAGAATTTGACTATACGGCTCGGCACGATAGGCATTCGCAGCCGGACGACAGTAATCGCAACGCATATTGCAGCGATCAGTTATCGAAATACGGAGGTAGGTCAGCCTGCGGCCAAAGCGGTCAGTCAGCTCACTTCGGGATGGCGGCCGTTCATAAAAGCGTATGGGGATCGCTTCTACCATCATGAAACCAGCAAGCGCTTGATTTCCGGCACACAGGAACCGCAGTCGGTGCCGGCCATGGTGCAGGCTTTGATGGCATCGACTGAATCCGCGCCACATTTGATGGCTGCCCTAAGTTCCAATTCACCGACATTATTGCAAGCGCAGATGATTTTACCCTTAGTATCTTCCTTGTTGACCGGCCCTCCGGGGGCGAGCAGATATGGCCGAAGCTCGCCGACATCACGTCCTTCCAACATCAGTTTCCGCAGCCATTGGGCCTCTCCGATATCACCTCCGACCCAGCGCACAGCTATCAAACGCCCATCCTCTAACCATGCCTTGCGGTTGATGCCGTGTTTACGGTCTGAATAGGACAGAGTTTCAATACTTTTGCCTTGTTCCAGTAATTGATCCAGCCGTTTATATTGCTCTTGCTGCAAGGGTCTGGTGCAAGCCAGTTCGGCCACCGTCACAGGATGATCGCCGCCCATGCAACAGACGACGCCATAGCTATAACCCTCGATCATCTTGCGGCCAAGTTTGAGGTTTCGGCCGGCTATCAACACCTTGCCGCGCCATGCAGGTTCATAGCGTTCCACCTGAATAGCGGCATGCTTGAATTCCGGCTCTTTGGAGACAGGATCAATCACCGATTGGGTTAAACTGTTTGAACGCCCGCTCCTGGCAGTCATCTCGCCCCAGTGCATGGGTAAAAATGCCAGTTCAGGGCGAATATCCCGGCTGATTTGGACTGGAACGACCACTTCACCGCGACGAGAAATGACGCGAACCAAATCTTCTTCCCCGATACCGCGCGACTCGGCATCGTTCGGGTGAATTTGCAACCGGGGAGCGGATACATGCTGCATCAGTTGCGGCACATTGCCGGTCTTGGTCATGGTATGCCATTGGTCCCGGATGCGGCCCGTGGTAAGCGACATGGGATATTCGGCATCGGTTGCCTCTGCCACCGGCCGATAGATCATATCGATGAAGTTGGCTTTGCCATCGGCGGTTTCAAACGCTCCATCTGAATAGAGGCGTTTCGCTTTTCCCTGTTTTTCACCTTCAGGGAAGGGCCACTGTTGCGGCCCTTGCTCATCGAGTATGGCATAAGACAGGCCCGTGATATCAATATCCTTGCCAGCAGTCAGCCCCCGGTGCTCATTGAATATTTCCTCGGTGCGCTCATACGCAAATGCATCCTGCCAATCCTTGCCTAACCTCTCCCCCAAGAAGATGGCAAAGTCGGCTGCAATTTTCCAATCCGGCCGGCTTAACCCGGCCGCCGGAAGCGCCTGCTGAAGATGGGTGATGCAACGTTCGGAGTTAGTGACCGAACCTTCTTTCTCAGCCCAGCCTGCGGCAGGGAAAAGAATATGTGCAAATCTTGTTGTATCGGTCGGGTGATAGGCATCCGATACCATCACAAGTTCTGCTTTTTTCAAAGCAGCTTCGGCCCGTTTTGCATCCGGCATGGAAACAACAGGGTTGGTGCAGGCAATCCATACTGCCTTCACCTTGCCTGATTCAAGTGCATCAAAGAGTTCTGTTGCTGTTAAGCCCGGCTTATCGGAAACCGAATCAACACCCCAATATGCAGCCACCTCTTTGCAATGCTCCGGATTGGCATACTCACGATGTGCAGCCAGCATACTTGCCATACCGCCAACCTCGCGACCACCCATCGCATTCGGTTGTCCCGTCAGTGAAAATGGCCCACATCCAGGTTGGCCGATCTGGCCCGTAGTCAAATGAAGGTTCAGTAGCGCATTATTCTTGTCTGTGCCTGAAGTGGACTGGTTCATGCCCATGGACCAGAAGGAAAGGGTTTTGTTTTCGGCAAACCAGAGGGCAGCTTTCACGATGTCGGCCGCATCCAAACCACAAATTCCTGCCGCCTTGCGTGGCGTCATCGCTTGCACGCGTTCACATACCGCACCAAAGCCCTGTGTGTGCCGATCAATATAATCCTGATCAATGAGATTTTCCCAAATCAGTACATTCAGCATAGCCTGCAACAGCGGCACATCGGTTCCGGGCTTTAATGGCAAAAACAGATCAGCAATCGAGCAGGTATCTGTGCGCCTCGGATCGGCCACCACCACCTTCAGACCAGGGTTCGCTTCCTTGGCGGCTTCCATACGGCGAAAAACAATCGGATGGGCATAAGCCGGATTCGCGCCGATAATAAAATACGCGCTGGCCAATTCGATATCCTCATAACAGGCCGGTGGCCCATCGGCGCCAAAAGCGCGCTTATATCCGGCTACAGCCGAAGACATGCACAGACGTGAATTGGCGTCAATATTATTACTGCCGATAAAACCCTTCATCAGCTTGTTGAAGACATAATAGTCTTCCGTCAGCAACTGGCCGGAAACATAAAAAGCTACGGCATCCGGGCCATGTTCACGGATAATATCGGCAAACTTCTGCGCCCCATAATCCAGTGCAGTATCCCAGTCCACCGGGGCAAAGGGTTGATCGAAAGATGTGCGTAACTGCGGATGTAGCAAACGATCATCCGTACGCACGGTATGATGCAGTTCACGGCCCTTGGAACACAGTTTTCCATGATTGGCGGGATGATGCTCATCGCCGGTCAGCGAAATAATGCGTTCTCCGTCGGTTTCCAGACGGATGCCGCATCCTGTTCCACAATAGGAGCAAGCGGTACTTACCGTCCGGAACTCATGCTTCATGATTCAAGCTCCTTTGCTTTCCACAAAACAGCATGCAGGATCAGATGATTAGTCGAGTAGATCATTACTCACAAGTTATGACCAAAGATTATGCAGCTGCCGGTTTTTTCCTTGCAGTCACGTAAAGCGCCATGCCTGTAAACAGCATGCCACCGACAATATTGCCGAGAATGACCGGGATTTCGTTCCACAGCCACCAGTCCGCCACCGTGACATTGGCCCCCAGCATGATGCCGGCCGGAATAACAAACATATTGACGATGGCATGTTCGTAACCCAGCGCAAAGAAGGTCATGATCGGCAGCCACATGGCCGCAATTTTACCAATGGTTGTCGTCGAGGTTAGCGCCATGACCGCGCCCAGCGTCACCATCCAGTTACAGAGTATCGCGCTGGTAAAAGCGGAAACCGTGCCGGCGAATCCCAGATGGGCGTAGGCAATGGTTTTGTGTTCAGCAATCGCTATCACCTTCTTCGTCACGGCTATCGTTGCGGGATCGACATGGCCCACCTTGGTCATGACGACGTAGTACAGAAAGGCATACAGAACGCCGCCGATCAGGTTGCCGATCAACACCCATGTCCAGTTAAAGGCGAGTTTGGCCACCGTGGTTCTGCCATCCATGACCGCAATCGGCATCAGGGCGAAGTTGCCTGTCGCCAGTTCAAGCCCCAGCAGGATGATCATGACAAAGCCGACGGGGAAGATAATCGCCCCCACGATGCCAAAGCCAGTCTGCGTGGCCGCCGCAATGGCAAGGGTGGTGGCATAGCCCAGAAACACACCCGATAATATCCCTCTTATCAGGAGATCCTGCACGGACAGGTCTCCTTTACTGGCGCCCGCCTGCAGCATATTTTCAACGACATCTTCCGGTTTTACATAAGCCATCTTTATCTCCTTTCTGTAGTTGATATAAAGGTTTTACCCTGCGTTTGATTCGGGCTTTTGCCCTCTCCCTTCGGGCGCCCTGTCGGGCGTCCAAACGGCAACTTTGTCTTTTGTCTCTGCGCCCCCTGCGGTAAATGCTTTCTGGTTTATAATTGCAACAAAATCTGCCCGCCTTCGACCTTCGCCGGATAGGTTTTTACGCACCCGGAATCCGGTGGCAGCACTTCGCCGCTTTCCAGACTTATTTTGCGGGCGTGCATCGGGCAGATGATGGTATCGCCGCTGACAATACCTTCGGCCAATGGCCCCTGCTTATGCGGGCAACGATTATCCACCGCCCTGATACGGCCATCGCCCAGGCGGAATATGGCGATCTCCGTTTGGCCGGCACGTACCGTGCGCCCGCCAAACTGCGGGATTTCTTCGACCTGGCAGACTGGATGCCACTTTGTGCCTGTCTCTGGATTCATATCGCTGCTCATGCGTTCACCACCTGCACCGGGATTTCAATCGCTGTGTATTCCTTGAATTCAACCATCTCTCCCGGCTGCTTTTCATCCTGCAGGCGGTCCTGCCACGGGTCAGTGGTCAGTGTGGACAGATACAGATCCATGCGTTCAACCAACGCCTTGCGGTTCCCGGCATCCTCTACAACCACCTGTTTGACCTTCTCCAGGCCGATGCGTTCCAGCCATGGCGCCGTGCGCTCATTGTGCTTGCCGGTCTCGCGGTAGTGCTGCAGGTACGCCTTGGTGATCTCGACTACCTCGTCATCCGTTTCGACCATGCATAGCAGGTCTCCCGCACGCACCTTCACGCCGCCGTTGCCGCCCACGTAGATTTCCCAACCGCCTTCGACGCCAACCACGCCCAGATCCTTGATCGTCGCCTCGGCGCAGTTTCGCGGACAGCCGGATGCCGCAAGTTTTGTCTTGGCCGGATACCAGCTGCGATCAAAGGTCTTCTCCAACCGGATTCCCATGGCCGTGGAGTTCTGCGTGCCAAAGCGGCACCACTCTGAGCCGACACAGGTTTTTACGGTTCTGAGCGCCTTGCCGTAGGCGAAGCCGGAAGGCATATCCAGATCGCGCCACACCGACACAAGGTCTTCCTTTTTAACGCCATACAGGCCGATGCGCTGAGCGCCTGTGATTTTGATGGTTTGAATATCATATTTCTTGGCAACCTCACCGAGGCGAATCAGATCATCCGCCTTTGCCTCGCCGCCATGAATACGCGGAATAACTGAATATGTGCCATCCTTCTGGATATTGGCATGCATCTTCTCGTTGACGACCCGGGAATAACGATCGTCTTCCGCATCAAGCGGCCAGTACATGCCGATGTAGTAATTAATGGCCGGCCGGCAGACATGGCAGCCCTCGCCCTTCCAGGCCAGCACATTCATCGTCTCCCGCACCATGGTCAGATGCTTCCCTTTTATCGCATCCTTGACCTGCTCATGCGTCAAATCCGTACACCCGCAGATCGGTTCTTCCTGAATGGAAGCATCGAAGGCCGTTCCCAGCACCGAGGCCAGAATCTGCTCCACCAGCCCACCACAACCGCCACAGGAGCCGGAAGCCTTGGTGCAGGCTGTGACTTCCTTGCGCGTCGTACAGCCCTCTTTGACGATGGCATCGGTAATCGTCTGCTTGGTGACGCCGTTGCATCCGCAGACGATCGTGTCCGGCGCCATTCTCGACGCCTGATCAATGCCCGAGTGGCCGGAGTCACCCAGAACCGAATTGCCGAACAGCAGAGAAGAGCGTTGGCCGGATATATCCCTGCCTTCCTGCAACATGTGGAAGAAGTTCGGACCATCCGCCGTATCGCCAAACAACACAGAGCCGACAATTTTGTTATCTTCCAGCACCAGCTTCTTGTATATGCCGCCGGAGCGATCCAGATATTCTATGACATCCGCTTCAGGCGAACCCTGAAAATCACCGGCCGAAAACACATCCACGCCGGAAACCTTGAGCTTGGTGGAAACCGCTGATCCCCCATAGCTCTTCAGCCCCTGGCCAGTGATTTGCCAGGCCAGAATTTTGGCCTGCTCGAACAATGGCGCAACAAGGCCGTAGGTAACGCCTCGATGCTCGGCGCACTCCCCTGCTGCATAGACCGATGCATCGGTGATAGTCTGCATATGATCGTTGACGATAATTCCACGATTGCAGTACAGCCCTGATTCTTCGGCAAGCGCCTTGTTTGGACGGATGCCTACGGCCATGACCAGCAGATCACACTCCAGCGATGTTCCATCCGCAAAGAGCAGGCCTGTAACGCGTTCCTTGCCCAGAACCGCAGTGGTCAACGTGGACAGGCTGAACTTCATGCCCTGCTCTTCAAGCGAGCTGCGGAGCATATCCCCGGCAGTCTGGTCAAGTTGCATATTCATCAGCGTGGACTGATCGTGAATCACCGTGACGTCCATGCCGAGATTAATCAGTCCCTTGGCCGCCTCCAGACCCAGCAGGCCGCCGCCAATCACCGCAACTTTCTTATATTGTTTTGCCGCTTCGATCATCGCATTGCAATCATCGATATCGCGGAAAGAGATGATCCCTTCCTTGTCTACGCCGGGGATCGGAATGATGAACGGATTGGAACCGGTGGCTATGATCAGATTATCGTAGCTGACCTCCGTTCCATCTTCGGCGATTACCTTTTTGTAACCGCGCTGGATTTTTTTGATTCGCTTGCCCATGTGCAATGTAATGCCGTTGTCCGCATACCATTGCTCTTCATTGAGAATGATATCCTCAACGGCCATATCCCCGGCCAGCACCGGCGAGAGCAGGATGCGATTGTAATTTGGGTACTGCTCAGCGCCAAAGACCGTAATATCAAACATGTCCGGATTGGCATCGAGGATTTCCTCAATTGCTCTCATCCCGGCCATGCCGTTACCGATCATAACCAGCTTCTTCTTGGCAACCATGTTTACTCCTCCAATAACCTGTAGCGTCTTTTAAAATACATATGAGGCAATGAGATAAGCAAAGGACGCATTATCAGTCTTGCCGCCGTTGCGTTCGGACACAGCCGCACCGGGATTGAAAATGCCATACAGTCCAACCAGCTTCAGCCCCTTGATCGCCGCCACCTTGTATACCAGCTTCAGATTGATCTCGGTGCCGGCGCGGGTCTGAACATAGGCCGTATTGCCCGCGAATAGTGTCCCGGTGCCCGCCACGTTCAACCAGTCGCCCCTGGCCTCATCCAGCCACAGCAGATGAACATCAGCCAGGAAACTCAAGCCGGAAACCGGCGAGGTCTTCAGTGAAAAACGCACGTCTTTCATATTGGCCCAGGAGAAGCGATCCATCTCGCCGTAATGCGCATGATTGGTATGGAATGGGAAAACAAAGTCCTTGTGCTTCGTGGCATCCGCCTTGTCATCGCCAGGGCTGAAATCGAACTCCACGCCCAGGCGCGTGTTCCAGGCATCAAAGGTGTATCCCGCCTTTACAGCCAATGCCGATGCACTTTGGGAAACACCGCTGGACCAGGTGCCGCGTTGCAGCACATATTCAGCCGTGGCATCCAGACCATCCCATTTGCCGAAGGCACGGCCACCGAAGGTGTTCATTTTGCGGCCGGTGTTCGATGCTGCTTTCTGATTGATATGCCAGTTGATGAAGTAGGCGTCCAGACCGGTGCCGGGTGCAAACATAAAGGTGCCATAACCGCCAATCAGACGCTGATCCTCCGAAGTCACCAGCGATTGGCCCTGGGGTGAAGCGGAGGTCGGCGTCATGCTTGTAATGTCGGCAGGGTGAACGGCAAAGACATCCAGCTTAACGGGTTCGGCATCATAAAAGAGCTTCACGCCATCAAAGGTGCGCGCTACATCTTTCCAGCCCAAGTGACCGAGCAACCGTTGATCGCCATAGACGAGCCTCTGGCGGCCCAGCTTTACGCCAGCCTCGCCAAACTGATATTGCACATAGGCCTGATGCAGATCGGCCTGTGTGAAGTTCTCGGCGCCACCAGCCGCAGGGTGATTCTGGATATAAACCGCCTGCGGTTGCAGGTATACCTGAATGCCATTGCCGAAATCAGCTTTGGCTTTCAGATACAGCCTGCTGTCCCATTCCCAGACATCGGCATCCGCAGCCGAGTTGAAATCCAGGTTATTGAAAAACTGGGCCCGCTCGCGCAGGTCGGCGGACACCTTCCATTCTGCCGCCTGCACCGGCAAACAGATCAACATGGCTACCCATGCCAAACAGAAAAAACGGGTTACCCTTAGCAGCATTTCTTTTCTCCTTAAAAAGTTTTCTAACTGTTTTCTCACTTTCATCGCAACTATCGTGCCAGTTTTTCCAAGATGCTAACCTATTGAAATTAAATCTATTCCCTGCTCGTATCAACGTGAGGAACACGCAAATGCCTACAATATGTGCAGTTATATATCGGGTTGCTCAACAGGGCTGCATAGGCAAGCAAAAAGAAAGAGGCGGCCCGCATGGGCCGCCTCCTGCAACGGGGGCTTCGGTTGATAAGGGTTGGTTATGCAAACGGCCCCCGGTACCTGCTACTCATACACCTGCTCGCCGTGCTGCGTGATGTCGAGTCCTTCACGCTCTTCATCCTTCTCAACACGCAGGCCGACAACGGCATCGATGACCTTCAACAAAATGAAGCTCACCACAGCGCAGTAGACGATGGTGACCAGCACGGCCTTGGCCTGAACCACCAACTGACTGCCGATGGTCATGCCTTCCGCCAGCCCGGCGCCGCCGAAGCTGCCGGAGACAAACACGCCGGTCAGCAGGGCGCCGACGATACCGCCCACGCCGTGCACGCCGAAGACATCAAGCGAATCGTCATAACCAAGCGCCTTTTTCAGGTAGGCGACAGCGATGAAGCAGGCAATACCGGCAGCAACACCAATAGCCAGAGCCCCGATCGGGCCGACAAAACCGGAAGCCGGCGTGATAGCCACGAGCCCCGCAATAGCGCCGGAACATGCGCCAAGCAGGCTGGGCTTCTTGAACACGACCCATTCAGCAAAGGTCCAGGACAGTACGGCAGCAGCCGTTGCCACCTGTGTGACCAGCAGGGCCATGCCGGCCGTGCCGTCCGCCGCCAGCTCGGAGCCGGCATTGAAACCGAACCATCCGACCCACAGCAACGATGCGCCGATCAGGGTCAATGTCAGGTTGTGCGGCAGCATCGCCTCACGTGGATAGCCGGTGCGCTTGCCCAGCACCAGCGCGCAGACAAGGCCAGCAACACCGGCATTGATGTGCACCACCGTGCCGCCGGCAAAGTCCAGTGCACCCATCTCGCCGAGCATGCCTCCGCCCCACACCATGTGGCAGATCGGAGCGTATACGGCCAGCATCCAGGCCGCCGTAAACAGCATGACCGCCGAGAACTTCATGCGCTCGACAAAGGCGCCGATAATCAGCACCGGCGTAATGATGGCGAATGTCATCTGGAAGGTGAGAAACACCGTTTCAGGGATGGTGCCGGACAGGGTGTCTACGCTAATGCCGGCCAGGAATGCCTTGGACAGATCGCCAATAAAGGCGTTGCCTTCGCCAAATGCCAGCGAATAACCGGCAATCACCCAGAGCACGCTCATTGAAGCGGCAACGGCAATCACCTGCATGCAAACGCTCAATACATTCTTCTTGCGCACCATGCCGCCATAAAACAGCGCCAGTCCCGGCAGCGTCATCAACAACACCAGCGCCGTGGCGGTGATCATCCAGGCCGTATCGCCTGAATTCAGCGTATCCTCCGCCATGGCCAGCCCGGGGGTCAGCAGTGCAGCCGGCGCCAAGGTTCCAAATCTCATCAGTAGCTTGTTCATTGTTTTCATTCTCCTTTATCCGGTTTCCTGGATTAGCTCAAAGCATCTGCATCGGTTTCGCCGGTGCGGATACGCACGACACGTTCAATATCAGAGACAAAGATCTTGCCGTCGCCAATCTTGTCCGTGCATGCCGCCTTTGTGATTGCTTCAATAACGGCATCCACCTGGTCGGTTGAAACGATGGTGTTCAGCTCCGTCTTGGGAATGAAATCCACCTGATATTCGGCGCCGCGATAGAGTTCCGTGTGGCCCTTCTGGCGGCCGTGACCTCTGACCTCGGTAACCGTCAGTCCGGTAACACCAATCTCCAGCAGGGCGTCTTTGACATCATCCAGCTTGAACGGCTTGATGACGGCTGTGACTTTTTTCATAATCGAATACCTCCTATTAAGTTGTTTTCGCGATAATTTCCGGGAACCGGAGGAGGCGGTGGCAACCGCCCCCTGCCGTCAGGGCTAAAATTTATAAATCGCCTCCAACGCTCCAGTGTTCTGGCTCTTTTTGGTTAAACCATCCGACTTCAGGAATATCTGCTTATCCGACCAGTCATGGCGGAATTCTCCGCGCAGTTCCACATGCTCCGTTGGCGCATAAGCCAGGGTAACAGTGCTCTCCTTCCACTTTTGTGTTGTGCCGCTACGGAAACCGTCCTTGTCATTGAAATACTCCGCGCGCAAAGCTAGGCGCCACTGATCCGTAAACTGATAGTTGGCATAGCCGGCTATGCCCCACCACTTGGCTGTAGCGCCCGCCGCCGTACCTTTTTTCTGCGTGCCGTAGTCGCCATTGATCACGAAGGAAAGCTCTTCCGTGGCGTTGATCGTCACCACTGCATCCACCAGATTGCGCGTTCCCTGACCGGTTGAGCCGGCCTCACGGCTGCTCATGCCCTGCACGCTCAGGGAAAACACGTCCGACGGAGAGAAGGCAATCATAGCTTCCACCGCTTTCTGCTTGTTGTCGTCCTTCAGGTTATCCCATCCATTGTTAACGCCAACACCCACGGACACCATATCGCTCAGCTCATAGTGCAGGCGTGCACCCGTATGGGTGAAGGGAATGGCATATCCAAACAGGATCGAGCGGGAGAAATTCAGGTTATCCGGGCTCTCAATCACCTCGGCCCCCTGCAAGGTGGCAAACTTACCGAACATCAGGTGTGCGCCACCCGCCTTATAACTGACAAATGCCTGTTGCACATCAAACTGATCGCTGCTTCCCGTTCCAGTCGATGCAGTGATATCGGCATCCGTGCCGGCGTTCAACACCACGGTGCCGCCAAAGCCTTCGTCCGGCTGCTTGCTAATGACCAGTTCCGCCATATTGAAGTTGAAACTGTTGGACTCGCGGTCGAACACGCGGTTGGCCGTACCATCGTTGAAGGTGGTATTGCCGTTCGCATTGTAGGTGTACGAGGTGTCGATATACCCCCCAATTTGAATGCCCGATGCATCCAGCACTTCGCCAAAGGTGGGAATCTGCGCCGCACTGGTTTTGTGAGCACCGGCTTCTTCGGCTTGGGCGCCAACAGAAAGAGCCATCAGCCCTATCCATGCTGCAGGCACGGTAGCCACGCCTATCAGCGCGGCTAACATAAAACTTAAAACACCTGTTCTCTTCATCATGTATTTCTCCTCATTGTTTTATTGCGCATTTCATTTCGCTTTTGAACGTATTATGCAACTCCTACTAAGCAACAGCCGTGCCATGTTTTGCTATCTCCTTTTAAATCAATTGGTTACGCATTCGCCTCCTTTCTGGCTACCTTTATGTGCACAATCTTTGTGCAGAATAATGTCGAACGAGCACAAAAGTTGGACTGTGAGGCCCCTGCATTGGCTGCTAGAGTCAGCGCCAAACGAATCAGGCGAAGGTAGACATGGAATTCGACACGCAATTTGGTTACTGGGGACTGCTTATTGCCGCTCTGATGTATGTGGTTGGCAACGGTATGTGGATCAACCACCTGGCGCGGAAGCGGCAGTGGCTGGGGTGGATGATGTGGAGCATCAGCGCCGTCATCCTCGTTGTTGTCGCAGCAGCCATTGAGGCGTATCTGAGCACCAGTGGCGGCGGCATGGCAGACAGACTCACCGGCGTGGATGGCGAGAACCACTGGATTGCCGTCTCCCTGTACGCGCTGATGTCCGTACCGGGTGCAGCCAGCGTCATATTCAAGCAGGGCGCCCAGGAGACACGCCTGGCGCTGCTCATTACCGCCATTATCGTCTTTATTCCGGCTGGCATGAGCCTTGGCCCCGAAAGCGGTAACATCGTGGCAGGTCTGGGCCTGACACTGGGCGTCTGCACCCTCGTCTTTGCCTGGCAATTTCTTCTGGATAAGGTGGAAACGGCATGAGACACGCACAGGAAAGAGCAGCCACGCTGATCGAGGCCCTGCCCTATCTGCAGCGCTTTGCCGGTCAGACCATTGTCATCAAATATGGCGGCGCAGCCATGGCTGAAGAGGATCTGAAGTCCTCTTTCGCCACGGACATCACGCTGCTCAAGCAGATCGGCATCAACCCTGTCGTTGTGCACGGCGGCGGCCCCCAAATCGGCAAGGTGCTCGAAAAAATTGGCAAGCAGGCCAAGTTTGTGGATGGCTTGCGGGTGACCGACAGCGAAACCATGGATGTCGTCGAAATGGTGCTGGCCGGCCTGGTCAACAAGGAAATCGTCGGCAATATCAACCGGGCCGGAGGCAAGGCTGTGGGGTTGTCCGGCAAGGACGGCGGCCTGTTGTGCGCCCGAAAAATGATTGTGGAGCGGAATTCCCCGGAGCTGGATGTGCCCGAGATTATCGACCTTGGCCATGTTGGCAGGGTGCACAAGGTGAACCCCGGCATACTTGAGGTGCTTGAACACGACCGCTTTGTGCCTGTCATTGCCCCTGTCGGTTATGACATTAACGAGGGTCAAAGCTACAACGTCAATGCTGACCTGGCTGCCAGCGCCATCGCCCAGGCGATTGGGGCGGCCAAGCTGATTCTGCTTACCGATGTCACCGGGGTGCTGGACGCCGACGGAAACCACTGCTCCCAACTGAGCGCCATTGAAGCCGAAAAGTGGATCAAGAAGGGAACGATCAGCGGCGGCATGATCCCGAAGGTGAACTGCTGCATGGATGCCGTGCGGCACGGCGTTTCCAGAGCGCATATTCTGGATGGCCGGGAGCAACATGCCGTGCTGCTGGAGATGTTTACCGACGAAGGCGTCGGTACGGTTTTCGCAGCCGACTGACACTGACTATATCTGATATCCCTGAACGGGAAGGAAAGCTAATAATGAGACATATGAAACCATCCATCTTTCTGGCTCTTGCATTCATCCTGACGCTGGCTGCCTGCGATCAGGGGGCTGAGGATAAAGCCAAATCCGAAGCTCCGGCGGCCCCAACAGCTATGCAGCCAACGTTGCCTGCCCTGCCTGAGGGCATGGGTGTGCTGCCAACCATCATGCCGCAACCGGCTGACAACCCGACTACGGCCGCCAGAGTGGAGCTTGGCAAGACGCTGTATTTTGAGCCGGCGCTGTCCAAGAGCGGCCAGTTTTCATGTAATTCCTGTCATAACCTCGGCACCTTCGGAGTGGACAACCAGCGCTTCTCCATCGGCCACAAGTGGCAGCGCGGCGGCAGAAATGCGCCGACCGTGCTGAACTCGGGCTTCTGGAGTAAACAGTTCTGGGACGGACGGGCGCCGCTGCTGGAAGACCAGGCTAAGGGCCCGCCACTGAATCCTGTCGAAATGGCCTCCGCCAGCGAGGAAGAGGTTATTAAACGACTGCGGCAGGCAGGCTATGAGCCGCTGTTCGTCGAGGTCTTCGGCGGCGGCCCAGAAGCGCTCTCCTACGACAATATGGCCAAGGCGATTGCCGCCTTTGAGCGCACGCTGACGACGCCGAACTCCGCCTTTGACAAATATGCGCGTGGTGAAGGCGATATCAGCGAGGCCGCCAAGCGCGGCATGCGGAAGGTGGACGAGATCGGCTGCACCAGTTGCCATTCAGGCCCCCTGTTCACCAACAACGCCTTCCAGAACTTTGCGTTCGGAACAGATGCCGGGCTCAAGGATGTAACCGGCAAGGATGAGGACGACCATGTTTTCCGTGTCCAATCCTGGCGCAACGTGGCCATGACTGCGCCCTACTTCCACGATGGTTCGGCTGCCACGCTGAATGACGCCATCCGCATCATGGCCGAGGTGCAGCTCGACACCGACTTGTCAGATGCGGATGTGGCCGACATCGCAGCATTTCTGGAAACCCTGACAGGTGAATCACCAAAGGTGGATTTCCCCATTCTGCCGCGCCCGGCAGGCCAGGCCCTGCAATGGCGTGACTAGACCGTCATAGTAAGACCCGCATAAACCCCGGCGCGACACCGCGCCGGGGTTTGTTTATGATCTCCGGCATATCACCGGAGGACGGATGGGCGACATTTCAAGCGACGATCTTCTCGGGCAGGTCATCCAAATCTGTGAACAGGCTGGCCGGGCCATCGAGCAGGTACGACATGATGGCTTCTCCACTAAGTTCAAGGACAAAGCCGGCCATGACCCCGTCACCGCCGCAGATCATGCAGCCGATCACATATTGAGTGACAAGCTTACCGATCTCTTGCCCGGCAGCCGCTATTTCAGCGAAGAAAGTACGGAAGACGGGCGGGCAGGCAACCAATATTGCTGGATTGTGGATCCGCTGGACGGCACGAGAGAGTTCGTGCGCGGCATCCCTGAATACGCAGTCGCAGTCCTCTTGCAGGATAATGGGCAGAACAGGCTTGCCGTCATTCACAACCCGGCTACAAACACCACCATCGCCGGTACATCCAAAGGCATCACCCTGAGCGGCCAATTTGCCCAGGTAACGGGCACGTCAGAACTTAATGGCGCCAGGGCGCTGGCCAGCCGCACGGAGATGAAGGCCGGTGAATGGGACAACTTCCCCGACCTTGATCTGGTAGTGACAGGTTCAGTGGCCTGGAAATGCGCCCTTGTGGCGGCAGGCCGGGCCGACCTCACATTCACCCTTCGTCCCCGTCATGTCTGGGATGTGGGCGCAGGCTTTGCCCTGATTCGATGGGCGGGCGGCCACATCAGCGGTAAACAAGGCGAAGATATCGCCATCACACCTACACATACCAAGGTGCGCTGCTTTCTGGCTTCCAACAATCACCTGCATACCGCCCTGCTGGAGCGGCTCAGAGATGTACCCCTGGGCCCGGATCGGCGCAGTTACTAAGAACTAGCCATATGAACCACGCCAAAACGCAAGTGAATGTCCCACACAAAGGCGCAATTAGAATGTCTCACGCCAAGACGCAAAGGAAGAGTATATATGTTCCCCTTTGCGGTCTTTGCGCCTTTGCGAGAGATATTGTACATGGCTTTATTTATGTCCGCCTTAGTAACGCCATATCTCATGACTCATGACCCTCCCCTGATCCGGGCCATGCTGGAGCCGGATTTCTATCCGCATGAGGTGAGCGCGGTCGACCTGATCCAGACACATATCTCGTGGGTGTTGCTGGCCGGGGAATATGCCTACAAGGTCAAGAAGCCCGTTGATTTCGGCTTTCTCGATTTCACTCATCTTGCCCGGCGGAAACACTACTGTGAACAGGAACTGAACCTGAACCGGCAGCTATCCCCTGAACTGTATCTGGCTGTGCTTCCCATCTGCGAGCATGAAGACGCCTTCAACTTGGGCGAACAGGGCAAAGTCATCGAGTACTGCCTGAAGATGGTGCGGTTTGCGCAGCAGGACGTACTGGATCAGCGCTTGGCCAGTGGAACATTCAAGCCGGAATGGATGGATGAACTGGCAAGTGATGTCGCCAGCTTCCATGACCGGGCAGAAACCAGCGCGACGATCTGCAACTTCGGCGGCATCGACTTTCTGCAGGAACATGTCGAAACCATTTTCAGGGTTGCCGCTCAGCATCTTGGCGAGGTGATTTCACCTGATGAACTGGCTTCGCTCGAATCACACAGCTCGAAGTTCCTCAAGGCGCACACCAAAGCATATAAACAGCGGCAGAAGAACGGCTTCATCCGCGCCTGCCACGGCGACCTGCACCTGAAAAACATCACCATGCACAAGGGGCATCCGCGCATTTTCGACTGCATCGAGTTCAACGACGAATTCCGCATGATCGACACCATGAGCGATGCCGCCTTTCTGATGATGGACTGTATTTCCCGGCAGCGTCCCGATCTGGCCTACCGCTTTTTATCCCGGTATCTGGAACACACAGGCGATTATGAAGGCCTGAACCTGCTGCCGCTTTACCTGACCTACCGCGCCGGTGTGCGCGGCAAGGTGGCCTGTCTGCTGGCGGCCGACGGTCATCTGGACAACGAGAAAAGGCAGGAGCAACTGAAAGAGGCGCATCACTACTTCACGCTGGCCCCCACCTTTATGCTGGCGTCAACCTTTATCGACAAAAAGGCCACAGGCCGTTTGGACGGACGAAAGTCCGCCCGACAAAAAGGCGGCACGCCGTTTGGACGCCCGTTCAGGGCGGGGCAAAGCCCCGAGGGCCGCAGGCCCGAGTCAAGGGTGAGGGGCATGGATGCCCCGAATCATATGCCAGCCCCTCGCCTGTTTGTGATCGGCGGGCTGTCCGGCAGCGGCAAAAGCCATCTGTCCCTGATTGGCGCGGGAGAGATTCCCGCCGTTGTTATCCGCAGCGACGCCACGCGCAAGCGCCTGGCACGGATTTACCCTGAACTGCTGCTATACGGCCTGGAGATGCATGCTAAGACCTATGACGCCATGTTTGAAGCCGGGCGCACGGCGCTGAAAGCCGGATTTTCCGTCATTCTTGATGCCACATTTCTGCGCCGGCAAGACCGGGATCAAGCCAGGGATCTGGCCGACGAGATGAAAACCGACTGCCATATCCTGTGGCTGGATATGGATGTGGGCACCCTACGCCAGCGGATACGAAACCGAGGCAACTCCGACATTTCAGATGCGGATATCACCGTGCTTGAAAAGCAACTGGCTGAATACCAGCGGCCTGTCGAGCCGGACGTTCGGTTTCTTACAGACAGTGCCTGCTGGCCGCCAGAACACCTCTGAAAAACCTTACATAACCTCGACAGCATAGGCTGCCAGCCGGGAGCGCTCGGATTCACTGAGCGTGATATGGCCGGCATGCAGCCAATTGCCAAAACGCATCACCGCCATCGTCAGGCCGTTCGTATGGGCCGTAAGATATGGCGTGTCGATCTGGGCATTGTTGCCCAGGATAATGATCTTCGAGCCCTCGCCCATGCGCGTGATGATCGTTTTCATCTGATGCGGCGTAAGATTCTGCGCCTCATCCACGATCAGCCAGGTTTTGGTGAAGGTGCGGCCGCGGGCAAAAGACAGTGCCGCCACCTCGATCTTGAACTGGCTCAATTCACTTCCCAGGCCTTCATACTCATCGCCCAGCAGCAGCGACAGGTTGTCGTTCATCGCGCCCATCCAAGGCTCCAGCTTTTCCTTTTCGGTTCCCGGCAGGTAACCGATATCCTGCCCCATCGGCACGGTGGCGCGCGTCACCAGGATGCGATCATACAATCCAAGCTCCATGCATTGATGCAGGCCACAGGCCAGAGCCAGCAATGTCTTGCCGGTGCCGGCCTGGCCAAGAAGGGTGACCATATCGAGCGAATCATCCATCAACAGATTCATAGCCAGATTCTGGCCCGGATTCCTGGCCCGAATGCCCCACACGGCGTTACGCTTACTGTAATAGGAATGCGTTTCGTGCAACTGGACAAAGCCATCTTCTTCATGCGCCACACAGCGCAGCATTAATTCCTTCTTGCCGGGGAGTTCGACAAAACCATTCAGGTGCGGCATTGGCAGGCTCTCCGGCCAGCGCAGGCGATAGTGACAACCTTCGGCTCCGTCCTCGACCTGCATATCCTCCCCCATGGCGTTCCATGTATCGCTATCCAGCGCCACGCTGCCGGTGGGCAGTACATCAATGTCGTCGACGACCTGATCCGAGCGGTAATCTTCCGTCACCAGGCCCAGGGCGCGGGCCTTGATGCGCAGGTTAATATCCTTGGAGATAAGAATGACCTCGCGATCCGCACGCTCCTTCTGCAACGACATCGTTACGGCAATGATGCGGTTATCCCCCGTACCTTTGGCCAGTGCTTCGGGCAAGATATCCAGGGCGCGATGATTCAATTCAAAGAACAGGCGGCCTCCACCGGGAAGCGGACAGCCGGCGGACAGGTCGTCACTACCTTCGCTCAAGGCATCCAGATAGCGGGAAGCCTCGCGCACATTGCGGGCCAATTCATCGAAGCCGCGTTTAACCTTATCCATTTCCTCAAGCACCACGATGGGAAGAACAACATCATGCTCGTCAAAGCGCTTGATGGCCTGGGGATCGTGGATGAGAACATTGGTGTCGAGCACGTAAATCTTGCGTTTTTCTTCTGCCGCCAAGGCCGCCTCCTCTGCTTCGATAAATCCCCGGCACGAATACCAAGGCTGGCGAAAAGCCTATGTCAAAAGCAGCCAAAAAACACCACAGAAACTTGACTTGACAGGGGGGGCGCGGTTGGCATCATTCGCAACCCTCGCGGGAATAGCTCAGTTGGTAGAGCGCAACCTTGCCAAGGTTGAGGTCGCCGGTTCGAATCCGGTTTCCCGCTCCAGTCTTATAGCCGTATGGCTCTTTTTTAGTCTTAATTCAAGGCAGGGTGGCCAAGTGGTAAGGCGGAGGTCTGCAAAACCTCCATCGCGGGTTCGATTCCCGCCCCTGCCTCCATTTTTCACCCTTGCCCAAACGCCAATCACTGGCATCATCTCTCAAGTTAATATAAGCCGGGATGGTGGAACTGGTAGACACACAGGACTTAAAATCCTGAGCTAGCAATAGCGTGCGGGTTCGACTCCCGCTCCCGGTACCATTAGTATGGCCAGGACACTGGTGAGGGATGGGCTGCATGCAAGACGCCAAATTTTTACGCATCTATCTGACTGAATCCGATCACATCGACGGTGTGCCGGTCATGCAGGCCGTGCTTGAACTGTGCCGTGATGCCGGATTAAGCGGTATGACGGTGATGCGCGGCATTGAAGGCATGGGCCTGCACGGCGTTCACTCCAGCGCCTTTTTGTCACTGTCAAGCGAACTTCCCCTGATCGTTGAAGCGGTCGATGAAGCTGACAAAATCGACCTTGCCATAAAAAAGCTGAAGCCCAGGCTCGGCCACCGTTTGCTGGCCACCTGGCCTGTTTCCATCATGCGCGGGGATGAGGAGTAATTATGATGCAAAATATGATCAAACAGATTCCACTGTTTTCCGAACTGGGGGACAGGGAGCTTGATGAAATCGCCTCGCTGGTCTCCATACGCCCGGTGTCAAAAAAGAGCATCGTCGTGCAGGAAGGCGAAGCCGGCGATTCCATGTATATCATTGTCAAAGGCTCGGTAAAAATTTCGTATTATGCCGCCGATGGACAGGAGGTGATCCTGACCCTGCTCGATAAAGGCGCCTTCTTTGGTGAAATGGCCCTGCTGGATGATGAGCCGCGTTCGGCCACGGTGATCACCCTGGAGGATTCCGAACTCGGACGAATCCGCCGGGCCGACTTCCATCGGCTGTTAAAAAACAACTCTGACCTGACCCGCAAGATGCTCATGGAGGTGGTGGCGCGCCTGCGCCGCACCAGTCAGGTGCTCGAACGCATCAGCACCATGGATGTCCCCCACCGCTTATACAGTTACCTGAATGATTTTTGTCAGGCCTCGGGCAAGTGCGATGAGCATGGCAATTACGAAATCAGCCTGCCCACACATCAGTTGCTGGCCGACCAGCTTTCCACCAGCAGAGAAACGATTTCGCGCGCTGTCGGGGCGCTGAAAAAGGAAGGTATCCTTACGCCACTGGGCAGCCGTGGCCGGATGCGGGTCAACAGCGAAGAGTTGGAAACCCTGCTGTTTGCCCTGCAATAACACTGGTTGACAGCTAAAGGCCCACCGCTATAGTTCGCCGCCTCGTTGACGCGGGGTGGAGCAGCGGTAGCTCGTCGGGCTCATAACCCGAAGGTCGTAGGTTCAAATCCTGCCCCCGCAACCAAACACAAGGCCCGGAAGCATTATGCTTGCCGGGCCTTTTTATTGCCGCCCTGATATCGGTTCAAAGGCAGTTGACGCTGCGTGTCGACAGCCCAACATAGGGGCATGCTCGAAGGCCCCGTTACCGTCAGTGAACTGACCGCCCGCATCAAGCAACAGCTTGAGCAGGGCTTTTCGCATATCAAGGTGATCGGCGAGGTTTCGAGGTTGGTGCGCCACGATTCAGGCCACCTGTATTTCACCATCAAGGACGCCGGCGCCAGCTTGTCCGCCGTTATCTGGCGGTCGACGCTGGAGCGCATGTCGCTGCAACCCGAAGAAGGCCAGGAGTACATCTTCAGTGGCCATATCAGCCTTTATGAACCGCGCGGCAGCTATCAGCTCATGGTCAGGCGGGTCGAATTATCCGGCAGCGGCGCCCTGGCCGCCGAATTTGAAAGAAAAAAGCAGGAGTTCGACAAACGCGGCTGGTTTGATGCGGACAGAAAGCAGCCCGCCCCGGAGCTTCCCTGCCATATCGGCATCGTCACCTCACAAACCGCTGCCGCCCTGCAGGATATTAACAAGGTGCTGGCTACCCGCCCCGGCTGGCTTAAGCGCACACTCTCACCCACAGCCGTACAGGGCGCCACAGCTGCCAAAGGCATCGCCCGCGCTATTCAAAGGCTGCAAAATCTGGATGACAGGCCGGATGTCATCCTTGTCGCCAGAGGCGGCGGCAGCATGGAAGACCTCTGGTGCTTCAATGAGGAAATCGTCGTGCAGGCCATGGTTGACTGTCCGATTCCCGTCATCACTGGTATCGGCCACGAAATCGACGTCACGCTGGCGGATTTCGCGGCAGATGTGCGGGCCGCCACACCCTCCAATGCGGCGGAACTTGCCTGCCCTGACCGTGACAACCTTCGCAACCGTCTGCCCCGCATGTCCGCACTGCAACAGCTTCTCGGCCGACATGTCGAGCACGGGCACAGGCATCTGGCGAACACCCAAAGACATGCGCAACACGGCTGGCAACTGGCGCAGAACCGCCGTCATATGCATGCCGAGCGCCTGACAGGCGATCTTGTCTCTGCATTTCAATCGCAGATCAAACGGAACCGCCACAACCTGAGCGGTTTGATACGCCATCTGGCTGGGCAGCAACCTCAAATAAAATTCATTCAGCGCGAACGCCGTCTTGCTACAGCAAAGCAACGGCTGCAGGATGTCATACACTATTTACTCAAACAACATCGCGGACAGATATCGGCTTGCCGCGCCGGGGTAATAAGCGAACTCAAACACGGCAGCCAGCGAAGACTCGATTTGCTTTCAGGTCTTGAAAAAAGATTGAAAATACTGAACCCGTATCAGGTGCTGTCACGCGGCTATGTCCTGAGCATGGATGAGAACCGGCAAGTCGTTACCAGCCGCGCTATGCTCGAATCAGGACAACGGCTGCACCTGCTTTATCATGATGGCGAGGCCGACGCACGGGTCGAGACCGTGCCGGACGGCGCCACATGATTTTCCACCGCACCTCTTTTCCCCTGCTGGCGTTGATATTTTCCGCAGGCGTATGCCTGCCGCCAACAATCGCCCACGCCCAGGACTGGCAGGTCAAACAAGGGGAACTGCTGCGGGCCACGATCTCGCCACCACCCGGCACGGACAGGCTGCATGCGCACGCCTTCGGCAAAACCTGGCCGTCCGAATTGCAGGCAAACGGTCAGACTCTGGCCTGGATCGGCATCGATCTGGATACGAAACCGGGATCGCACCCTCTGCGCTGGTCAAGTAGCGAAAGGTCGAATATGTGGTCGCAGGAAGACAGTATTTTGGTAAGTGACGGCGAGTTTAAGAAATCGTATATCACGGTCGAAAAGAAAATGTCCGTGTTCGATGCCAAGGCTCTGGCGCGCATACGCGCCGATCAGGCTGCTTTCAAACGCGCCTATCAGACTAAAGTGGAAGCTCTGCCGGATATCTCCTTTGCGACGAGACCCACAACCGGCGTGATTTCCTCCCCGTTCGGGGCCAGACGTTTTGTTAACAATCAACCACGCAACCCGCACTCCGGTATTGATATTGCTGCTGGTGAAGGCACGCCCATCGTAGCGCCACTGGCAGGCCGGGTGCTGCTGGCGGAGTCGATGTTCCTTAACGGAAACGCCATCGCCATCGGCCACGGACGCGGGCTGGTAACAATCTATACCCATATGCAAGACTTGCAGGTGCAACAGGGTCAATGGGTCGGCACAGGCGAACGCATTGGCGCCGTGGGAAAAACCGGACGGGTGACTGGAGCGCATCTGCACTGGGGGGTGCGTTTTCAGGGCGCCCGCATCAATCCGCTGACCCTGATTTCCAGGAACAGCCAGGAGCATAAGCCATGATAGAGAAATTCCAGGCCTGGATCGCCGACAGCAAAGAGCGCAAACGGGCAATGATTATCTCCGCTGTAAGCATGCTGCTGATTCTGTTTATCGTATCCGTACAGGATTTCTCCCCGCCATCCGAGCGAACCGAGGCAGAGACTTCGGCGCAGGAAAACACATATTCTGTCCCGCCCAAACCCCAGGATGAGCCCGCTGCGGCAGTCCAGCCCGAAAAACCAAAATCCGCAACATCGGTTAAACCAAAACCGATCACGCCTCTCACCCCCGTCAAGCAGGTTCAAAACATACAACAAAACGTGCAACAGGTCGGTTATTACGTACAGGTCGGCGCCTTTCGCGGTCACAAGCTGGCCAAATCATTGCAAAACCGCCTGCAAAAGGCGGGCTGGGATGTCGTCCTGAACGAGAAGAAAAGCGGCATACAGGCTGTCTGGGTTGGCCCCTGGAAGACAAAAGAACAGGCAGACGCTGCAATGGGGAAACTCCAGAGCCAGGAAAAACTCAAGGGATTTATCGTCAGGAAAAAATAGTCAGGTGAATCAGATAAAGGGCATGGTGGCCGCCGGCCACCCGGCCACTGCAAAAGCAGGCGCTGAAATTCTGCGCTGTGGCGGCAATGCCGTGGATGCAGCCGTTGCCGCCGTGTGCACCGCTTTTATTGCAGAACCCGCACTTACTGCCGCGGGCGGCGGCGGTTTCCTGCTGCTGCGTCAACCGAATGGCAAGACGCGCCTGTACGATGGCTTTGCCCGCATGCCTGGGCGCAACATCAATACCATCAAGGCCGATTTCCGGGCCATTCCCGTGGACTTCGGGGATATGGTGCAAACCTTCCACATCGGCCGGGCCTCGGTAGCCACGCCCTCGCTTATGGCTATGCTGTTTAAGGCGCATCAGGAATCCGGCCGCATACCCATCCGCGAGGTGCTGCAACCGGCCATGACGGCCGCCCGCGACGGCATCAGGCTGAACCCGTTGCAGGCATCCTTCATCCGCCTTCTTTCTCCGATTCTCAGTGACACGCCTGAATGCCGCACCCTGCATGCACCTGCCGGCAAATTGCTGGCAGAGGGTGAGCTTTTCCGCAATCCCGATCTGGCCAATATACTGGAATTGCTTTCTATCGAAGGCATTAAGGAAATGTATCGCGGAGATGTGGCTCAATCCATTGGGAAAGCCTGCCAACCTGGCGGCCTGCTCAGCGCAGCCGACCTTTCCCGGTTGCAGGTGGATATACGTGCGCCGCTTGCGCTTCAAGCCTTCGGCGGTGAATTCCTGACCAATCCACCACCCTCATCAGGCGGCTGCCTGATCGCCTTCAGCCTGCACCTGTTTGAAGAGATGATGCGGCGGCTGCCTGACACTCCATTACCCATCCTGATGGCAGAGGCCATGCACGCCACCAGCCTGGCCCGTGGCGAGGACTTCGATGAACTCGTCCACCGGCCTGACATGGAAAGCGCTTTTTTATCCCCCGCCCGCTGGCGGAAAGGCATGCAGGAAGCTGTGCGCAGACTCGAATCCGGTGCTGGAAGCCACACGCCTGCCGAATCCGGAAACAGACATGGCAGCACGACACACATCAGCGCCATAGATAAAGAAGGGCAAGCGGTGTCCCTGACCACCAGCAACGGCGAAGGCTCCGGCATCGTCGTGCCCGGCACCGGCATTCACCTGAATAACATGCTCGGCGAGCAGGACATCAACCCGATGGGCTTCCACCGGCTGCCGGGTGGAAAAACCCTGTCCTCAATGATGGCGCCCAGCATATTCGTACGGTATGGAAGACCCGAACTGGTGCTCGGCAGCGGTGGCTCCAACCGCCTGCGTGGCGCCATCCTGCAGGTGTTGTGCAACCATATAATCGCTGAAAATGCCATCGAAGCAGCCGTGCAGGCGCCGCGGCTGCACAACGAAGGCAATGTTCTCGATGTGGAACCGGACGGACTATCGCATGGGGAGCGTCATCAGCTTGAAAAGATGGGGTGGGAGATTCGCGACTGGCGGGAGGCTTCGGTCTATTTCGGCGGTGTGCATGCCCTGTGCATGCATGACGGAAGCCTGTGCGGTGCAGGAGACCCCCGGCGCGGCGGCAGTGTGGCATGCGCGTAGAAGCCCTGATCGCCCTGGGCGGCAACCTGGGTGATGTCCGGGCCTGCTTCAGAGCTGCCAGAGATGAACTCCATGCCCTGCCGGACTGCAAGGTCGTCGCCAGTTCATCCCTCTATTGCTCGAAGGCCATTGGACCTGAAGACCAACCGGATTATCTGAATGGCGTACTACTTATGGAAACCGCACTTCCCCCCCTGCAATTGCTGGGACATATGCAGCAAATTGAAGCCAAGCACGGCAGGGAACGAAAACAGGCATGGGGTGCACGCACGCTTGATCTTGATATGATCGGCTACGGCGATCTAAATCTGGATACACCCGAATTAAACCTGCCGCACCCGGAGGTGGCCAAACGCATGTTTGTGCTGCAACCCCTATGCGATATCCGGCCGAACTGGCATCATCCACGCTTGAGGATGACAGCGTCTCAAATGCTGGAGGCGCTCATCCTGGAGGGATTCAAGCCGTTGAATAAAGGGAACCCATGGTAGTAAATCGCCCGCTGGAGCAATGCCACATTGCCGTTGAAGGCGCCATCGGCGTGGGTAAAACAACGCTGGCGCGGCAACTGGCCGATCGCCTGGCCAGTGATCTGTTGCAGGAGGATGCCAGCAACAATCCGTTCATCGAGCTCTTCTATCAGGACATGCAGCGCCATGCGCTATCCGTGCAACTTTCCTTTCTTTTTTCACGCATCCGCCAATGGCAAGGCATTCATCAACAGGAGTTGTTTACCAAAGGCCTGATCAGCGACTACCTGTTCGCCAAAGACCGCCTGTTCGCCACCGTCACCCTGTCCGATGAGGAGCTTGCCCTGTACGACCAGGTCGCACGCTGTGTTTCCGTGAAAATCCCGCGACCTGATCTGGTTATCTATCTACAGGCCGATTTCAAGGTGATTCTGGAGCGCGCCAGAAAACGTTCACGGCCCATGGAGCGCGGCATGACGCCCGACTACCTCAGGGACATCGCCACCGCCTACGACAAGTTCTTCTTTCACTATCAGGAAACGCCCCTGTTGATCGTGCAGACCGACCGGCTGAATTTCGCCGACAATCCGGAAGACATTAATACGCTGATCGAACGCATCGGCAGCATGCGTTCCGGCACCGAGTTCTGGGCCGATCACACCTGACCACAGGTTGTATTAGGTTATAATAAGGGTTATATTTCGTAATGTATTACGAGGTAATGATCGCCCGGCGGGCAGCCAAGGAATTGAAAAAACTTCCACGGCAAACACGCGAGCGCATTGCCGAAAAAATTGCCATGCTGGGGCATGATCCGGATAACTCGGCGCTTGATGTAAAGCCGCTTGAGAATCTTCCGGCAGCCCATTTCAGGCTTCGGGTTGGCGCTTACCGGGTGTTATTTGACCGCGAGGATGACATCAGGGTGATTGCCATTATCCGCGTAGCCCACCGCAGGGAGGCTTACCGATGAAACCGCAGATTATTTATGACCACGGCCAACCGGCATTCGTGGTTCTCCCCTATAAGGAATACCTCGACCTCACTGGTGAGGAGGATGAATTTATTCCTTTCCGTGTGCCGGATTATGTATCCAATCCAATCAGGGCGGCACGGATCGAAGCGGGACTCACGCAAAAGAAGCTTGCAGTGTGGTTGGATGTGAGCCAGGCATATATCGCCAAGATAGAACGGCCCGGCCATAAGCCGTCGGAAAAAGTGCTGGCCCGTGTTCGGCAAGCGCTAACCCGCGAAAAGCTTAAGGCCGCATGAGTTCTTTGATCAAAAAACCCAAGCTGATCCCCGAATTCACCTCGGAGAAGGAAGAACGCAGCTTCTGGGAGCGTCATGATTCCTCGGAGTATGTGGACTGGAGCAAAGCTAAAAAAGCACTGCTCCCCAATCTGAAGCCATCCACGAAGTCGATCTCCATCCGGTTGCCGGAGGATTTATTGGAACGCATCAAGGTGGAAGCAAACCGCCGCGACGTTCGTTCCGTGCTTAAATAGCACAGCCCGTTCGGCGCTACAGCATGCCAGTCAACGACAACGTTATGCGAAAAACTAGGAATGAGCGATGAACATATTAATTGCAGAAGATAGCCCGGTCATTCAAAAAGTTCACCGTGCGTTAATGCATCATTGGGGATATGGTTTTGATATAGCAACAAATGGCCAAGAGGCTGTGGAATTCGCACAGAAAAACGATGGCAAATATGACCTCTGCTTGATGGATATTGAAATGCCAATAATGAATGGAATTGAGGCAACAAAAATAATCAGAAAAACCGTTAGCTATTTCCCAATCATTGCACTCACATCCAACGGCAATTATAAAAAAGAATGCTATGAAGCTGGTATGGATGATTTTGCTGTAAAACCATGCCCCTATGAAAATTTGTTAGTAAGAATTAAGGAACTATCAGTAAAAGTATATAAACTCATAACCAAGCCAAATAGTCTAGATATAACAGAGGTGATGCCCGTGGACAAACAACATGCCGAAGAATTACGAGAGCTTAAAGAAAATGGCTTAGTTAAAGTTAGCTTTGGAGCCAATGTCAAAGATCTTGTGTTACATGAAAATGCAACAAACAAAATATCCCATGATTTTATCGTAAAAGAACAAATGATGTCTGTGTTTCTCAATCATGACCCGGAAAAACCAACGCGATGCGAACTCTACAGAGAGTATTGTCATATAACTCAAACATACCTAGATGATGTTGATTATGATGATGAATCTGCTCAAGAAAAGGTTGAAATGGAAAAATATAAAACAAGAACATTAAAGCCAGAAAACAATGGTCAAGCTGATTGAATTTTGTAAAACAATACGCCCATTCATTTGCATAACCATCAAGTCCACCTAACCTTCTTCGTCGGCGGCTGATTTAGGGAAGCTCTGAACAAGTCTTCCATGAGCCGCGTTGCCGTCCCAATCGGGATGATCGCAAGGAAGGCGACGCAGGTCGTAGCCATAGC